>JAEINY010000403.1 GCA_016342595.1 Marinilabiliaceae bacterium
ATTGATGAAACCATTAACAATACGCCATGTGACTTTGATTTCACTACCATCAATGAGAATGACACCTTAAACATTGCGTGTACCCATGATTTAAAAGGTGAAAATATCTTTTTACCTTCCAATGTGGTAATGAACTATAATGGTGGAGAAATTATTAATGGAAACCTCTTTTTTGAGGAAGGTGGTAAAATTGATGGCCGCTTATTAAATCACCAATTGGAAGTAGGCGGGAAAGCAAAACTAAAAAGTACAACTTTTGATTTTGAAAAGGATAAGTGGGATATGGTGGAAGGAGAAACATCCGACGATATTGCCCTGAAAAATAAGGAAAACTTTCAGAAAGCCATTAATGATGCCAAATACCTGGGCGCTGAGGTTTTTAAAATGGATGATTTGAATGCCTGTTTTTTGGTCACAAGTGAGAGAAATTTAATTCTGGCCTTTGAGACATCAATTAGGATTCCATCCGATTTTACATTACAAATGACCACTAATACGCATTTACGCGTACAACCTAATCCACACATAAGATATAACCTTCTTGATATTCGTGAGGTGTCTAATGTAAAAGTATTAGGTGGAAATCTAATTGGAGATAGAGATCAACATGATTACACACCACAAATCATTAACGGGATAGAAAAGAAGACTCATGAATGGGGCCATTTAATTGATATTGCATCTGGAGAAAATATTACAATCAAAAATGTTAATCTATCATATGCCAGTGGAGATGGAATAAATATCCATAGCACGAAGCATGCTTTTGATGCTGAATATATTGGCTCAAATAACATTACAATATTTGACTGCATACTCGACAGCAATAGAAGAAACAATATATCGATTACTGATGGCTATAATATAATTGTGGAAAACAATAGGTTCCTAAATGCTGGAATTGATACCAAAAACTCAAAAGGCACATCTCCCAAAGCTGGGCTCGACGTAGAAGCAGTTAGAAAAAGGGATGCAGATGGGAACTTAGTTGAATACCAAATAGCAAAAGACATTATCATTAGGAATAACGAGGAAAAAGGTGGTGCTGGCAGTGCTTTTATCGTTGCAATCGGACAAGATGTAACAATCGAAAACAACTCGGCTGAAAATACTGTAAGTTTTCACCTTGGCAATGGTATTAAAATCAAGGATAATACAATCAATACTTCAGATGATGATGCAGCTATTGTAGGGGGAAACCATAAAGCTTCCGAAACTGTTTTTAATAATGAAATCTCAGGGAATACCATTTTAGGAGGTAGCCTTGGAATTGTTTTATATAATCGAGACACAAAAGTTTTTAACAATAAGATTAAGAATTGTGTAACTGGCATAAAAATTAGCAACTTAAGAGACTGCGATATATATGACAATAATATTACAAGCAGCAAAGAAAATTGTTACGGTATTTATACACACGTAGCCAATGCTGATAATGTTGATATTCGAAATAACTATATAAATATTCCATATAAACCAATTGCCTTTGTCAATGTAAATATTGATTCAGGGCATGAGAGCAATACTGTTACAGTTTCTAATAATGAATTACATGGAGGAAAAGTAAGCATATCTAACTCAAATGGAATTATTCTTAAATAAATAAAATATTACAAGCTAAATATTTTTTTAACATAAGTCCGGATGATATATTCCGGACTTTCATTTGTTTATCATTACCATTTTCAATAAGTAGGCAAGGAGATTAAATGATTAACTTTTAATCCTTTCTAATGACCAGCTAAAAACTTCGTAAAGTAAATACTTAACTTTATTCAACACCCAATATCTAGTCCCGTTAAACTCAATATGATCGGCCTGAAAACCCTCCTTAAACCGGCTTACCCCCTCATTTCCGGCAACACCAAAATCATAAAACGAATAACCTTTACGGATACTGTATTTCAACATTTCATGATGCAGAAAATGCCCACCTTTTAAGTCGGGCATTTCTCTGAGTATTCCTCCATATACATAAGTCAACCGTTGACCTATATCCCAAAGAACCAGCGCTCCCTTCAGCCTTCCGTTGGCATAACAACAAGGCACCAGGCAAAGACCGTCTTCAATCATATTCAACAACATATCCTTCATCCGATCCCAGGATCGAACACGGTATTGCTGTAGTTCAGCCACCTCCGCAATAATAGAATACGCTTGCTTCAACTCTGCTTCGGTTGTAGCAAATTTCAGCTCAAGCTCATTGTGGGCAGCCTTCCGGATGTTTCGTCGGGTATTTGTATTGAAGCTGTTAAATAGTTGCTTATATGATGACTCATTAGCATGATCGGGGATTATTACAGGGCGAAAACCATTGATACTGGCAACAAACTTAAATTGATTACCAGGCCTTCCGGAAAAAAACAAACTATCCGTATGAATAGTACTCAAGGTATGTTTTCGTAACTGTTCTACATCTTCTTTCAGTGCCGGAACATTTAAATGGCAATAAAAGGCTTTCTTTTGCCTGGCTTTTTCCAGGAACAAATGTAAAATGTCTTCAAATAATTGGTCATGTCCTGCTGAAATAACCGGACCACTGGGGGCAATGACTACTTTAAAAAACGGTATGCCGATTATCAAAACACCTACCCCGGCAACAATTCGATTCTCTTTATTGCGCACCATTAACACCTCAAAATCGGCTCCATAATGCTTAAAGGAGGCCAGCCAATGACTCACCTGCTGACAATGTCCCCTGGGATCTCCTTTTAAAAAGAGATCCCATTCCTTTAAATCGGCCGCAGAACAAGTCCACTTATACTCATAACTGTCTATCACCTTTCCGGATTTATGTTTTAAGGATATTTACTGATCCTGCTTTAGATAAATGAAATATCCATGCTATACCATTGCTAAATGCCGATACATAATCAAAGAGGCTGTATCAAAAGCAAATGCCACAAAGGCACAAAAACACTAAGGGTTCACTAAAGTTATTATAAAGAAACACAATCCTTTGTGTTTCTTAAAGTCTTGGAGACTTAGTGGCTCGGTATACGTCTAGTGCCTTTTAATACAGCCTCATTTATATTAGTCATCGATATAATTCAATATTACATTCTGCGCAAAGGATGCAAAGCTTTTTCATGAAGTCCTCAATCCTTGACATGCTAACAAAAGGAAAGATAACTTTGGAGCATAATCAGTGGTCTGATATTAAACTGTTTAATCCTCATAATCTGTGGTTTTAGAAAAAACAATCCTGAAAGGATTGAATGTGAATAACCACGGGTAAAACCCGTGGATTTAACAACAAAATCAATACAACCCTGAATGGGTTGAACAAACCAATCCTTAATTCTGAAAGAGCCTTTTTTAAATCAAGTAATCATTATCCCCTGATCTATATCTTGGAAAAAATTCTGAATCTGCCTGGGAAACAGCTCCACTCATATTCCTTGCTTCATTTTGTTTCACTAATTGATTGTAAACGTCCTGATCATAAATCTTTGTCCCCACCTTAAACGGCATGTTACCATCAGGTGCAAATCCCTTTTTAAAAAGAAAAAGACTATCATTCAGTTGATAGCCTCCTCCAAGCACATATGTTTTTTTCCCATTACGTGTCCCCCACTTGATTATTTCATAATGCAAAAATTCATTCGCACGCATCCGGAAATACCCTTCATGCGAGCCACCAAGAAAATAGTAAATTTTATCATCTGAAACCAAAACTAATTTTGTTGCAATATCAATGCCTTTATGAGTTACATAAAAGTAAGCAAAATTTCCTTTTAACTTTTCATTAATCGCCTGGAAATAGCTCTTATTGAAATAATACTTCTTGTTAGCTAGTAACCGGTCCATGGTTCTGTAATACAACCCCAGAAACGAATCCAGTCTGTCACCATCTACATCAATTTCGACTTTCAGATCACAGCTCATGGC
>JAEINY010000404.1 GCA_016342595.1 Marinilabiliaceae bacterium
GTTCGTGTCCCGTAGTTTTTTGATTTGAAGAACAATCAGATTTTACAGCATGAATGACTAAGCCGAACATTTACATAAAAATAGCCTCTACAATTTTCAAGAAGGTCCTTATTGGAAAAGCAGCTGCTTTAGCCTCTGCTTATGAGATATACTCTATTTTTGATACTATATCTGATACTTCTGACCTTGTAGAGTCTATTAATGATTGTAATGAGTTGTCTGTGTCAGAACTGAAAGTTGTATCAGATGTAATGTCTGATTCCTTAGTTGATCAATTAATTAGGGTTGGTTCGACTAATTTTGAAGTCCAAAAAACTAAATCAGGGATATATATCGCGAGCAATGTTGTTCGTCGTTTCCCAGCAGACAGCTTAAATTTCCCATCATTAAAAAAAAGGGACATAAGCGTCAATAGTTTTCCAGCAATGAAAGGGCGAAGTTTTCCTAAATTATAAATCAAATAGGTTAGGAGGATGCAATGGCAGATACTATTATTGTGAGATGTTATAATTGTGGGCATAAAATTGGAGATATTACATTTGCTCCTGGTAAGCAACTTGTGGGATGTCCGAATTGCGGGAAAAAAACCGAAGTTAGGATATCAAAGGGTGGGGAAGTCCATACAAGATAATATTGAATCAGCCCAACATACTCTTCCAGCGGAGCGCAAAAAAAGCCGCGCCCGCTGAAGAGTACGTTATAGAAATATATATATCGTAATTTGAACTTGGTAATTCCTGCAATGCATCACCAGCATTTTGAAAAATGCCGGAAAGGGTTATTCTGACATTATATTTTCAGTGTTAAAAGTACACTTTATACATAACTATATTGTCATTTATTGTACTTAGGAGGGAACGTATGATTAGTTACCTATTTAAAGATGGTATATGTTTCTGGGGAGCGATGCAGATAGTTGCTCTACTTATCAGCCTTCTTCTTGTATTGAGACAGGTACGACTTCAAAATAAAGTGCACTTGATCACATCTGTAAACATTCTTCTAACCAAATGGCGTTCGGAAATGTACTTAAAAGCAAGACGACATGTTTGCGAGAACTACTCACCTGATAGGACAGAATTTGACCATGCTTCTTCGTTGGTTGCAGGTTTCTTTGAAGAATTAGGGGTTTATTGGAAAAAAGGTGTGGTCGATGAGGATATTCTGTGGGAGTTCTTTTCGGATCAAACTGTTTCTTATTGGGCAATACTCAAAAACCAGCTACTCACGATAAGGAAAGAACTCGATGATTCATTTTTTAGCAATTTTATTTCTTTCTATCAGCGCGTTCAAATAATATGCAAAAAGAAAAAGCTCCCTCATAGTGATTTAACAGCTGAAGAAATCAGTAAAGTCATTAAGGGAGAGATGAATAATATTCAATATATGGAGATAAGCCAAGACCTTTCTATCAAGGCAGATTCTACGAGTGATTAGCTGGTATTCCGCATATTCCAGGGACAGCATACTTAATTCCAACGCCATGCTAAGTCAAATCAAAGCTAATACATTATAAATGCTTCAGTTGCACACCACTCCATAAGGTTTCCCAGATTAATCAAAAACTGGGAAACTTATCCACAAACGATAACCCGTTGAATAACCCCAAAGACACCTACCAATAAAGATTCTCTCGGACCGATTCAGGGTGCCTTCCACTGCTGTCGCTTCTTTAGATCCATTGATACGTCTGGATCTGGAAAGGTCCGAAACCTGGTATTTGCCAAAGTTCCCCAGCATCGTTGCCTGTTGATGCTGTTTTTTGACGGTCGCCCTTCATATACTGAATGAAATTTTGATACAATTTAAAATCGATGAAGAACGCTGTTAATAAGCAGTTTTTGAAGATAGATGAAATGAATGGAAATTTCAGGCTGTTTTTAATGGATTTCTTTTCGTGCAAATACGGGGATGTTGCTCACGCAGAATATCCCTGGCTACCCACCCCTTGAAGTTACTTTAAGACGCCCTGAAATCTGTATGGTTGCCGGGCATTGGCAGGGCTCCAATGGGCGAATCCAGGCCCTTGGTTGGTCCGGGATTGTCTCCAAGACCTCGCTTCGTTGAACTCGACTGCACCAGGTCCCAGGCACCAGTCCAGTTCAGGATTCAAAGAGCAGTGCGGGTAAATCTTGGCCTTGTGTCGTACCGATTCAATATGTATTGATCTGCTGGGACTTTTGAAAAAAAATGGTCATAGAGCTGGGATTCATGGAAAATCTGGAAATGCTGAAAGGGTCGATTCTACAGGGGTTAAGGATGTTCGGGCTATAAGGCCGCTGGACTCTAATCCGTAGGTCGAAGTTGTCGTTTTGGGGCGGCGTTGCCCATGGGCTGATGGATACCTCCATCTTCCAGGGTGTGAGGCTCCGGGAAGAGCAGGACCTCCTTTACAACGAAAGAAAGTCTCAGGCTCAGTGGCTGGGCGGGGGCCCTTTCCTTTACTTTGTGTTTTTGAGCTTATCAAGGTAATCAGCCCACCATTGCATCATTTCTCTCCGCTTGTCCATATAAAGGGCATGGTTGTATGCAGCCTTGACACCATTATTTTCTTTATGGGCCAGTTGCAATTCGATGACATGTGGAGGCCACTCATTTTCATGGAGAAGAGTTGATGCCATCCCTCTGAACCCATGGCCTGTCATCTCTTCCTTTGAATAGCCCATTCGTCGTAGAGCCGTTAGAATAGTATTTTCACTCATGCACCGGGTATTTCCCCGAATAGAGGGGAATATATACTTTGACCGGTGTTTGGTAAACGGTTTAATCTCTTGTAGGATCTCCATGGCTTGTTTTGATAGTGGGATGATATGGGGCATGTTTCTCTTTTTCATCTTTTCTGCTGGGATTTTCCATTCATGGGTATCAAAAGATACCTCTGCCCATTCAGCATGCCTTAACTCTATGGTTCGTAAAAAAATCATAGGAGCAAGTTTCAAAGCGCATCTGGTAACAAAATGACCACGATAGCTGTCAATAGCTCTAAGCAGCCCACCTACTTCAATAGGGTCTGTTATAGCACTCATATGCCGTTTTTTGTGTGGAGCAAGGGCACCCTTTAAAGATGCTGAAATATCATGCTCTGCCCGGCCTGTAGCGATGGCATACCGGAACACTTGGCCGCATATCTGTTTAGCCTTATGGGCCATCGTAAGTGCTCCCCGATCTTCAATACGGCGCAGAGCTGTTAATAGCTCAAGAGCTGTTATTAATCTTATTGGTTTATCCCCAAGCCAAGGAAAAATATTCAGTTCAAGATTACCTAAATTTTTACGAGCATGTCCTTCGGTCCAGGTATGAATATTTTTCTGATGCCATTCTCTTGTGATGAATTCGAGAGTGTTGGCACTAGATGCTTCTTGCTTGGCTTCTTTTTTACGTTGTCCAGGATCTACACCTTCATCCAAAAGTTGCCGGGCATCATGACATCTCTTCCGGGCAATTTTTAATTTTATCCTTGGGTAAACTCCAAGGGCTAAAGTTTTTCGTTTGTTTTGAAATCGGTAATCCATACGCCAGTATTTTCCACCCGCAGTCTTAACCAAAAGGTAGAGAGTGTTGCCATCGCTCAAACGATAATCTTTCCCTTCTGGTTTAGCGTTGCGGATAGAGGTGTCTGATAGTTTCATACAGTACCTCGCACTAAAAATTATGTTTTTTTATATTGCACTGTCATTTATACTGTCATATACTTGAGTATGTCAACGATTTAGAGATTACCATTACGGAAATAAAACAGCCGTTAAGCCCATAAAATAAGGGCTCAACAGACAGGAGTGAGGTTTCATGAATTATGATGTGGAGTATGAACCGGAGTTCGGCCCCGGACGATGAAAACCAGGCCCCAGGGCAACACCTCCCTGAAACCCATGGAGGTGTT
>JAEINY010000405.1 GCA_016342595.1 Marinilabiliaceae bacterium
CATGTATTTAAAATGGAGATAGTCTGTGTACTTTGTTCATCCTATTGCCGCAATAAAGAATGGAGAAATGTTTTAGGTAATAATGAGATTGCTTAATTAAATTTCGTAATTATTGGATTAAACTGCAATACTGTTTCGGAAAATATTTTGAGAAAAGAGTATCATCATTTAATTAAAAAGCAGATCTGGTTCTGAATTTGCTTAATAGGGTTGATTTGTTTTTAGTTGAGAGAGTGATATAATGAAAAATAACCGGCTAATAAGCCGGTTATTTAATGAGTTTGCATTCCAAAGAAAGTGGAATGTTTTGTTTTCTGCAGGTCGTGGATATTTATTCTTAAAACTGAAGGCCTACTCCAATGAGCAAACTTTGGCGATCAATTTTCCCAAGGTTGACGAAGGTGTCGGTCGTTTTCTGATAGTTATAACCCAGATAAGCGTTTAATGACATTTTTGTTGTAAGGGAAAAAGATCTTCCTGCACATAGGGCAAATACATACCCCTTGTCGCTGGCATCGGAAAAGCTGATCTGAGGGCCCGCTTCTGCAAATGTATAAAAGCTGCTTTTAGTTTCAGATAAATAATATCTTGCTTGAATTACCAGTGGAAATGTATTGGCTGATGCTACTTCGTACCTGTCGGCACCTATTCCCACATTTAAATTAATCTTAGGCGTGAAGTAATAGCCGGCATAAAGTCTAAAGCTTTTTCCGTAGGTGCCATCATCAAATGTATATCCGGGAGGATGACTGACAGATGCTTTTGTAGCTGCCAGATACCTTAAGTCAGCCTGAAATGTAAATCCTTCTCTGGTGGTACTATCTTGTGCAATAGCCTGGTATCCCAGTACAAGCAAGAGAAGGCATAAAATAATGTTCTTGTTCATATTTAGTGTTTTAAAATTCTAATCATGTATCGATTTTTGCAGTAAGTTGATGGTTGGGTTGTAGTTCATCCTTTTTCAGTGTTAAATTAATAAACAGTAATTATTACAAGTTAATTGCAAAAAGTCATAAACGTAACATGTTTTTTTAATGTTTTGATTATTGTTATGGATGATTTATGTATAATAGTTACATCGAGAGTGTGTTATATCTATATCATCCCGACTGCACACAATACTCAATATTGAGTATAGTCATCTCTGTAATCCGGTATTAACTTTGGTAGCTTTCTCTCTTCAGAATAGTTTGACGGAATAGCCGAATTGTGTGATGACAGTTCATTGAGTCCACTGTTTAATATTTATTTTTAGGGCGTTGAATAGTTATGATGGATGCTTGAAGGATATTCGGGTTCTCATAACCCAGATGAATCTATGAATATGAAATACCGTACAAAACTAGTCCTCTCACTTGTTGCGACTTCTGCATTGGTTTACTTCATTGTGTTTGCTTTCTTTTTAACCCGTTATCGGGTGGAGACCTTAAGTGAAGCTAAAGCCAAAATTGATATGGAGGTGGAACGTCATGGACATGCCATCCTCAATGAATTAAATTTGGATATTGGAATTACCAGGGGATTAGCCAAAACACTTATTGAGCATGAAACCGTTCAGCCTGACCTTATTTGGGAGCATATATCCGGGAACTTTAGAAATGTACTTCAAAATACCTCTGATTTATTAACGGTGTGGGGGTGTTTCGAGTTAAGTGAATATCAACCCGGCTATGATAAGACTTATGGGCGAAAGTATATTTCAGCCTGTCGAAAGGGTGATGAGGTGACATCATTGGCCCATGATGCCAGTATGGAAGGGGATTCTCCATCTGACACCCATACTTTAATGAAGCAGAATCCCCGGGAGAAGATGGATGATCCTTATTGGTATTCGGTCACTGAGGACGGGAAGAATGAACAACTGATCACTTCATTTGCATCGCCAATACTGAAGAACGGGAAATACATTGGAGTGGTGGGTGTGGATATTACCCTGAAGCATCATCTTGCACTGACATCGGCGATTCAACCCTATGAAGGAAGTTATGCCTTTTTAATATCAGGTGGTGGAAGAATTGTTTCTCACCCTGATTCCTCCTTCATCGATCAATTGTATTGTGAGGTATTGCCGGATGAAGCGCAATTGGCAGATTTTGATCGTCATCAGAGAGAAAAAACCTCTTTTTCATTTACCTGTAAAAAGGACGGAGATGATATGTACATCTCTTATTACATGCTGCCAATGGGCCATTCGTCAAAGCCTTGGGTATTAGGTTTGGCAACTCCCAAAAGCCGGATCATGCAAAGTGCAAACCGCACCACCATTTATTTGATCATAGCAGGTTTGATAGGTTTGATTTTCATAGCCGGCATTACTTTTCTTCTGGCCAGGGTATTGACCAATGTATTGCAGAAAGTGATGCAATTTATAGAGCAAGTGAATGAGGGTGATTTATCTGCTCGTATAGAATTAAATCGACAGGATGAATTGGGGGTGATGACCAAAGCTTTATCACAAATGGTGTCTTCATTACATTTGGTTGTTAAAGAAGTGCAATCAACCAGCTTAGGTATTAGTACGGCCGGGGGATTCCTGCGGCGTAACTCAAAGCGTATGTCAGCAGATGCCAACCGGCAAGCGGCTACAGTGGAGGAGATTGCGTCAGCCATGGAAGAGATGGTGTCCAATATCCATAGTAATTCAGACCATGCGCGCCGATCAGAGGGTATTGCCCAGTCTACCGAATCCAAACTGCAATTGAGTAGTTCTAAGACCAATGAGGCTGCCGGGGCGATAAAAAAGATTAACGATCGAATTGGCGTGATATCAGATATAGCCATGCAAACCAATATCTTGTCATTAAACGCGGCGGTTGAAGCAGCGCGTGCCGGTGAGCAGGGAAGAGGTTTTGCAGTTGTCGCGGCCGAGGTCAGAAAACTGGCAGAGAAAAGCCGGACAGCAGCCGAGCAGATCACTGCTCTATCGGAACTTACCGCTGATGTATCTGTTGAAGCAGGAGAGCACATCTCTCAGCTGTTGCCCGATATGAGTCTTTCCACTCAACTGGCCCGGGATATTGCCACTTCAGGATTGGAGCAGGCTTCAGGAGCGGATCAAATCAATCGTTCCATTCAGGCATTGAATCATATTACGCAATCGAACTCTACCTTTGCCGAAGAGTTTGCGGCTAATGCCGGAGAGCTGGCTTCTGAATCCCGTAAGTTGATTAAATTGGTCAAACAATTTAAAGTATAAAACACTGCCACGAGATAAGATCAAAAAAAGGATTATGGCTTAAGTGTTATAGTCCTTTATTGATTTACCCGTTTTAAGTACTGTAGATATTCATTGTACAAAGGCAGTAGAATTTGCTTTAACCGGATAGAACAAATCCTTATAAAGACAAGACCGTTTTTAATCATCAGCTACGAAAATGTAATCTTCTATTTATCTCTCATTCTTGAACCCGGTTTTAAATGTATCTTTGCCACCAAATTGAATGACTATGAAGTTTCAGGAATTTGGTCTCGATCCAAAAGTCTTAAAGAGTATTGAGAAACTGGGGTTTAAACGACCTACCGATATACAATATAAATCAATTCCACCTATCTTAAAGGGAGAGGATGTATTGGCCATTGCCCAAACCGGTACTGGTAAAACGGCTGCTTTTGCGATACCCATTTTGCACCTGTTACAAAAACGGCGATCGGCTAAAAGACCTGAAGGTATTCGCTGTATAGTAATGGTGCCAACGCATGAATTAGCACTTCAAATTACCGATGTATTTAAGCAATTGGGAAAGCATACCTCATTAATCATTGCTTCCATTTTTGGTGGAGTAGAGCAAGATTCGCAGATTGAACAATTAGAGCAAGGGGTAGATATTTTGGTGGCTACACCGGGGCGTTTGTTTGATCTGGT
>JAEINY010000406.1 GCA_016342595.1 Marinilabiliaceae bacterium
TGTTACCCTTTTCTCAGCGTTATCTCTTCCTTTGTTAGCATGTCAAGGCTTGAGGACTCCGTGTAACACTTTTTCAAAAAAACCTTACCAAAAAAACCCCACAGTCAGGTTGAACCAATGCCGTTGAGGGCATTGTGGCAAATCGTTACTACTGCATAGCTGATATGCACCGGTAGTAAAACAACGTATGTTGGCACTGGTAATCTCTCTTTCGTAGGTCGCCGAAAGGTGGCCTGTGAATCGCTTAGCGGTTGTATAATCAAAATCCGGAATGATGCTGTTACGTGAAAAGAATGTGACAGGTAAGTTCGCAATCTGTTTGTGCAAATTGAGGTTGTAACCCAAACCGCCTTTAATAGTGAACCAGGCTTTTTTGATGGCTAAGGAGCGTTCTGCTTCAGCCGAAAGATACAGGTTTTGGTATTGCTTCCTGGTCACATCAGCTTCCTGTATCTTTTCACTATCATGGGTGTATTTTGCTTGCACGTGATATCCCCATTGACGAATCCATTCACTTTGCAGTTTATACCAGGCATAGGCTAGTTGAGCGGTGGTTTGATGATGATGGTATTTATCCAGTTCTGCATAGGTGATCCAATGGTTTCGAGTCGTGTTGTTGATTGCTTTGGATTCCAAACGCTGGAAAATTTCAGTGCCAGTTTGCCGGGATGAAGTGAGGCCTGCCGACAATTTTTGATAACCGGTTGTTGATTGTCGTTGATAGGTCTCTTTCACCGAGAATAGATGACCGGCTAATGTAAAAGGGGTTTTGATACTTTGCCAGTCTCCCTTGTTTTGAGCACCGCGCCCGTCTTTTATTTGTTCGCTGAATAATTCACTGCTCAGTTCCAGCACATGATGTTTATTTTGAATTTGAATACCCATGGCACCCGTATGACGTTGGTAGAGCCGATAGGTGCCCCCCGCATCGAAAAACTCATTGGAATGCCCCAGCCCGCTGAGTGAATAAAACCGGGCCGTACTGTTGGCTTCAATGACCTTTATGGTGATGTCCTCGTTGTAGTAGCTGTAGTTCAGGTGAGTCCCTATCTTCCAGTTACCCGTGCGATAGTTTACTCCCGGACTGAGACTGAAACGGCTGACGGTGTTATTCGCCCTTGGGTCATAATCCTGATAGGAGAGTCCCATAAAGTAGGATGAG
This sequence comes from Marinilabiliaceae bacterium, assembly GCA_016342595.1. Taxonomy (GTDB): domain Bacteria; phylum Bacteroidota; class Bacteroidia; order Bacteroidales; family Marinilabiliaceae; genus JAEINY01. Next base: position 1,163 of record JAEINY010000406.1, read on the forward strand.
GCCAGGCCAAAATCCCACCTCTGCGCCAATGGAATAGCTATGATGCCCTTTAAGTGGAACGCTTCCCGTTTATAACGGCCTCCTGTTAGTGTATCGCCATAGAAATAGGGTGTATCGCGATAAGGATCATTTACGGTGAAATAGTTGACCTCTGTTTCCGTGCTATTGGAATAATTAAACGCACCATACACCAGTGTATTCTTTAAGAAATGATGCTGTTGTATGAGTAATTCCCTCTGGTGGTAAGAGCTGCCCTCCAGGCTTCGTTTCAGGCCTCCCTGTTGCTGTGTATATCCCAATGCTGCCAGCCCCAGGTCTAATTTGGGAATCAGCCTCCAGGCGGATGCATTGCCACTACTAAGCACAGGCATCTGATCATTCAATACCGACTGATAGTGGCGGGTGAATGCAATGGTATCACCAGCTTGAATGGTGGCAGACCAAAGCAACAGGAAGCCAATCAGGCTTCCTGTTAGCAGGGCTTTTATGTAGGTGTGTTTCGTTGACACGTATTTATGAATTCTGTTGCTTGTAAATCCCCTCTCTAATAACTCCAAGGCATTGGTACTACATCGTGTAAAAAGTCATTTGTTGAGTTATTGGTATCCTGAAATATCACCCGCCCATTGCTCATTTCAGTAGCGACTTTGCGGCGGATGCTTTTCCCGGACTTGGCACCTGCCTCTACCGAAACCATTCCTGCATCAAGGCTTGCATCATAGCGCTTAAAGGCTTTAGCAAAGGGCATGATCTCCACGGCATCTTCTACCCACTCGTTGGGGATTTTGGCGCGATATTCATCAATCATGTTGTGTTGGAAGTACTCATTCACGTCACCCGGTATACTTACCAATGCCAGGGCATTGCCCCCCCGGTTATGCATCAAAACATCTGTACCGATGAAAGGAAACAGATTGGGCAGCATGTTTGGAGCCGGATAGTCCACATCTTTGCCCGGGAAGCGCGTGGCGTAAAACTCAAACTCCGCATCTTCCAGGTTTACCGGTGAGTCGGGATTACCCAGTGCATCGCTTTGGTGATTAATAGCATCCTGGGCGATGATGAAACTCTTACCCGGTGCCACCGGATGCTCGGAGCCATTTCCTGGTACGGTATAGCACAATTGGATAGTTATGGAATCGGTTGCCATGTAAGCATAGGGATTTTCGCTGTTTCCAAAGGAGGCATGAATGGTCACAGATAAACCATCCGCAAAAAGTGTGTCTGCCGAGTTATTATGCACTTCGATGAATTGATCGGAGTAATACCCTTTTCCGGCTTTTGTTGTAGAACCACAGTAGTATACTTCTTTTATGATGAAATTACCCAACTTACCTTTTATCAGGGTCAGGGAAGTTTCGGTATCTTTAAAAAGTTCAACACTTTTAACGGCGTTAAATACATCGTTAAAAGCTGTTACGGTATAGAATCCGGCGGGTAGTTGTTCCAGGGTCGCGGATTCATTGGCAACGGCTGTCGTTTTGTATTCCTTTCCTGATGATTCGTTTTTAGCTGTCACAGTCACATCATCCGGCAGTGTTTCTCCCTGGGCCGGATTTAGTGTTACTGTTAACTGATAGGCCACAGTCACATCGTCCTGTTCACATGAAATAAGTGCCAAAGCAATAAGTGAGATGCTTAATAGTTGTTTGATCATAGTTTTAAAATTATTTCTGCTCCAAAATTGGTGGTGTTATTTTTACGCTCATATAAGTTGCCGTCATTGAGGTAAAATGGACGGTAATTCAAGAAGTTATTGACAAAGACGCTTAGTTTAACGGCATTGCCTATCTCCTTTGATAATCTTAAGTTAGAGGAGAAAAGAAAAGGGGATTGCTTCACATCCGTTTTTGCCTTCAGTGCGAACCGGGTGTAGTCTGGCTGACTTGCCATTTCATCAGTGAAGGGCCTGTTACCCTCTTCTGTTTGCAAGGCCTTTGGCTGAAGCGGGTAAAACTGGCTGATCCTTTTATCGATCCAGATAAACTGGAAGGATCCGGAAAAGACCCATCGCAATTGTGGCACATGCGTCACCAGGTGCAACTTGCTGCTAAATTGGGATAATTGAAGGGTGCTATGCAATTGATCGTGATAATGTCCAATGGCTTCAATTTGGTTGGTCGATACCACTGCAGGGGCATACTCATTAATGTATTTGTATTGCAGTGTTTTTTTCCAGGCACCATCAACAATAATATCGGTATAGATGGGATGGATGCGGCCAAAGTCAATGCGGTACTCGATCCCGGTTTTCTCCAGTCTGTTTTTATTATTTACCTGCCCTTTGGGAGCAAGATAATAGGTGGTGTGATAAGGCAATTGGGCCGGATCGGGTTTTGAATCAGTAGCGATGCCGTTGGTGTCGTATTTTTTATAATTCAACCAGGTATAATCGATTTCTTGTGAAAAGGCATTTTTCAATTCCTCTTGATAAAAGGTGATTTGAGTATGGATACCATACACCGTGAAATCGACTCCTACCTCCTTTTTCAGGTTGGATGCCGGCTTCAATGATTTTGTGTCATCCAGGATATGCGTCGTGAACAAGACGGTTCGGGCATCTGCATTGTTGCTGTAATGCATCAGGCTTACCAGATCGACGTAGGTCGGTGCCGGATACAGAAAAGCCAGAGGTGGCATCTGGGAATGCTGGCCCACACCGGCTCTGAAGTTCAAATAGCTGAAGTGACGATGAGGGTG
>JAEINY010000011.1 GCA_016342595.1 Marinilabiliaceae bacterium
CCATTGTGAATTTTTCTTCTAACTTCAGCCTTCTAGCTTGTTCCTCTTGATGTACTAACTATCTCATGCACTAATCATCCCAATGGCTACTCACGAACTTCTATTTTAATTACTGTAATAATCACTTCCATAGCCATAATTGTAGCTGTAACCTCTTTTGTTAACTGGTATATCATTTAATAAGAGGCAAAGATTTTTCATGGATTTGATTTTTTGATCATTTAAGAGGTTTTCCAATAGTGGTTTTGGCGTCATGTTATGGCGCGTCACCAGGATGTTAATGTCTGTATATTTTGCCAATAATTGAGCATCTGTGACCAATCCGATGGGAGGGGTGTCAATGATAATGACATCATACAACTGTTTTAATTCTTGAAGCAGTGTTTGTGTGTGTGGCCCCGCAATGAGTTCTACTGGGTTGGGAGGGATTTCACCGGTGGGTATGACTTCCAGAAATGGAATCTCAGTAGCTTCAATGATATGATTGTTAGATAAATCGTGATCTTTTACCAGGAATCGACTCAAGCCGTGACTATTGGTTTTGATGTTCATGTACTTCTCAATGGTGGGTTTGCGCAGGTCAAATCCGATGAGAATGGTTTTCTTTCCCAATTGGGCGTAGGAGGTGGCCAGGTTAACCGCACAAAAGGTTTTTCCCTCCCCAGGTAAACTGGATGTTATTAAAATAGTTCGGTTGGAGGCGGTAGACGGATAAAAATCAATGGCTGTCCGAATACTGCGAATGGATTCAGCCAGCACCGAGCGAGGATTGTGTATCATGGCGATGCCATTTTGCTTCTTTATTCTGGCCGGAATGATGCCTATAAAAGGTAAATTGGTTAGGGTGTTAAGGTCTTCTTTGCTTAGTACTTTGTTGTTGAAGAAGACAACAGCAAAAATGATCACAGCAGGAAAGAACAAACCCAATAAAACTACAATGATGATGAAGCGTTTCTGGTCTGGTGCCACTTTTCCTCTGGGGGAAGCTGCTTCAATGATTTCATTATCCGGCATGTTAGAGGCTTTAGCCAATTGGGCTTCTGACCGTCGTTCCATGAGGTAGGTGTACATGTTATCTGTAGACTGAAACTTTCGTTCAATATCGAACTGTATTTGTTCGGTTTTAGGTAAGCGTCGAATTTGTCTGCTGAGTTGCATGAGTCGGGTATCTATGTCAGCTAACGCAGTTGTAGTTGTATTAATGTTACTTTTTGCTTGTTGTAAGATCGAATTTTTCAGAGTTTCAATTTGTCGACTGATTCTTGTAATGCTCGGATTTTCAATTTTGGAATTGAACTGTAAACTAGCTTTTTCTGCATTTAAGGCGGATAGTTCAGATATCATTTGTGTTAATACCTCGTTATTGACACCTTGTGAGGAGGGGGGCAATAAGTTTAGTACATTCTGATCGCTTTGCAGGAACTCGGTCAGGTATTTATAATAGTCCAATTGAAGAGTAACATTTGTTTTTTGAATTTCCAGTTCCTGTGATTGTTCGATAATCATCTGGCCTTGCATGGAGATATCCATCATTTCATTACGTGAACGGAAATTTTCTAACATATTTTTTGCTACACTTAGAGAGTCACTCACGCCTACCAGTTGTCTTTCAATAAAATTGATGGTGTTGTTGGCAATTTGGTTTTTTTTCTCCAAGGTGTAGTTGACCGAATTAATAGCCAGCTGATTTAAAAAATCTTTGCCTTTTTGAATGTTGTTTTCGTGTATGGAAATTTCGTAGATGGAAGAACCCCGTTGCACCGGAGTGATGCGCACTTTCTTTTGGTAATGGGCAATGAGCCACTGAGAATCATGAATTTTAAAGCTATAGTTTTTATGGCGCTCAATAGCACTCGTAAATCTATTTTCAATAGGTCGAACTGAGAAGGAGGCATTGGGTAACTCAATTTTTTCGAATAATTTATGTTTTTCGACAAATTCATCCTGCCCTTCAATTCTTAAATAAAACTCCTTATCAGATATAAATTCCAAATGGATGAAGTTGTTTAGTAGTTGATGTCCAATAGTGTCGGGTACAATTTTGAATGGTTTTTTTTTGTAAATTTCCTGGGTCAGAAACATTTCTTTTTTAAAATAGGAGATTGTAAAATCCAACTGCTGAAGGGTTTTTTCTATTTGACTGAATGAGGTTAAGATGATAAGTTGGTTTTCAATATTATTAATGGTGCCTAGATTAATGCCTGGCAGGGCTCCTTCTTCAGACCCAATTGTTGGTAGTTGTCCTTGATTATCTGAGATTAGCAGGCGGTTGCCAATTTCATACATGGGCAATGTTTTTTTGAGCAAATAAAAGGCTCCACCGGTTGCTAAAAACAGACAGATAGGTATAATGTACCAATATTGGAGCGCTCTATAAAAGACATTTTTTAAATCAAAGCTCTTTTCATTATAGAGACTTTCCTCTGTGTATTCACCATTCATAATTAGTTATTGTTAGCGTTTTGTTGCGTATTGTAAAAAGTAAATAGCAAAAGGGCTGTATTAATAAAGGTCAAAGTCAACCCAATTGGAATTGTACTTAGACTCACCGATTTCAGGCGACGCGGTTCCACATAGATGATATCACCAGGCTTCAGGTAAAAATAAGGGGAAAATAGCAGGTTATCATCCAGAGTGTTGATCACAATCATCTGTTGTACATCTCCATCTTTTCGGATCAATCGAACTTTTTTTCTGTTGGCAAAGTCACTCATATCACCTGCCAGACTAAGTGCTTCGATTAGGTTAATTTCTTCATCATAGAGAAGAAACCGACCAGGTGTTCTAACTTCTCCAATGATCGTAATGTTATCATTGAGTAGTTTTACGGTAATACTGCTCTCTTCTAGGTATTTAGAGACAGCAAGCTGGAGTTTTTGCCGGACTTCCTCTAATGTTAAATTAGCTACATATATTTTACCCACGAACGGAAATTGAATGGAGCCATCCTGTTCCACACGATAGCCAGCCAGACTGGCAGCCATTGGATTTTCAATTCTGGTTGTTGCTCCTGATTCATTATTTAAAAAGGCCGAGGTGCGATCGTCCAAACTAGTGACGCGTATGTATAAATTATCATTGGGTTTCACCAGGTAGGACGTTTTATCCGGTCTATATGAGGCTTCCACTTCTTCCAGTTTTTGAGCAATATCCCCTTGCATATAGATGGATTTTTTTAAGGAGACGCAAGAACTAAATAATAAGGCAATAAATAAACTAAGAACTAAGGTGTACTTCTTCATGAATTGGTGTTTTCCGTTAGGTATTTATTTAGTATCTCTAATTCATTTGAATGAAATACAAATATAGGGGCTGTATATTAATTTTAATCAGTGCATTTATGTTGTTTGTCAAAAAAAGGTTCCTTTTTTTAATGTCCACTAATTTTTCAAATTATAACTAATAACCTGAGTTCGACTTTGGAGTTGTTGATAATTCAAATGATGAATTTACCTTAAAAGCATTTCGCCATGCAGTGGCAGTTTATTCTCGCCCAATGGCATTGCCTTGGGATGAATTGACTTGGGCTTTCAGCCCGACTTATTATCGAACTCTGGTTAGCATAAAAGACAGTTATGCAGCTTAGTGTTTTCAGCCGGAAAACCAATTAATGTTAATTCGTGTCATCAGTGGTTAAGGAAAAGCCTGCGCCGCTGGCTATGACAGCATCCTACAGTTATGCAGGTAGCATGGGGAATGTAAATTGATACCATTCCTTTAAGGGGGGGGCGTAGGATAAAAATATATCGTTTATATCCTATCTGTTTGTCAAGAAAAATGAGTCGATAATCAATTTTAACTTCAGGCTAAGTTTGAGATGATTATTTTGATTGTCATAATGCAATGTTTTTTTAGTTAAAGTTTCAATCGTGAAGTATCTGTATTTATTTTTTTTGTCAATTATTATCGTCTCCTGTACACAAGATGGGTATAAGGAATCTCTTAAGAGTGAAGTAGATGCTGTTAACATCCTGTTTTTGCATCACAGTACAGGAAATAATATTTCTAAGGGAACTACAGCAGAAGGAAAGGCAGATGCGATCGTATGGTTATAAAACTATAATGAGGAGAATGAAAGGCAATATAACCTGGTTGAAAAAGCATTTCCATTAAGTAAGAAATTTCCTTATCTGCCAGGTTACGGCTGGAACAACTACTCCTCCGATTATTACAATATATGGGTGAAGAATGGAGATAAGGATACTTATAAATTTGAGCCAACTTTAAAAACACTCACCCCCTTATGGGAGGTTATCATTTATAAACACTGCTTCCCGGTTACTGCCATCAATTAGGATGATATACCTGATATTAACTCTTCCAGAAAAACGATTGTCAACTACAAATTGCTGTATGAAGTTTTAAAGGAGAAAATGCGAGAGTATCCCGATACTAAATTTATTGTCTGGACGGGAGCCGCATTAACCAGATCTAAAACCAATGAAGAATCTGCATTTCGAGCAAGAAAATTCCTTAATTTGGTGAAAGAAGAGGGGGATGAGCCTAATGATAATATTTATGTCTGGGATTTTTACGAATTGGAAACAGAGGGTGGATTGTACTTATTAGATGAATATGCAGTTAAGCCTTCCTATTCTCACGTGAGCAAAAAAAAAGTTCACGGGTAGCTCCTTTTTTTTGTCAAAGGGTAGTCGATATTATTGAGCTTAATGGGGACGGTACATCTTTAACAGGTGAATTAAAGTTTTGTAATAATACGGATTCTACTTTAATAGTTTTGAAGTAATAAGAGAACTTGATTTTGTACTAGAAAGTAGTTAACTTTTTTATCCAAAAAAAGGATACAATCGTTTAGGATTTGAAAGGATCGGACAGAGAATAGAATCCTGTCGTTACTATGTGTAAGTATTTTGGAAATGAAAATACGTTTTTATGTGATACCATCTTAAGTCAATGATTTTGGTAGCAATTTATGAGTGTATAATATGTTCAATGTATACCTGTTTTACCTTTTCTCTAGTTGGGTATTATTAACTATTAAATTTTTAGAAAATGAAAGATAAGATACGAAATTTTATTGCGGAGACCACCTTTTCAGAACCGGGAACTATTCAGGATGGTACACTGATTTTTGATGAGGGGATTTTTGACTCCATGGGACTGTTAGGTCTGATCAATTATTTAGAAACAGAATTTGGTGTTGTAACAGATGATACTGAACTGCAGGAAGAAAATTTTGGCAGTGTAGAACGGATTGCCACTTTTGTTGAGCGTAAGGTGGCTATGGCTGGTTAAATTGCACTGGTAGCGTGTTCAAAAAATAGTAGTTACGCAAAGCTGTATGGAGAAAACACAAAGGAGCACTGAGATAATAACTCATTCTTTGCTGAATGGATGGTATTAAAATTCTATGTGAACTACTTTTATTTTTTAGCTCAGGGAGCTCGGTGTAACATTTTTAGGCAAAACAAACCAGCCCGATATCTATCGGACTACAAAGACGGGTTAACTTTGCTCTCCCAAAGGACGCGCCATTTGATTATTAAACATTATTTCATGAACGATCTGATAGTCATAAGTGAAGAGTCTAAAGTGAAAAGTGTGCTCATATTGATCGTCTGATACAATCCATGATAATTCGCTGAAAGTAGATTGTTGATTTGATGTAAGATCATTTTTATTGTGGAAGCTGAATCTAATTTATTATTATTTTAGTATGTGTGGAATTGCTGGTTTTGTTAATCCTGATGTGTCAGAATCTTCCGAATTGATTTTGAACCGTATGTTGACACGAATTCAACATAGAGGACCTGATGAATGCGGATTATATCTGAATAAGCAGGCCTGCATTGGAAATGTTAGACTAAGCATTGTGGACCTTGCCAGCGGGCAACAGCCCTTGTCTACAGAGGATGAATCCATGTGGATAGCTTACAATGGTGAAGTATATAATCATCCGGAGCTAAAAGAGGATTTGGTGCGCAAAGGACACCGATTTCGGACTAATTGTGATACTGAAGTTGTCTTACATTTATATCAGGAATATGGAGCAAAGTGTTTACTCATGTTAAACGGGCAGTTTGCTTTTTCCATATGGGATGAACGGAAGAAAGAGTTGTTTTTAGCTCGTGATCGAATGGGTATCAGGCCTCTTTTTTATACATTCAAAAATAAAACAATAGTTTTTGGTTCAGAGGTCAAATCCATATTTGAATATCCCGGTATTGAAAGGCAACTATCTTATAAATCATTAAAGGAAGTGTTTAGTTTTTGGACCACCTTAACGCCCAATTCAGCCTTCAAAGATATATATGAAATACCTCCGGGACATTTTGGTATTTTTAAGGATGGAAAATTCAATTTGAAGCGGTACTGGTCTCTTTCGTTTTCAAAACAAAACGGGAGTTCTGGTAATTTAGGGGAGTCTATTGAAGAATTTAGCAGTTTATTTGAGGATTCCATTTCCTTAAGAATGAGAGCGGATGTGCCGGTTGCGGCTTATCTTAGTGGCGGGTTGGATTCAAGCAGTACAACAGCTTTTATCAAGAAATTATTTCCTCAGGCTCTAAATACTTTTTCAATTGGTTTTGAGGATAAGGATTTCGATGAAACAATGTATCAAAAAGAAGTGGCGGATTATTTTGATACGAATCATCGGTCAGTTTCTTTTAAGAATGATGATGTGACGGATTTATTTGAAAAAGTGATTTGGCATACGGAGATTCCTGTTTTGCGATCCGCACCATTTCCAATGTACCGATTGTCCAAACTTGTTCGTGATTCAGGTATAAAAGTGGTGGTAAGCGGAGAAGGAGCTGATGAGGCCTTAGGTGGATATAATATATTTAAGGAAGTTTTGATCCGTCATTTTTGGGCTCGGATTCCCCAGTCTAAGATCAGACCTTTACTTTTAAAAAAGTTATATCCATATATTCCACAATTACAGAATGCGAATGTTTCCTTGTTACGATTGTTTTTTGGGTATCAATTGGAGAACACACGTTCGCCAATTTATTCACACCTGCTGCGGTGGAATAATTCAGGAAAAATAATGAATCATTTATCGCAAGAGGTAAAGGATTCCATTGATGGGTATAATCCAATTGCTTCATATGCTGAATCAATTATTAGTGAAATTAGTGACTATTCTCCTTTAGCGAAAGCTCAGTTTATTGAATCAAATGTGTTTTTGTCAGGATATTTGTTGTCTTCCCAAGGTGATCGCGTTGCTATGGCCAACTCAGTGGAAGGACGATATCCGTTTTTAGACCATCGAATGCTTGAGTTTTGTGCCAGGTTACCAGATAAATTCAAATTGAATGGGATGGATGAAAAGTATCTTCTTAAACAGTTGATGAAAGGTAAAATACCTGATTCGGTTGTGAAAAGGCCAAAACAAGCCTATAGAGCACCTATCGCTTCAGCGCTTTTGGCGGATAAAAATGGATTTGTGGATAACACTTTGGATTATTCACAATTGAAAGAAACAGCTTTTTTTAATCCAAAATCTGTTCAATTATTACTGAAGCGATTAAAAAATAGTAGTCAGGTTAGCGAAGTTGACAATATGGCATTAATGGGATTGCTGTCTACTCAGGTGGTCCATAATAAATTTGTTCGGGATTTTCATCACCTCACTCAATCTGAATTGAGAAGAGGTGTGGTGATGAATCGAAAGCAAGTGAAAATTAATAAGTGATAAATTAGAAACGTAAAATATATTAAGATGAAATCAAACCATACTGAATTTTCACGTGAGATACTCCGTTTAGGAGATGTTGATGAAGTAGTCGATCAATTATGTGTTAAGTTACGAGAAGACGTTTTTAAACGTTTTCGTCGAATGGGAGGAGTTATTGGTGTGAGTGGTGGGATCGATTCTTCCGTGACATTAGCTATTGCTGTTAAGGCTTTGGGAGCTGAAAAACTATTGGGTGTGATGTTGCCGGAAACGGATTCGAGTCCTGATAGTGAAGATTTAGCGCGTAAATTAACCGATAAGTTTGGTGTTAAGGCGATTGTTGAAAATATTAGTGGCGCTTTGGAGGGATTTGGTTGTTACAGGCGACGTGACGAGGCTGTTAAACGAGTTATACCTGAATACGATCCTGCATGTGATAAAATGAAAGTGGTTATTCCACAGGAGTTTGTTAATAAAAACTTACCGCCGGTTCATTATGTCTCTGTAATATTTAAAGATGGATCTGAAAAGCAGGCACGATTGCCTATGAATGAATATTTGCAAATTGTCGCAGCCTCTAACTTTAAACAACGCAGTCGTATGTCAATGATTTATTATCATGCGGAAGCATTGCATTATGCTGTTTTAGGTACTCCTAATAAGCACGAGGTACAACAAGGGTTTTTTGTAAAGTATGGAGATGGTGCTGCAGACGTCATGCCTATTGGTAATTTGTATAAAACTCAGGTATATGAAATTGCCAGGCATCTGGGAGTACCAGAAGGTATAATAAATCGACAGCCGACAACTGATACTTATTCAGCAGAACAATCACAAGAGGAATTTTTCTATCAGATGCCATTTGAATCCATGGATCTTCTTTGGTATGGATGGGAGAATGGTTATACACCTTCTGAGGTGGCGCCAGTCATGGGTATGACAGAAGATCAGGTGGTCAGGATTTATCGGAATTTTGAGCGCAAACAAAAAACAACTGAATACTTGAGGACTCCTCCTTTGCATGATTATTTTAGAACGCATGAAGGATATCCTTCTGAAATTGTTTGATAAAATTTGTGCTTATGAAGTAGAGTAAAACTACTCTTTCCTCTGGAAATTACTGTTTTTAGACTGGTTGCAAAATGGTGATTTAATAACTGTTTTTTCGTTCATCTACTTTTAATTGACATTATGAATTGTGTAGACTACCTACTAAAGGATATCGGAAATAGTGAAAAACTATTTGTACTTGGCCCTAAAGAAACACTAAGTTTTATGTTACTCAGGGAGCGAGTGACGAAACTGACTCAATGGATTAAAAATGAAGTTGGTCATGGAGAGAGAGTAGTCTTGATTTCACCCAATAGTAATTTTTTCATTGTATCTTATCTGGCAATAATGAAATCAGGAAATGTTGTTGTACCTCTAAATCCAGCTATTGAGAAAGAAGGTTTGGATTATGTGATAGAACAAGGAGAAGTGACCTTTAGCTTCATGTCTCGAGCTGCGGTACGACGGCTGCAACCTGAAATTGAAAATATTATTGATGAAAAGAAACTGTCTCGGATTGAGGAGGGGCTTCCTATAGCTAAGTGGGAACTTGAAAATCGTTTTGAAGAAAACTCCTTGGCGCAAATTATTTATACCTCTGGTTCTACTGCTTTGCCTAAGGGGGTAATGATATCTCACAAAAACATTAAGGCTAATACGAGCTCTATCGTTGAATATCTTAAGTTGACTGAGCATGAGATCATGGAGGTGGTATTACCATTTTTTTATTGTTATGGATTATCTTTATTACATACTCACCTTAAGGTTCGAGGAAGTATTGTAATGAATAATAACTTTATTTTTCTGGGGTCGGTTATCAATGATCTGAAAAAATACAATTGTACTGGTTTTGCAGGTGTACCAAGTCATTTTCAGATACTGCTGAGGAAATCAGACTCTTTTATTAAATCAGAATTTCCCTCATTGAAATACGTAACTCAGGCTGGAGGTAAACTGCACAAAGTGTTCATTGAAGAGTTTAGAAAATATTTTCCAAATGTTGGTTTTTTTGTAATGTATGGACAGACCGAAGCTACAGCGAGATTGTCATATCTTCCACCGGAACGGTTGGTAGATAAACTTGGATCATTGGGCAAAGGGATTCCAGATGTTCAGTTGGAAGTTGTAGATAATGAGGGTATACCTGTTAATCCTGGTGAGGTGGGCGAAATAATAGCCAAAGGAGATAATGTGATGCTTGGCTATTTTAAGGATGCTCAAGCTACTCAGGAAACCATTAAAAATGGGTGGTTGTATACGGGTGATCTGGCCAAAGTGGACGAAGATGGTTTTATTTATCATGCTGCCAGGCGAAAAGAGATTATTAAAGTTGGCGGAAGACGAGTTAGTCCTAAGGAAATTGAAGAAATTTTAGTTTCTATGCATGGGATTGTAGATTGCACTATTGAGGCTGTTGATGATGCTATATTAGGAGAGGCAATAAAAGCGATTCTGGTAGTTAATACCACTAATCATACTATTACAGCTGATGCCGTCAAAGCATTTTGCAGTACAAAGTTATCTGCTTATAAAATCCCTGGAATAATTGAGTTTAAGGATCATGTAGAAGTAAATGCTGCTGGAAAAAAAGTAAAAAAGAAAAGCATTTAATTCGGTTTTCTATGGTTAAAAATTCATAATTAATAAAATGCCAGGTTTTTTTTTGTGTTTTGATGAAATGGCAATAATTGTTAATCAACGAAATAATAAATAAGATGAAATAAGGTTTTAGTTAGTTTTCTGATTTTTTTGCAAATGTTATTCATGTAAAAATGATGACATTCACTTTTCTCTTACGTAAATTTGGTTGTAGATGTTGATTTAAAGCGTGTGATATGAGGTCATTGTGGGCAAATATTTCAGTGGAAGTTGAGACAGGGACGGAAAAATCTTTAGAAATTCATCGTCAGGATATGAGTCCCCGAGTATGGATGCATGATACAAAGGAATCTTTACTGAGGCAGATTCATATTGATGTATACTATTATTTTTGTCAACACCTTATTCCGGAAAGAGACAGTGTGAAATTAATTAATGCTAACGATCCCAATTTAATTTTTAAAGAGTCCTATAGAGATGTTCGTGCCATTGTCAATCTTACCCGGGTAAATGATTTTACAAGTATCAATAATTTTTTCGTTAAAATTAATAACTGCCTTCCTGATGCCGGGATGTTTATTGGATGTGTTGAGACGGCCTGTATTCGTAAGCAAAAGCATTTTAATTCTAACTGGAAATTATTCAAACACTTTCTATGGTTTCATAACTTCATGTTTCACCGGGTACATTCAAAATCCAGATATACTAAGGATTTGTATTTGAGATTGACTAAGCACAAATATCGCTGGTTGACAAAAGCTGAAGTGCTAGGGCGTCTGGTATGTTGTGGATTTGAGGTGATTGAGTACAGGGAGATTAATGGTTTGCTATATTTTGTGGTGATGAAAACCCGCAAGCCGAGTTATTACATAAAGAACTCATTTGGGCCATTGTTTGCGATGACCCGAATAGGAAAAGGTGGCAAACCTATAAATGTGTTTAAGGTTCGAACGATGCACCCTTATTCCGAATATTTACAAGATTTTGTGATCCGACTCAACGGTTACAATGAAGTTGGTAAGCCCGCTAATGATTTTAGGTTAACCAGGTGGGGGAAGCTTTTCAGGAAGTATTGGATTGATGAAATTCCCCAGTTTATTAATGTTCTAAAGGGAGATATGGCCATTGTAGGTGTTCGTCCGCTCAGTAGATCGCGTTTTAAAGAATTGCCTTTGGATGTACAAAAGGAGCGGATTAAATATAAACCTGGTTGTATCCCTCCTTATGTTGCACTGTTGATGCCGGATGCTAAAGGAAATATTGAAGCAGAACGTATCTATATGAAAGAAAAACAAAATTATCCGGTTTGGACAGATGTGAAGTATTTTTTTCTCGGTGTTTTTAATATTGTAACAGGGAAAATTAGAAGTTCATAAAATTCAACGAATTTTTAATAATTGAAGCTGATAGTAAGAACTGTCAGCTTTTTTTTGAAATTCAATCAGAAATAGCTTAAATTGAATAGATAGCTTTCCTGAAATATGATTTCAATTTTTTTTGATAGAACACCGTTGTTGCGATTCGTAATTCCCTTCATTATAGGTATTGCTATTGGTGGGCATATTGAGATTTCTTTCTGGAGTTTATCATTTGTAATGTTCTTCTTTTTCTTAATATTCTTTGTCTGTATCATTTGGCTCCGGAAGCAAGCTTCTTATAAATGGCGTTTTGTGCCAGGAATAGTATTTGTTTTGTCGGTTGTTGCATTTGGTATGTTCTATATCCAAATGCGTAAGCCTATTGTATTGAATTCAAAAGCGAAATCAGATATTGTAGTTAAGATTATTTCCGGTTTAGGAGAGACGTCTAAAAGCTTAAAGTATAACGTGGAGTTAGTGGGCAGTCATGACAGTGTTATTAATAATTTTATTGGCCACACTGGAAGATTGTACCTAAATAAGGAGAGCTTGGATCAGCACCCACTACCCGGAGATATTTGGTTTGTTTCAGGTCAGTTAATTTCTTTTGAATCGCCACGGATACCATTTATGTTCGATTATTCCGATTATTTGAAGAAGAATCGAATTTCGTTTCAATTTATTTCATTTAGTGGTTCATGTTATTATTTAAAAACGACCCAATCATTTGATCTATTTATTTTTTGCGCAAAGATTAAGCGACAATTAATGCAGTTATTTGCAGATTATGGGATGGTTCATGAGGAGAGAGCTGTTTTAAATGCTTTATTTTTAGGTGATAAAAGTGAGTTGAGTGTTGATCAGAAAGAACATTTTGCTACAGCTGGTGCCATGCATCTGCTGGCTGTATCCGGATTGCATGTTGGAATTATTTACCTTTTAGCAGGCTTCTTATTGAATGCCGGTGGATTAAAGCGAAAGCGACTAGTGAAAGTTATTTGTATTGTTTTGATGTTATGGGGATATGCTATTTTAACAGGATTCTCTCCATCTGTTATGCGTGCTTCTATTATGTTTTCAATGATGGAGGTTGGTCATTTATTGAAAAGGAGAATGAATATTTTTAATGTGATATCTGCATCACTATTGATTATTCTTTTATTGGATCCTCTGGCAATTTATAGCATTGGTTTTTGGTTGAGTCATGTCGCTGTTGTCAGTATTATTTTGTTTTATCCACTAATTAACAGGTTGTTTACATTTGAGTTTATTCCATTTAAATGGATTTGGTCCCTTTTTTCTGTATCCATTGCTGCTCAAGTGGGCACTTTTCCCCTTGGAATTGCTATTTTTCATGAGTTTCCCGTTTATTTTATTATTTCAAATTTGCTGCTAATTCCAATTGTAGCACCTATTTTGACATTGGCTATTTTATCTGTAATGTTTCATTTTTCGTCATTTTTATCGATAATGTTAATTGGGTGCTTAAGTGATTTATTGCGTTTTCTCAATAATTCAGTGGAGTGGATTGAGGGGCTTCCAAATTCTCTTTGGTCTCACCTTTACATGGATTGGTATCAGGTTGCTCTCATTTATTTGGGACTAATTTTTGTGTTGATGTTTCGTGAGTCGTGGCATTTAAAATACATACGATACCTGGTGTTGGTAGTATTATTTTTAGGATTTAGTTTTCAGATCAACCATTGGTCTAAACCAAATCAATTATTAGTTGTAGCTCCTTTGCGTGGAAATCCAGTTGTGAATTTTATCGATCATGATCGCAATACCGTGTACGTTAACAGAGATGTTTCTGTAAGAAATATAGAATATCATCTAAAGGGATTATGGTCTTATTACAAGGCACCAGTTGATTTTGAAGTGATTTCCAATGACTCATTCCCTGATTTGCCAGTTATTTTTGATCATTGGGGAGCGTGTTCCGTTTTATTTGTAAGGAAGGATGTTGAATGGCCGTCTAATAAATTATCCCAATCGATAAATTGGATTATTTTTGATCACGTTCCAATGCAATCAGTGGATGAGTTGGAGTTGATAATCGATTTCGATAAAATAATTGTTCCGGGAAGTTGGAATAAAGATGAAAAAGGTAAATGGTTGCAGGAAAATAGTAGTCACGCAGAAAAGATCTATTTATTAGAGGAGAATGAAGCGCTCATCATAAAAGAAACGACTTATTGGCATAAATTGAATAAGATATTATTTGGAAATATGGTAGGATTATCTCTTAATTTGCGGTGAATTTACTTCAAACAACTTTCTTAGGAAACAGAATTAATTATTTGCCATGAGAATTTTTATTGCCGGGGCAGGAGAAGTGGGAACCCATCTGGCCAAGATGCTTTGCAGTGCCAATCATGATGTGATATTGATGGATGAGGATGAAGAACGCCTGAAACAGATCGATTCGCATTTCGATTTGATGACAATTAGAGGTACTATATCGTCGATAGAGGATCTTAAGGAAGCAAATGTGAAGTCGTGCGATTTGTTCATTTCAGTACCGCCCTATCAGGATATGAGTATTCTTTCAGCCATTCTGGCTAAGAAGTTAGGGGCAAAGAAGACCATTGCCAGGGTGAATAATTATGAATATCTGCTACCTGAAAACATGGAGTTTTTTGAGCAGTTGGGAATTGATGAGCTCATTTATCCGGAACAATTGGGAACCAAGGAAGTTGTTGCTTCATTAAAGCAAGTTGGAACCCGTCAGTTATTTGAATTTTCCGGCAGTAAACTGGTCTTATTTGCACTAAAAGTACGAGACAATGCGCCAATCTGCGATAAAACGTTGGCAGATATCTCGGGCATGTATGAAAAGCAGGAATACAATATTGTAGCTATTAATCGTGATGGAACGACTATCATCCCGAGAGGAAAAGAAACCCTTCAGCATAATGATTTAGTATATATTATCACTAACAAATCAGCAGTTAAGCAAGTGATGAAGGATGCGGGCAAAAAACAGTTTGAAATCCGCAATGTAATGATTCTTGGGGGGAGTCGAATTGGTAAAAAAGTGGCGCTTCAACTGGAAGGGCAGTATAATATCAAACTAATCGAGATAGATAAAGAAAAAGCCGCTCGGTTAGCCGATATGTTGGAGAATACTTTAGTGATTAATGGGGATGGTCGTAATTTGGAGCTCTTGAAGGATGAAGGGATTCATAAAATGGATGCTTTTGTAGCTGTAACCGGAAACTCAGAAGTGAATATCCTGGCCTGTCAATTGGCTAAAAAGATGGGGGTTAAAAAGACAGTGGCTGAAGTGGAGAATATCGATTACATTGATCTGGCTGAAAATATTGGTATCGGCACGTTGATTAATAAGAAGTTAATAGCAGCCAGTCACATCTATCGTTATACTTTGAGGGCGCATGTGTCACATGTGAAGTGTTTGACAGCCACCGATGCAGAAGTATTGGAGCTAATTGCTCAGCCTGATTCAAAAGTTACAAAGTCTACCTTGAGTAACCTGAGTTTGCCAAAAGATGTAAATGTGGGTGGAATTATCAGGGGTGAATCGGCTATCATTGCAACTGGTGATACGCAAATATTACCCAACGATAAGGTTGTTCTTTTTGCGATGCCTTCAGGTATTAGTAAGATCGAAAAAATGTTTAGCTAATTTCCACGTTTTGTCATGTTGAATAAAAAGTTCATCATCAAAGTATTTGGGCTGGTGGTGATGTTTGAAAGCTTGTTCATGTTATTGTGTGCAGGCATTTCCTATTATTATCAGGAACCAGATCTTCAGGCTTTATTAATATCCAGTGCCATAACGTTTATTGTTGGAGCTATTTTCTGTTTTGATTTTACTTTCACCGGATTTTTGGAAAAATCACTAGTCTTTAAAAGATCGGTGTTTTTTCTTCATTGAAAAAATGGCATATTTGCGCCATCTAATATTGCAAACAATCGGAAATGCTTAATAGCCGTCATATTTTATTGGTTCTTGGCCTTCTTTTAGTTATTGAAGGTGTATTTATGATATTGTCAGGTGGAATATCCTGGCTGTACGGAGAGTTTGATTTACCTTATCATTTTATCTCAGCTGCTATATGCATGGGATTTGGAGGAATCATTGCCAGTGTGAATTGGAATGCTCCAAAAGCAATCGGTAAGCGCGATGGGTATTTGATTGTGACATTAGTGTGGGTTGTTTTTTCTTTATTTGGATTATTGCCATTCTGGTTAAGTGGTGCCATACCCTCCTTTACTGACGCGTTTTTCGAAACCATGTCAGGTTTCACTACTACGGGAAGTAGTATTTTAAATGACATTGAAGCGTTACCGCATGGTTTGCTTTTCTGGCGTAGTTTGATTCAATGGTTTGGGGGAATGGGGATTATTGTTCTCTCGTTAGCTATTCTACCTTTATTGGGAGTAGGAGGTATGCAGATGTTTGTGGCAGAAGTTCCCGGGCCTGTCCCGGATAAATTGCATCCACGTATTACTCAAACAGCTAAACGGTTGTATGGGATATATGTGATGTTTACTTTTGCAGAGGCGATATTATTATATTTGGGGGGGATGACTCCTTTTGATGCCATTTGTCACTCGTTCACAACCATGGCAACAGGAGGTTACTCTACTAAGCAAGCTAGTATGGCTTATTTTTCTTCTCCTTATCTTCAGTATGTTGTAGTCCTTTTTATGTTTATTGCAGGAGCAAACTTCACCTTGTCATACAGTGCTTTACATGGGCGATTTAAAAAGGTTATCAAAGATGAGGAGTTTAGATATTATCTTGGGTTTGTCTTAGTGATTAGTGTAATGGTGGGAGGGGTACTGTATTGTACTGATTCATCATTGGGTGCTGAGCATGCGTGGCGAGATGGTATTTTTCAGGTAGTATCTATTATTACTACGACCGGATATGCAACTGCAGATTATTTGTTATGGGTTCCCTTTTTAAGTATAATTATCTTTTTGTGCATGTTTTTAGGGGGATCAGCAGGATCTACCGGAGGAGGTATCAAGATTGTTCGAATTGTGCTGTTAATGAAAAATAGTCTCTTCGAATTAAAGCGTTTGGTTCACCCTAATGCTGTCATTCCTGTACGATATAACACGCGTGCTGTGGGGCAAGGTATTGTGATAAATATTCTGGCGTTTATTGTATTCTATATGATGATTGTGGGAGTGAGTATGGTCATCATGTCCATCATGGGTTTTGATTTAAATACGGCCTTGGGTGCAGTTGCAACTTCTATTGGGAACATTGGTCCTGGATTAGGAGATGTTGGCCCGGCACTCAACTTTTATCAAGTGCCTGGTTTTGGTAAATGGTTTTTAAGTTTTCTGATGTTGATCGGACGATTGGAATTATTTACTGTTATTTTATTATTCTCACCTTATTTCTGGAAAGGGTAATTGTTGGTTGTTATCAGGATAATATTGCAAAGGAGTCTTATAATTCGAGATCTCCTTTGCCTTGACGAATAATCTCGATTTCACCATCGGTACAATCAATGACCGTAGAAGGTATATTATCTCCAAAACCTCCATCTATCACAATGTCTACCTGGGAACCAAATTTTTCATAGATCAATTCAGGATCTGTGGTGTATTCAATCACATCATCTTCATCTCTTACGGAAGTAGATAAAATCGGATTACCTAACTCCTGTACTAATTCCCGGATGATATTATTATCGGGTACACGAATGCCTACTGTTTTTTTGTTATTTTTAAATAGTTTAGGGACGTTAGTGTTGGCTTGTAAGATAAAGGTATAAGGCCCGGGAAGGTGTTTTTTCATGATTTTGAACAAGTGATTATTCAATGGCCTGGTATAATCAGAAATATGGCTTAAATCATAACAAATAAAGGAGAGATTTGCCTTTTTTAAATTGATATTTTTAATGCGCGCGACCTTTTCAACAGCTTTACTGTTGTTTATATCGCAACCAATGCCATAGATTGTGTCGGTAGGGTAGATAACCAGCCCTCCATTTCTTAAGATGTCGGCTATTTTTTTAATTTCTTTCGCATTGGGATTATCCGGGTATAGTTTGACAAGCATATTTTTTATTTTGAAGATAGTAATTTTGATACAAAGGTAATGCACAATGTCACTCTTTGACAATGGATTTGATCACAATATTGACTGAAGGATGTATAAAATGGAATTTGTGTAGGAGAAAAGTGAGCGGGAGACGGGGCTCAAACCCGCGACCCTCAGCTTGGAAGGCTGATGCTCTATCAACTGAGCTACTCCCGCAATAAAAAATACTGAGCCGATGAAGGGACTCGAACCCCCGACCTGCTGATTACAAATCAGCTGCTCTAGCCAACTGAGCTACATCGGCAATAATTAGTGGGGAGAGCAGGATTCGAACCTACGAAGTCGAAAGACAGCGGAGTTACAGTCCGCCCCAGTTGGCCACTTTGGTATCTCCCCAAAAACATGTCAAAAAAGACGTAAAAAAAGCCATTCCGATGAATGACCCTTGAGCGGGAGACGGGGCTCAAACCCGCGACCCTCAGCTTGGAAGGCTGATGCTCTATCAACTGAGCTACTCCCGCAATAAAAAATACTGAGCCGATGAAGGGACTCGAACCCCCGACCTGCTGATTACAAATCAGCTGCTCTAGCCAACTGAGCTACATCGGCAAAAATTAGTGGGGAGAGCAGGATTCGAACCTACGAAGACATAAGTCAGCGGAGTTACAGTCCGCCCCAGTTGGCCACTTTGGTATCTCCCCAAAACTCCAGCAGACTTCTGGAAGTCTGCTGAAAAGTACAATCAATATTTTTAAGAACTTTATTCCTGAGCCGATGAAGGGACTCGAACCCCCGACCTGCTGATTACAAATCAGCTGCTCTAGCCAACTGAGCTACATCGGCGGGTGGGCAAGCTACCCACATCGCACTGCTACAACCGTTTACCCTTGCTGCCGCCAGGCCCTGGGGGAATTCAACGGGAGCTAGTCGTATGGGACTCACCCGTGTTTCTTGATTGCGGATGCAAAAGTAAAACATTTGTGCTTCTGTGCAAATAATTCTAGTATCTTTTTTGTCTCTTGGGAGGTAATGTGGTGAAAATGAAAAACAAAAATTTCACTTCTTTTTTTAGGGTTTGCTGGATTTTTGGAATAATCCCGTGCAATGGATGAACATTTGCGGGTTATTCGTATTTTCGTTGTGTATTTAAATAAGGCTAATTTTTAATTTATGGAAAAGGATAATTCGTCTATTGGCAAGGTGGCATTGAAATATGGAGCTATTATTGCTGCGGCATTAATGCTGTTATCACTTGTGGCCTATGTGTCCAATCTTTCTGGAAATAGATTTTTGGGATGGTTAGAGAATATCATTATAATTGGCGGTTTGGTGTGGGCGATGATGAATTTTCGCGACAAGCACCGTGGTGGCTATATGGAATTCGGACAAGGGGTGTCATTGGGTACCTTGGTTTCGTTGTTTGGTGGTAGTCTAACGAGTTTGTATTCGTTCATATTTCTTAAGTATATTGATCCTTCAGCACTTGATGGCCTTAAGGATGCGTCTATGGAGCGAGTGATGCAGGGTGGGTATTCTGATGCCGAGTTAGAGATGATGGATAGTATTTTTCAGTTTGTTTATACTCCGGGTATGATGCTAATTGGAGGTATACTTGGGGCTATTCTAGGAGGTGTTATTATTTCACTTATCTTAGCTGCTATCATTAAAAAACCAAAATCGCTTTTTGAAGAAGCAACGCAAGAATAATATGGATTTATCGATCGTAGTACCGTTATATAACGAAGAAGAGTCATTGGGTGAATTGATAAAATGGATCAGGCAGGTGATTGACCCGCTGGAATACGTCTATGAAGTCATTTTTGTGGATGATGGTAGTTCGGATGCATCATGGAAAGTCATTCAGGATCTGAAGGTAGAAAATCCAGAAGTTAAAGGTTTGCGATTCCGTCGTAATTATGGAAAATCTGCTGGTTTGCACTGCGGTTTTCAAGTTGCCCATGGTGACGTGGTCATTACCATGGATGCGGATTTGCAAGATAGTCCGGAAGAAATTCCGGAACTAATGCGAATGATTCGTGAAGATGGTTTTGACCTGGTGAGTGGCTGGAAGAGAAAAAGATATGATCCGATCGGGAAAACACTGCCCAGTAAATTGTTTAATCGAACGGTTCGTATGGTATCCGGCATAAAGTTGCATGATTTTAATTGTGGACTGAAAGCCTACCGAAATCAGGTGATTAAAAATGTGGAAGTGTACGGTGAGATGCATCGTTACATTCCTCTGATTGCCAAACAGGCTGGATTTGGTCGTATTGGTGAAAAAGTGGTGCAGCATCAGGAACGTAAGTATGGAGTCTCTAAATTTGGCATTGAACGAACCATTAAGGGGTTTCTCGATTTGATGTCAGTGACCTTCATCTCGAAGTTCGGAAAGCGGCCTATGCATCTTTTTGGATCATTGGGAACGTTAATGTTCACAGTCGGATTTTTCTCAGCCCTTTATTTGGGCATGAAAAAACTCTGGTATGTGTATCATAGTGTTTCTGCACAATTGGTGACGGATAGTCCCTATTTTTATATCGCGTTAACCAGCATGATTATCGGTACACAGCTCTTTTTGGCGGGTTTTCTGGCCGAATTGGTATCTCGTAATTCAACTGAGCGTAACTCCTATCAAATTGCTGAAAAACTCGACTAATGGCATTTTATAATCGCATTGTAGAAGCATATGACCAACTTTTTCCATTTAATCCTAAACAGCAGGATTTTGTGGAAAAGGGGGTGGGTGTTGATTTGAGTAATAAACGCCTATTGGACATTGGCTGTGGTACCGGTTCTTTGGCCATTAATCTGGCCAGGCGCAGTGCCAATGTGGATGCCTTTGATTTCGATCCCATGATGATTACTAAGGCTGAAGAGAAGCGGCCCCAGGCACTAAATCTCAGATTCCGGCAAGGTGATATGGTGCAATTGAATTCAATGTATCAAAAAGCTTCTTTTGATGCAATTCTGTGTTTTGGTAATACATTGGTGCACCTGGTTGATCGAAAACAAATAGAAAATGTGTTGGGAAGCATTTCGGATGGGTTGAAGGAGAAGGGGTGTTTTTTAATGCAGATTGTGAATTATGATCGTATCTTAATTAATCGGGTGGATCATTTGCCAACTATTGATACTGTTGATTATTCTTTTACAAGAGATTATATTCATCGTAAGGATGGTTTAATCGATTTTTCCACTCAGCTAACAGCTAAAAAAAACAAGGAGAAGTTACAAAATAGTATTCCATTATTACCGCTCAGGAAAAGTGAATTAGTGACTATGCTCAATGGTTTTTTTACTGAAGTGAATTGTTTTGGTGGTTTTGACCGGTCGGAGTGGACGGAGCAAAGTTTTCACCTGGTTATTGAGGCGGTGAAGTAATACCATTTTGATTAGTAAACGGTATAAATTGCTCCTTTAGTTTTTTGATAACAATCTTATCAATTGGAAAGGTGACCTCTTGTGTAGTTAAATCTTTAATAGCCATCCATCGAAAAGCTTGACTGCCTTCTTTTTCAGCGAAATTGAAAGGCGTGTCGGTTGTGATAATTTTAGAAACTTCAGGAGATGATACCAGGTAATAGATGCTGATGAGTTGAGTGTTGTCATAAAAGACAGCAGGCTGAAAGAAGTCGGTTGTGTAAAAGTGACTTTCAATTTTAATGTCAATAGCTAGTTCTTCTCTAAATTCTCTTTTCAAACAATTCAGTGTGCCTTCGCCATATTCTAATCCACCTCCGGGGAACTTTGTCATGTAGGTTGACAAGACATATTCGTCAGAAAGAAGAATCTCATCTTGAGTGTTAGTCAGTAAGCCATATACCCGAATGTTAAATGTTCCTCCTGAATGCATGGGTAGATCAGATAGTTTTTAAACTGGACTCAACAAATTTAAAAATTTCTTCTGCCTGAGCAGGATGAAACCAGTTTATTTTTTTGTCACGCCTAAACCAGGACAATTGTCGTTTGGCATATCGTCGTGAATTGCGCTTGATCAATTCGATGGCTGTATCGGCATCGTATTCACCATCCAAATGGCCGTAAATCTCTTTGTAGCCAACGGTATTGAGAGCATTAAGTGCTTTGTGTTCGTAAAATGTACGCGCTTCATCAAATAATCCATCTTCAACCATGGTATCAACGCGCCGGTTGATGCGATCGTATAATTCGGTACGATCCATGTCTAACCCGATTTTTAGGATGTTGAATGGTCTTTCCTGCGCACTGTTCTTGCGAAGTGAGCTGTAAGGCTGTCCTGTCATTAAGCAGACCTCAACGGCATGAATGACACGTTTGTGGTTTTTTAAATCAACTTGTTCGTAAAAAACAGGATCCAGTAATTTGAGCTGCCGGCGGATGGCATCCAGTCCCTCTTTTTCATAAGTTTCCATGACCTCTTTTCGTAATTCAGGATCAATGGTGGGTAAGTCGTCTATGCCCTTACAAACGGCATCTACATACATCATTGAGCCGCCTGTCATCACGACGTTAGTGTGTGAGTGAAAAAGAGTGTCAAGCAGTTTTAAAACATCCTGCTCAAATTCATAAGCGTTATAATAGTCAGAGATGGAGTGAGTCCCCACCATATAGTGTTGTACAGCCTGTAACTGCTCCGTTGTTGGTGCTGCTGTTCCAATTTTTAATTCTTTGTAAATTTGACGACTGTCAGAGGATATGATAACAGTGTTTAGCTGTTGGGCCAGGTTTAAGCTAAGTTCTGTTTTGCCGATGCCTGTAGGCCCGATCAATACCAGCAGGGTATTTGTCATGAAGTAAAGCTGCTTAAATTAGTAATGGTCAGGGAAGTCGTTTTCATCAAAGGACTCATCATTAAATTCATCTAAATCTATCGGACAGTTGAAATCGTCCAATAGGCTTTCATCAAAATCAGGTTCCTCGCTGACGGTATCTTCAGATATGTCGCCGATCATGATTTGTTGCGGCGTTTCGCCTTGATTTTTGTAGCAGTTGGGTTTAGCTAAAGTTCCCTCAGCTGTTTGTATGGTTTCAATAAAGAACGCACGTTCCGAAAATAGATCGAAAACATATAACAAGCGTTGTCCCGCTTCTGTGATGAGTTGTGCAATTTTCGTGTCGTTCATCACGAGTATATTTTCAGTCTCACCATCTGTCATGTCAAAAAGTGTCACCTCCTGCTCTTTGTTCCACTCAGAGTCAGTAGTGAAAAATGAAGCCATTTGTGTAGCGTCATATTCGAGTAATTCCTGCAGGAAATTATGAAGATCAGCAAACGTTTGATTATCATCAATCGCTATCTCTTTCACAAAATCATCCGCTTCAATTGATAATAATCTTAAATAGACAATCATTTGAGTTGTGGTTTAAAATGTTTTGGCAATGGTCGGCAAAATTAGAAAAAAACCAAGCTAAAAAAAATCAAAAAAGCCGGTTACAATATCGATTAAGTATTCAATAAAATCAAGTGCCTCTAATTGCTTGGAAAATAGATGGCTGTAAAAACAAAGGTCGGGTTTGAGTTGTTTATGGATTGATTAAAATTATTGAATTATGGAACGTTTCTTCTTTTTGGCATTAGGATTAGTGCCGGGAGTATCATTAGTAATTTACCTTTTTTATAAAATGGCACCCGGGTTGATGATCCGAGAGAGCCGTAAGCAGTTTGACATGGAGGAAACCCTGCAGCAATTGCAGAATAGTATCTTTTTGATGATTGTTTTTGTTGCTTTAATCTCTTTCCCGCTTTTAATGAGTTGTGGATTATCCGGAAATAAAAATGAATCCAATAAGTCATTGAAAACAGTTGAACTGATAGATAAACATCCTGGTGAAATCATGTACAAACGCCATTGTTTGGCCTGTCATCAGCGGGATGCAAGTGGTATTCCGGGGATGTATCCTCCTTTAGCTAATAATAAAGTAATTTCAGGAGATAAAGTGGAGTTGATAGGGATTGTCTTAAATGGTATGTCTGGTGAGATTGAAGTGAATGGAGAAGTTTATAATGGTATTATGGCCAGTTATCGGAATTTGCCGGATAAAGAAATTGCTGATGTATTAAACTATTTGCGATCAGGTTTCGGTAATTCGGCAGATAGTGTAACTCCGGAAGATGTGAAAGGCTTGCGTTGATAATTTTGGAGTGCAAATAATTGTTTTTGTATCGGTATTCGGGGGCTTAAAATGTGATTTATATTACCTTTGGCATTCAAGTAAAACATTCCAAAACCAGCAACCGAATGAATACGAAACATAAGGGGTTTATTACCCGCTCTCTGCATGCTCAGTATCCGCAGAAAGATGCCTATAATGCACTACACATGCCCGTTTATGATGGTGTAGCCTATGAGTTTGAAAGTGCTGAAGAGATAGAGGCTGTTTTTGAAGGAAAGAAATTTGCTCATGCATACTCCAGAACATCTAATCCAACGGTTGAATATTTTGAAAAAAAGATGGTGGCAGTAACTGATGCGCATGCTGCTATTGCGTTATCATCAGGAATGGCTGCTATCTCTAATGTATTGATGAGTTTGGTAGAGCAAGGGGGTAATATTGTGTCATCCAATCATTTGTTTGGGCATTCCTATGCCTTATTGAAGCAAACATTACCATCTCTGGGTATTGAAGTGCGTTTTGCTGATATGACCGATTTGAAGGATGTGGAGGCGAAAACGGATGACAGGACACGTGTTTATTTCTTTGAATCGATCACTAATCCGCAGTTGGAAATTATTGACCTGGAGAAGTTGTCGGCATTGGCACGATCGAAAAAGGCCGTTATGGTTTGCGACAGTACGGTAACGCCTCCGTATGTATTTAATTCAAAAAGTTGTGGTGTGGATGTGGAAGTGATGTCAACCACAAAATTTATTTCAGGTGGTGCTGCTGCTTTTGGTGGTGTCGTGCTTGATAATGGCACATTTGATTGGGAGCTGTTGCCGGCCTTGCAATCCTGGGCTGGTAAATTCGGAAAGGATGCATTGGTGGGGCGTATTCGAAAAGAGATATTCCGTCACCTGGGCGGCACGATGACTGCGCATACAGCTCATTTTATGAATCTGGGTTTGGATATCATGGCGCTGCGGGTGGATCGTTGTGTGGAAAATTGTAAAAAGCTTGCTACCTACTTTGAAGCTAATCCGAAGATTGTGTCTTATAATTATCCGGGTGTGGAAAGAAGTCTCGCATTTGAGTTGGCAAACAAGCAATTTAAAGGAAAGCCTGGCGCTATCATGACTTTTGATCTGGAATCCAAAGAAGCTTGCTATGCGTTTTACAATCGTTTGGATACCATCCGGAGAGCTACTAATTTAAATGATAATAAAACCCTGATTATTCATCCGGAATCAACTATTTATGCGGAGTTTTCGGCCGAAGAAAAACAAGAAATGGGTATCGGGGAAACCATGATGCGTTTGTCGGTAGGTATCGAAGATGTTGATGATCTGATTAATGCATTTGAAGAAGCTTTAAAATAACAAATGAATCACTTTTTAAGAATAATTGTAATTGTAGCACTGTCTTTTCGAGCAGTGCTTTCTTTTGGGCAGGCTCCTGTTGATTCCCTTGATCAAAATTTGTTGGAGCAGGCCGCCGGATTGGCCGAAGATGTATTGGATCTGGTGACCTGGGAGGAGGGGAGGCATACGGTTTCGGTATATCCCATGGCCGGTTATTCACCCCGTACCGGTTATGAAATAGGTATTATGCCGGTATGGCGTATCAAACCAGCAGGTGAGGTTAAATCCAATTATCATCGGCCCACAACGATTGCACCCGCTTTTCAGATGTCCTCCAAAGGGATGTATGAAGTGCAGTTGGATGCGGTGGTCTTTACAAAGCAGCAGTGGTTTTTTATTTCCCGAATGCAGTATTTATTTCTGCCGGATACCTTTTTCGGACTGGGAAACCAGGAAAAAGAAAAGCCTTATTCCGAGTATGAATTAAATCGTTGTAGTCTGAATGCAGATATTCTTAAAGGATGGAATGAGAAATGGTTCATCGGTCTGCGAACAGATTTTAATCAGGTAGAAAATAATGAAATTCAGGGTGATTTGCTGAATTCGTCCGTTTTAGGATATGCCGGTGGTTGGGCAAACGGTTTGGGGCCCACACTGGCTTTCGATACGCGTAATGATTTATTGTATCCGTCATCCGGATGGTTTGCAGTGGCCTCAGCATTGTGGTTTGACGATTGCATGGGCAGTGATTATCAATTTCAGTTAAGTAGTCTGGATGTTCGGAAATATATCCCGGTAAAAGGAGATGAAAGTATTTTAGGTTTGCAGGCGTATATCAGTCATTCAAATGGTGATGTGCCGTTTTTTAAATTGCCTTACATTGGCGGTAAGCGCATGTTGAGGGGGATTCCACATCCGCATAAGTATTTGGATAAAAATGCCTGGTTTGCCCAGGCTGAGTGGCGTCAAAATATTTGGTGGCGTATTGGCGCTGTTGCTTTTGCCGGTACAGGGAAAGTATTTCCTACTATAAAAGAAGGGTTATTTAATAATTTGCATGTGGTAGGTGGAGCAGGGTTGAGATTTAGGGTTTTGCCGGATGAAGGACTGAATTTTAGAATAGATTATGGGGTTTCAAATCATGGTGAAAGTGGAATGTATTTTACTATTCGGGAGGCTTTTTAATTACGGATATTAAATAGGTGGGATTAATAGGAGTTTTGACTCCATTAAATCTACCAAATCAATAGGAAGCTAATAGCCTCTTTTTTTTGTGACTTATTTTAAAGGATATGTTATTTGTAGGATAAAAAGTGTATATTTTCTTTTGCTGATGTAAAAAACTGATTCATATTTGCATATGAAAATAGTAAAACAATAGGAGATGTTTCCAAAGAAAGTATATTATGGTTTAAGATATGTGTTGGCTCTTTCGGTATTGGCAGAAGATGAACACATCAGAGTGGCAGAAGTGGCCGAACGTGAAAAGTTGCCGGTAAAGTTTCTGGAAACCATTGCTGTGGCGCTTCGAAAAAACGGAGTGGTGAATGTAAAGCGTGGGGCTGGTGGGGGATACTACCTGGCCAAACCACTTTCTGAAATCACATTATATGATTTGATTTCTGTTTTGGACGATAAAAGTGACAAGCCGATACCTCTTACCGGTTCAAATGCCGAAAAAGCAGTTGGTAAATATCTCAACGAAGTGAAAAAGGAGTATGAACTTTTATTAAATGATTGTAAATTAGATAAGCTGAAATCAATGCTTGATCAAGAGGGCGAACAAATAATGTATTACATATAAAAACCACCATGACCATGAGTATAATTGCAAATGATGTGACCGAATTAATTGGTAAAACACCACTCGTAAAAATAAATCGTTTAACTAATGGAGCCGCAGCAGAAGTGCTGGCAAAATTAGAGTTTTTTAACCCGGCCGGTTCTGTAAAAGACCGTATTGCCTTAGCCATGATCAATGAGGCGGAGCGCCAGGGAGATATTGATAAAGATACGGTAATAGTAGAACCAACCAGTGGTAATACAGGAGTAGGGCTGGCATTTGTGGCAGCTGTTAAGGGGTACCGTTTGATCTTGACCATGCCTGAAAGTATGAGTGTTGAGCGTCGTAAGTTGCTTGTGAAATTTGGTGCTGAGTTAGTTCTGACGCCTGCTGACAAAGGAATGAAGGGAGCCATCGAAAAAGCCAATGAGCTGGCTGGTTCATTGCCTAAGGCATTTATCCCGCAACAGTTCAATAATCCGGCTAATCCGGCTATTCATAGATGTACAACTGCCGAAGAGATATGGGCAGATACAGATGGAAAAGTGGATATTTTCATCGCCGGAATCGGAACGGGAGGAACCATTACAGGTGTTGGTGAAGTATTGAAAGAGCGGAATCCTGATGTGCAGGTGATTGCTGTGGAGCCGGAAGCTTCGCCTGTATTGTCCGGAGGGCAACCAGGGCCGCATAAAATTCAGGGTATTGGAGCCGGTTTTGTTCCTGAGGTATTGAATACAGGTGTATTTGATGAGGTGATTAAAGTAAGCAATGAAGATGCCCTGCAGATTAGTCATAAAGCGGCTACACAAGAAGGATTGTTAGTGGGTTACTCTTCCGGTGCTGCATTGTGGGCTGCCGTTGAAGTGGCCAAACGTCCCGGGAATGCCGGTAAGCGCATTGTTGTTGTATTACCCGATACAGGCGAGCGTTACCTGAGTGGTTTTAAAATTGATTAAATCAAATTCCGCTTATCTAATTTAGACAATTTGTAATTCTTTGGATTGATAAAGAGCTTTCCCCGAATGCCATCCGGGGAAGCTCATCAAAGAATTGTTGAATATAAATACTGAGAAACTACGGTCGGTCAAGCTTTTTTCTCCTGATTTTTTAGGCGGGATGGTTTTTAAATAAATAGTTAAAGGCCTGTTTCTTTTTTTAAGTGTCTAAGTGTATCCTCATTAATTTCATATTCACACTGCTGGAGGTTTTCCACTTCTATGATATGATTTGGGTCTGATTTTAAAAGTACTTTTTTAATAATCCCCATAGCCCGTAAGGCACTCAGGTAAATATTATTGTGAGGTGATGCGGTCGTTATGCCCAATTGACTGCGCAATTCCGGATCAAGCATTGATAAGCGTGTGGGAACAGCATCAGTAGATCCAAATGCAGTGAAACATAGTGTATCTCCGTGTTGGGTCATGACCAATTCTACTTTTCGGTTTTGGCCGGCTGTGGTAATAGGCTGCTCAAATTCACGGGCTCTATTGGGATAAGATTGGCGGACAGTAGTTGGATACTTCAAACTGTCCGGAAGCGGTGCTATGGCGGCTTGAATGAATAGTTGGTTTGAGATGGCTTTCTTCAAAATCGCCATAAGACTATCTGGTAGTGGCGTGAAAGAGTTGTATTCATCCGGATAGAAGAAAAAGGTATGTTGAAGATGTAACGGTTCTGCTTTGATGATTTCTTTTTTTTCGGGAGCATCGGTCAGGCTGACATATATTTGCACTTCGTCTTTTTGCTTGCCTGCTAAAGTATAGCCAGCTGAAAGCAATTGGATGGCTAATGATGTGGGTGTTTCGGTGATTGGGAAAATCAAATCCTGAGTACGTGTATTAAATACCACACCATCCTTAAACAAGTAATGATCCTTGTTTTTATGCCAACTTTGGGGATTGGGCCCCAGGAGGCTTTCCATCTCTGTCAGTTTTTTTTCAGCTGAAGCTATCTTAGCATACTCGCCGGATAATTTACTTTCTAACTCAGTGATGCGACGTTCTTTTTTAGTTAAATTGGTCAGATTGGTGTCGATGAGTTTTTTGCGATAATCGATGGCTGGTTGGGATGGATTTTCTTCCTTTTGTAAGGTGTCTATTTCGGCCTCCAGACGACTTAAGTTGGTTTCTATTTCGGCTTTAATACCATATTCTTTTTGAAGGATAACACCCAACGATCCCTCTTTTTGCAGATCTTTTAATAGCGGTTCCATCTTTTTAGTCCGGTATTGTTCAATGCGGTCCAGATGCGAGATTCCACTTCCCATGGCTGGATCGGCCGACAATTCCCGGGACATATAATCAGCAAACAGATGATAGCTTTTGGAACCGTTGGTAATAATGATCATTGGTTTAAAAGAGGAATTCAATCCCCACAGCGAAATATGTAATGAAGACGGTTTGCCGGCTGGTAATTCAATTTGTTCGGTGGATTGACTCAAGGGTCGCAGTCCCTGTTTTCGGATTCTGACTTCATAGGTAAACAGACCAATCCCTTTGCCATACCAACTTTTGGTGCTGTCTTGCGGATTGAGCTCCGTTTCGTATAACAAACCGGCTGTTCCGCTACCTTCCCCGGCGGCCAAAAAGGTGATGCCATCAAAGGACTGTCCGGATGAGAGAAGTTTGAAATACTTTTGACTGTTTACCAGAGCATATTCAGTTACCAGTTGGCGCCACTTATTAAGTAACTTTTTCTGATCACCAACTTCTAGTTTGTATTGATGAGTGAGTTGATCAATTTTTTTCGAAATGGGCAGTGAAGGATGCATCACACAGAATAAAACTGCCCTGGAATGTTTTGAATTTAGTTTAGAAGGTAATGCCTTGCCAAGTGGTTGAGAAAAGTACTGATAAATGGAATCGCGACATTGCTCCGGTCGATAAATACAATTTTTCAAAGCTTCGTTAAGCTCCCACAAAGTTAATTTGATAGCAGCTTCGGAAATGAGGCCCGGAGATGTCATAGCAATGCTGTCATAATCTATTTGAAGGCTTTCTGGCTTATTGATTTGATGTTGGAGAACAGCATCGTAATCGGTATGGTACTGACCCATTTCAACTTTTAAAAACAATTCCTCATCGAACCCAAAATAATGGCCCCAGTTACGTTCCAATATCGGTGTTTTCTGAACGATGCGGTAAAGCCAGGCTTGTTGTTGAGGTGATAAAGGTGCCTGTGCTTGCAAGAATGCAGGTGTGCATATTAATAAAAAGAATAGTATCAGGCGCATGTATAACATTCAAATAATAGTGTTGGGTGAAGATACTAAATCAATTATTAATGTTTAATTTTTAATTGAAGCCACTTGTGGGAGGTTGATGCGCATCTCAATTTAAATAGCATGCTGGTCGGAGTTGCTCTCTAAGTAACTAATGATCCTGAAAAATGGGCTCTGTGCCCTGCCAGGACTGGTGAAAGAGAGTCAGCGCGGCTCTAAACTAAACCGGGATAGGCTAAAAAAGTGGTTCATCCGGGGGATGCGCAGGTTTTATTATATATGTATCAATAAAATTCCTGTTTTATTAATATTCAACCCCATTCGGGGTTGTGCTTCTATTATTGCATAATCCACGGGTTCCACCCGTGGTTATTATTATTTCACCACTTCGTGGTTACTCTTATAGCTTGTGACATATCTTTAATGAGATGACTTTTATTGATAAAAATGATCCGATAAGGATCAAATAACAATAACCGTAGGTGAAAACCTACGGTGCAATAGAATGAAAGAAGGAACTCCAACGGAGTTCAATTTTTAATATTAACTACTCATCTTCCGGAAGAGCCCTAAAAAGTAAACTGCATTGCTATTTTTTTACAGGTCAGCATCGCAGATTGCCAGCGTAAATATTTTGCCCGGCACATGGGGTGCCTTGCCCAAGGTAATCAGGTGCCTTGCCCAACCACTTAGGGCAGCTTACCCAAGAAGCCCGGGCGCCCTGCCCAAGCTGTTTGGGTGCGGTGTCCAAAGGCCCCTTACCCATGTTAATGGTTTTAGTAAACCATAAATTAAATGAAAATTTGACCTTAACCCCACATATCGGCATAGAACACGGCACCCATCATGCCACCACTCCTTTATAAGCTAGTGCTACAAACAGTGCGGTTCCTGGACGTTTTTTCAGTCCTTCACAGAATAGTCGCGCGGAGGGCACACAAAGATTCACAGAGTTGTTTAAATATAATGCAGAAGATTATTGATGAAAATACGCTATGCTCTTGTTGATTTTGTTTTTCTTTCATATAACAAGCTTTTCCTATCCACGAATTAACGCGATTTTTTTTGTCCACAGATTACATGGATTTAACAGATTTTCTTTCGTTATCATGCCAATGGTTGATCAAGTATTGAAGTGCTATAATAATCGGGCTCTGTGAACTCCGTTTTGCGAAGCGAAACAATCTTTGTGGCCCTCGAGTTGTTTTGTATGAAAATGTTACACTGAGCTCACTGAGGCAAAAAGCATAAGACAGTTCACAGAGGGTTATTATATCATTAATACAACCAAGTATAAGGTAGCCTCTCTGTGTTTTCTTCGTGCAGCTTTGTGTAACTATTATTTTTTGAACGTAATACTAGATTACAAATATCACATTTGCGGGTGTTTCCTATTCAGTCGCCTGGTGGCTTTGTGAATAGGTGAGCAGTGTGAAGGCGACATTTTTTCATTACTTCTGGAACCGGGCATTGCGTACCCGGCTGTTACAATACCGCCCGCGTTGGGGCTCAACATCGGACGTCGGACTTTGCCCTTCGGTATGCTACTTTAATTGATCGTTGAAGGCTCCGGTTATCCATGGGGCAATAGGGATAATGGCCCTCGCGGAACTATCATATAACAATTTGTCGGTCGATTTAGCATGACGGTTCTTACTAAATTAAGCAATCCTTAATCATTTATACTTTTTACAAGTATCTTTGTGTCATGCGTAAAATGATCGATTTAGTGAAGAGTGGATTGAAGAACATGGGTATCACCCAGCTTAATCCCATGCAGTTGAAAGCCATAGAAACCTTTGAGACCAAAAGTGATATGGTGTTGTTGGCACCAACCGGTTCCGGTAAAACACTGGCTTTTATGCTACCATTGTTAGGAACATTGGATTCTACATCGGATAAGGTGCAAGCACTGATTTTGGCACCTTCACGTGAATTGGCATTGCAGATCGAACAAGTGTTTCGTCAGTTGGGAACGGGTTTTAAGGTGAATTGTTGTTACGGTGGTCATGCCATCAAAACAGAAATCAATAATCTGAAACACCCACCGGCTGTTTTGATTGGAACCCCGGGACGGATCGCTGATCACTTACGGCGCGAAAGTTTTAGTCCATCCGGTATTCGAACATTGGTTTTGGATGAGTTTGATAAAGCCCTGGAGTTGGGTTTTCAGGTGGAGATGAAGGAGATCATCTGGCAGTTGAAACGAGTGCAGCAAAGTATTTTAACCTCAGCCACTCACATGGATGAGATTCCGGCTTTTACAGGCATTAAAAATCCTGTTGAATTAAGTTTCATCAATAAGGATGAACAATCCAAAGGACTTTCCTTAAAAGCTATCCGGTCGGAAGGCCGTGATAAGCTAGATGCTTTTTTTCGTTTGGTGTGTCACCTGGGTAATGCGCCCATGTTAGTCTTTGTCAATCATCGGGAGGCGGCAGATCGCATCAGTAATCATTTGGATGAAAAAGGATTGGCGCATGATGTGTTTCACGGTGGTATGAAACAGGAAGAACGGGAGCGTTCGCTGATAAAATTCCGCAATGGCAGTCATCATTTGTTGATTACGACTGACTTGGCATCTCGTGGATTAGATATTCCGGAAATCAAATATGTGATTCATTACCACATGCCTTCCAGGGAAGAGCCTTTTGTGCACCGCAATGGTCGTACGGCCCGGATGAATGCGGAAGGAACTGCTTATTTAGTATTAGCTGAAGATGAAACGCAACCGGAATACATTACTGACGATGTGGAATTTGAAACGCTTGGTGATTTCAATGAATTACCTCAGGAACCCGATTGGGTCACCATCTACATTGGTAGCGGTAAAAAAGATAAGATTAATAAAGTAGATATTGTAGGACTCTTTTTGAAAAAAGGAAAACTGCAGAAAGATGATCTGGGACTGATTGATGTCCTGGATTATTGCGCATTTGTAGCAGTGCGTCGCGATAAAGTAAATAAGGTGTTGCAATTACTCAGCAATGAACGCATCAAGAATAAGAAATTGCGGATGGGGGTGTCGAAGTAGGTCAGTAGGTTTTAGTCAGTGGCTGTAGAGATTAGTCAGTAGATGCTGGATTGTAGTGCATAGGCAGAAGGCAGAAGAAAAACTGAAGATACTGCTTGTATTATTCAGGGGGTGACTAAGAACGTTATACCTTAGTCACCCCCTGAATATCAGATGACGTTACCTTTTTCCTTTAACCTTTATCCCCTAACGCATCTAATAGTTACACAGAGTTCAGGAGGAAAAGACTATAAAAAGGGCACAGAGCATTATCATTAGTAAAGCCATAATAGTTTATTTCACTGTATTTACAATACTCTGTGACCTTTTGCTTATTCTTAACTTTGCGCACTCTGGGTAACAATAGTCAGGCTATTTCGATATATTTCTTTAGTCACCCGATGAATACCTGAGGTGTTAATGTTATTCTTGATACTTGTATGCTTGATAACTTGAAATGATCAATGACTGAATTCCGAGATCTCATCAGATTCCAATATCAAGGCATCTTGCTGTCCGGATTGGGCCATCATGTACATGGCATGAGCAACCTGAGCGCCTGAAATGGGGCGGTATTTTTGCCATTTTCCTTTTAAAAGTGGAGAGACTGCTTTCATAAGCGGAAACATTAATTTCTCATTTAACCTGAACTCCTGTCGGTGGCCGGTCAGGAATGAGGGGCGATAGATGTAGACTGCCGGCACACCTGTTTTGATGACGGCCTCTTCCATTTGTCCTTTGGTTCGGAGGTAGAAATTGGAGGAATTAGCTGTCGCACCTATCGAACTTACCACCGAAAAGCTCTTGACGTGATTAATGGCGCTCCAGCGGGCCAGGGATATGACATATTCCAAATCCACTTTGCGAAAAGCTTTTTTACTGCCTGCTTTTTTTATGGTTGATCCAAGTGTACAATAGACATCGTCAATGGGCTCATCGAAAAAGCAATCGGCAAGCTGATCAAAATCTATTTTTTCATATTGCAACTTGGGATGGCGCAGTTGAGGCGAACGACGCGTTAGGACGTATATCTTTTGATAGGCATCACCGGCAATAAGCAGATTCATCAATGAATGCCCAATTAAGCCTGTGGCCCCTGCTATGACTGCTGTTTTGATACCCTCCATAAATAGCTTTTTCAGTGTTTAAGGTTGTTAGCAATATAGCATGCTCAAAGCGGTCTGTCAATGCTAAAATGAAATGAAAGGAACATTTTATTTATTGTGGATTGTGAATGTCTGGATCTCGATCTAAAATTAATGAACTTTGAGCAGCTAAGCGAATTTTGGATTTGGTTTTTAATGTGCCCCCGGATAGACTGTGTTGATCTCCGATCCTCTTTTGATAGGCGCTTTACTTTGCACTTGAAACTTTTCACTTGATACTTGTGACATGAAACTTTTAACTTGGCACTTGAAACTTGTAACTTTTACCTTGAAACTTGGCACTAGCTTGTTACCAATTCTTTTCTGGCTCGTTCAGGTTGGGTTATAGACCAAAAAAAAGGCTGCCTTTTCAGGCAGCCTTATAAAATAAACGATTAATATCGATTATGCATTTTGTGTTTTGATCAGATTTAGTGCTGATCCGGCTTTGAACCAGGCTATCTGTTGCTCATTGTAACTGTGGTTAGTCACAATCACTTCTTTTGAACCATCTGCATGTACCATCTCCAAATGCAATGATTTACCAGGTGTAAACTGATCTAAATCCAGGAAGTTGAAGGTATCGTTTTCCTGAATCTTATCGTAATCCGCCTCATTGGCAAACGTTAAGCCAAGCATTCCCTGTTTTTTCAGGTTGGTTTCGTGGATACGTGCAAAACTTTTCACCAATACAGCTCTAACTCCTAAATGACGCGGTTCCATAGCTGCATGCTCACGTGATGATCCTTCCCCATAATTGTGATCTCCAACAACAATCGATGCAATATTTTCAGCTTTGTAGGCGCGTTGTACATTAGGTACTTCGTCATACTCACCGGTCAATTGATTCTTCACTTTGTTGGTTTCTTCAGTGAAGGCGTTGACTGCTCCAATCAGCATGTTATTGGAAATAGTATCCAGGTGACCACGATATTGTAGCCATGGACCAGCCATTGAAATATGGTCAGTGGTACATTTACCGAATGCTTTAATCAGTAGTTTGGCACCAGTAATATTTTTTCCATCCCAAGGTGCAAATGGCGTTAACAGTTGCAGGCGTTTGCTGTCTGGATTAACCACCACTTCTATACCTGAACCGTCTTCAGCAGGTGCTTGATAACCGGCATCTTCCACGTCAAATCCTTGTGGGGGTAGTTCGTATCCTGTAGGTGCTTCTAATTTAACCTGTTCCCCTTTTTCATTGGTCAGTGTATCGGTAATTGGGTTGAAACCCAGGTCGCCGGCAACAGCTAATGCTGTAACTAATTCAGGAGAACCCACAAAAGCAAATGTATTTGGATTACCATCTGCCCGTTTGGCAAAGTTCCGGTTGAAAGAGTGTACAATGGTGTTTTTTTCTTGTTTCTCAGCTCCGGTACGTGCCCACATACCAATGCAAGGTCCGCATGCATTGGCATATACTTCACCACCAATGAGATTAAAGGTGTTGGTTAGTCCATCGCGATCGATGGTATAGCGCACTAATTCAGAACCAGGTGTGATTTTGAACTCACCTTTGGCTTTCAGATTTTTTTCTGCGGCTTGTTTAGCAACTGAGGCGGCTTTTGAAATATCTTCATAGGAAGAGTTGGTGCATGAACCAATCAAGCCCACATCTACTTTCAATGGCCAGCCATTTTTCTCTGCTTCTTCGCGCATTTTAGAGATTGGTGTGGCACGATCGGGTGTAAAAGGACCATTCAAATGAGGTTCCAGCTCATCCAGATTGATTTCGATGACCTGATCGAAGTATTTTTCCGGATCAGCATATACTTCAGCATCAGCCGTCAGATTCTCTTTAACAGCATTGGCTGCATCGGCAACATCAGCACGGCTGGTGGCGCGTAAATAACGTTCCATTGATTCATCGTAACCAAACGTAGAAGTTGTTGCGCCAATTTCAGCACCCATATTACAAATGGTACCTTTTCCGGTACAACTAATGGATTTGGCACCTTCGCCAAAATACTCCACGATACATCCGGTTCCACCTTTTACCGTTAGCAGTCCTGCTACCTTAAGGATGATGTCTTTAGGGGCTGCCCAGCCGTTTAATTTGCCGATTAGTTTTATACCAATCAGTTTCGGAAATTTCAATTCCCATGCCATGCCTGCCATCACATCTACAGCGTCAGCGCCACCAACTCCAATGGCAACCATTCCCAATCCACCTGCATTAACAGTGTGTGAATCGGTTCCAATCATCATACCACCCGGGAACGCATAATTTTCTAATACTACCTGGTGAATGATACCTGCTCCTGGTTTCCAGAATCCAATACCATACTTATTAGATACAGAACTTAAGAAGTCGTAAACCTCTTTGTTGGTGATTTCAGCATTTTTTAAGTCATCAGAGGCACCCACTTTTGCCTGGATCAAGTGATCAGCATGAGCAGTGGATGGAACAGCCACTTTATCTTTTCCGGCTTGCATAAATTGCAATAAAGCCATTTGGGCAGTCGCATCCTGCATGGCTACACGGTCCGGATTGAAATTCACATACGATTGTCCACGTTCGTATGGCGTTGCAGGTAAATTGTTGGCAAGATGTGCATACAATATTTTCTCTGTCAACGTTAAAGGCCGGCCTAAAAGTGATCTGGTCTTTTCAACTTTCTCAGCCATTTCAGCATAGGCCTTTTGAATCATTTCAATGTCAAATGCCATAGTATTTATAGGTTTATGTAAGATTATTGTTATTCATACAGTCTTGAGCAAAGCTACTAAAATCTGAAAAATTAATGAGAGTATCAGAAGCTTATTACTAGGGATGAAGGTATCTTTTTTGTAAGAGTGATAAATACCATGTGTAAATATGATTTATCTCAAAAGGTATTTTTTCAGGAATTCTGATTTTACACAGCAACCTTTCAACAGACAAACAGTCAGTCTAGTGTGAAATGACTAAACAATTAATTTTCGTATTAAAGTACATGCTTATCAACAGGGTGTGTGGAAAAATGTAGTATTTTGGTAGCAGATGGGTATAACAATCCGGTAAACCGGATTATCAGTCTTATAATAGATTAATATTTTATGTTTATAAGGCGGGCGGTTTTGTAAGCTCATTGCTCGCCTTGTTTTATATATCTAAGTCATTAAAATCAGTGACTTTATCAGGAGGAGTTGCATTTTTGTTTCAACCACTATTTAGAGGGAGAAGAAAAGGCAGAAATGCAGACAAAGATTAGAATTATTTGAAGGTAAGTAGTTTCTAATAACTATTAATGGATACAGTTCATGTTTTTCTCAAAGGGTTATGTCCATCGGAACTTGAGAAGATAAACCGGATACTGATTCAGCAACAGATTCAAAAACGGGTACTTGATAAGTTTCGTTATAATGGTCGATATATTGTAGCCGTTGATGGTACTGGTGTTTTTAGTTTCAATCATGAGCCCTTTGCTGGCTGTTTACATAAGACCAGTAAGAATGGCGAAAAATCATGGCAGGCCTATGTTCTCGAAGCTAAAATAATATGCTCAAATAGTGAAAGGGTGTCCAAAGTATACTTCGACGGATTAAAGGGGGAATTGATAATACCAAAGAAGCGTTTTAGGGTGGTGATACTTATTTGACGATTTGTAGTTGTAATAATTTCTTCGGATAAGATCATGCAATCTTTTTGCCATATTTCTTTTCTACCTCTTCTTTTATAGTATCGACGAACTTATCAAGGATATCTTTTTCCCTGAGAAAGAAATAGGAGTCAGTGTATTTAATATTCTGAAATACGGAAAAATTAGCAAGTAAGTCAAGTCTGATGCTTGATGATACATTGTGATGAATAGAATGAACAGGTAATGAACAGTACTTTTCAAAGGGTTTTCAGGCTTTCCACATATTTTTGGATCACCATTTATTATGAAAGATTAGTCATTAAAACAAATTGTACGATGAAAGAAAAGTTATTGAAAGCCAATGCAGGGACGCAGGTCGAAAATTCAGAATCAAACTTTTTTACTGACAACTTTGAAATTCCTGATCAGGAATTTCATCCCAATGAAATCGGATTTTTTAGTAAAGCACATGCGTTTATTGTGGATTGGCAATCGCCGGTGGAAATTGAAGAATGAGACGGCTTCATCTTTTAACCACAAATCACCTGTTTAAAACTTAAAACCTAATAATTATGTGGAACAATGAATCAATTAGAGTACTGTTTGTGAGAGATGATGATCAGCTGGATCAAGTGTTTAACGAGATAATAGATAATCCAAAATTTAGTATTACAACGGTTTCAGCAATGGAAGCGCTGGGTGAAATTATCAAACAGCAACCGGATGTTGTTCTTTTAAATCTTCGATTGAAAAATAGAAATGGGTTTCAGATATTGAGAGATGTGAAATCCAACCTGATGACCTTACATATTCCCGTTATCGTATTGACAAAAATGAATACCCAACCTTATTGGGATGAAGCCTATAAAAGTGGAGCTTCAGCATATGCTGTTTTAGGTTTACATGATCAATATTTGTCGCAACTGATCGAAAAACAATTGAGCCATAAAATGGAGTTAGTCTGTTAGGGATTTTACGGAGGATATATCTTTCTCTGGTTTGAGAAGTAACTTGTGTGTAACAACAAAAAGGAAATCCAGCCGGATTTCCTTTTTTTAATATGAGATACTCATCCGATGAATAAGTAATAAATGGATGATTCATCGGATGATTTAAAGTTATACCAAATTGGAGAAGCCCATAAAGGCCAGCGCCAACAGACCCGCTACAACCAATGCGATAGGTGTACCACGCATCCCTTTGGGTACATCCATTAAATCCAGTTGTTCGCGAATACCGGCAAAAGTAATCAGTGCCAAACCAAAACCAACGGCAGTGGATGCCGAGAAAACAACTGCTTCAACCAAGTTGAAATCTTTCTGGATAGTCAGAATAGCTACCCCTAAGATGGCACAGTTGGTGGTAATCAATGGTAGAAATACACCTAATGCCTGGTATAATGGAGGACTT
Source organism: Marinilabiliaceae bacterium (assembly GCA_016342595.1). GTDB lineage: Bacteria > Bacteroidota > Bacteroidia > Bacteroidales > Marinilabiliaceae > JAEINY01. The sequence goes on from JAEINY010000011.1 coordinate 39,257, forward strand.
ACTTTTTTCAGGATAATCTCTACCAACTGTACTAATGATGCAATAACCAGGATGAATGAGATAGTTTGCAAATAACCAATATTAAATGGATCCAGTACCAATTTTTGCAACAGGTATGTTACAATGGTAGCGATTACCATTACGAAGGTTACAGCACCGGTCATTCCGATACCGGTAGAAATCTTTTTTGAAACACCCAGGAATGGACAGATACCCAGGAATTGACTCAATACAACGTTGTTAACGAAGATGGCCGATATAATAATCAATGCATATTCCATATTCTATCCTCCTTATGCTTCTTTTTTGACGCGGTTAATAAATGCAATCAGGTAACCTAATGCAATGAAAGCACCTGGTGCGAGAACGAAAACGAGCATACCGTAATCTTCAGGGAAGATAACTGCCCCAAACATTTTTCCGCTACCTAATAACTCTCTGATGGCACCTAACATTGTTAATGCCATGGCAAAACCAAGTCCCATACCAATTCCATCCACAATGGATGAACCAAGTGCGTTTTTGGAAGCAAAGGCTTCGGCACGACCTAATACCAAACAGTTCACCACGATAAGTGGAATAAACAATCCTAAGGCATCGAACAAAGCAGGCACATAGGCTTGCATGGTCATCTCTACAATAGTCACGAATGTTGCAATCACGACAATGAATGACGGGATGCGCACTTTATCCGGAATGAAATCCTTGATCAGTGCCACTACCAGGTTGGACATCACCAATACAAAGGTGGTGGCCAATCCCATTCCTAAACCGTTAATAGCCGATGAGGTCACCCCCAGCGTGGGACACATACCCAATAAGAGGGTAAATACGGCATTCTCTTTGAAAAAACCTTTTGAGAAATTATTCCATTGATTCATTGTGCGCCTCCTTCCTCAGTGGCTGCAGCTTCGCTGGCAACCGGTTGATTAGCGGGATTATCCTGATAGGTTTCATAAGCTACACGTACGGCATCCAGAAAAGCTCTGGAACTAATGGTCGCAGCAGTGATGGCATCTACTTCGCCACCGTCTTTTGAAACGGTCAGGTTATTATTTTTAGGATGTTTAGCCAGGATGCTCTGATTTTTTTTGTCAGTCTTAAACCAAAGGTCCATTTTTGTTCCCAGGCCTGGCGTCTCTTTATGTTCCAGTACCTTGTAATTAATAATGGTGCCATCTGGTTTTAATCCCACCATGATTTTCACTTCTCCGCTAAACCCTTTATTGGTCATTGTTTCGATGGCTACCCCAATGAGTTCGCCATCTTTTTTAGCGGGAAAAATTTTCAATTGAAAACCTTCTTTCGACGTGGCTTCATACATCTCTTCGCCAGGATTATTGGTATAGCCCGGTACGACTTCAGAGATAGCCGTCTGTTGTTTAGCCAACTTGGCAGCTGCAATTGGTTCCTTGGTGAGTTTGTGCATAAAACCCAGCGAGGTCCCTGCGATGGCGGTAATCACCAGCAGGGTTAAAACCATATTTTTAAGCGTTGATTCTGTTTTTGCCATGATTTATATGTTTCTACCGGTAATTATGCTTTTTTTACTTTGATCACCTCACCAAAACGCTTTGGTTTCATGTATTTATCAATCAAGGGAACAAACCCGTTCATGATCAGGATCGCAAATGATACCCCTTCCGGATACGCTCCGAATACACGAATCAAAACAGTGATGACGCCAATTCCAATACCATACAGCATCATGCCTTTATTGGTCATCGGTGAGCTTACATAGTCAGTGGCCATAAAGATGGCACCTAACATGACTCCACCTGTTAATAAATGGAACAGAGGGCCTGCATAAGCATCCGGATTAACCAGGTTTAAAATACCCGTGAAGATGGCGATAGAACCAATCACACTAACAGGAATGTGCCAGGTGATAATCTTCTTCAATAATAGGTAGATCAGTCCAATTAACAACATGCCAGCAGCAATCTCACCAGCTGATCCACCAGACAGACCAAAGAAGAGATCTTTCATGGATGGTATGTTATCCATCAACTGGCTCACCGTTTCGCCGTTGGCCAATCCTTCTTTCATAGCTGCCAGAGGTGTTGCCCCTGTTGTAGCATCTAATACATCCGGAGATATATTAAAGTAGTTCAGACGTGACGCGATGGGTTTTGGCCAAAGAGTCATTTGTACCGGGAAGGAGATAAGTAGGAATACCCGACCTACTAATGCCGGGTTGAATGGGTTGTTTCCCAATCCACCAAATGACATTTTTCCGATTCCGATGGCTACTAAACTACCAATGATAATGATCCAGATGGGTAAATAGGTTGGCATGTTAAATGCCAATAATAAACCAGTCAAAGCTGCTGAACCATCGAAAATAGTAGTTGGTTTTTTGAGCAGATATTTTTGAATGGCCCACTCAAAAAAGACGCAGGCTAAAACTGCGGTTAGCGTTACGACCAATGCACCCACGCCGAAATAATAGAGCGACGCAGCTAGTGCCGGAAGTAAGGCAATGATCACCCCACGCATGTTTTTCTTCACAGAGTCGCCACTGTGCACATGCGGGGATGGTGATACGGTTAACGTGTTCATTGTATTATTATGTTTTTCATTCCGTTAATAGAATTATTTTCTGCTTCTCATGATTTGGCCCACTTTGCCTTTACCCAACCGAATGTAGTCAAGTAATGGACGGCTGGCCGGACAAGTGAAGCTACAGGATCCACATTCGATGCAATCCATGATTTTTTCTTCTTCGGCACGATCCCAGATTTTTTTGTCTGTAACAGTCATGAGCAGATAAGGAGATAATCCCATGGGGCAAACTGATACACATTTAGAACAGCGAATGCAAGATTCTACAGTACCCCGTTTAGCACCATCTTCGGGCATAATTAAGATACCCGAACTACCTTTTGTTACTGGTACATCCGTTGATGATAAAGCTTTCCCCATCATTGGTCCACCACCGATAATTTTACCGGTATCTTCGGGTAATCCGCCCGCAGCTTCGATCAACTCCGTTAAGGGCGTACCCACACGTGCCATTAGGTTACATGGGTTGGTCACTGATTTACCAGTCACGGTAACCACACGTTCCACCAAAGGTTTGTTTTTCTGCACTGCTTCGTACACGGCGAAAGTGGTACCCACATTTTGGACCACAGCACCTACTTCAATGGGTAATTTACCCGATGGTACCTGACGTTTGATACAGGCATCGATCAGTTGTTTCTCACCCCCTTGCGGGTATTGTACTTTCAATGGTTCAATGGTGATGCCCGGATAACCGGTGGCCAAACTGGTCATGTGGTCAATGGCATCTTTTTTATTGTTTTCAATACCGATAATGGCTTTATCTACTTTTAAAGCTTTCATCAATATCTGTGTGCCCACCATGATTTCTTCCCCTTTTTCCATCATCAATTGATGGTCACTGGTCAGATAAGGTTCGCACTCTACACCATTTAATATTAATACCTCACACGTTTTTCCGGGAGGTACGGATAATTTCACCTGAGCCGGGAAGGTAGCACCTCCCAAACCTACGATACCTGCTTCGCCTACTTTTTTGACGATTTCTTCAGCAGATAGGGTGATTTCTTTCCGAAGTTGCGGAGAACGGTCAATGGATTCATCCCATTCATCACCTTCAGTTTTTATGATGATGGCCTTGCGTTTATATCCGCTGGCATCTAATATGTCGTCGATTTTAAATACGGTACCTGAAACAGGAGCATGGATGTTGGCCGATACAAAACCTGTTGATTTTGCAATAAGCTGACCTACTTTTACCACATCCCCTTTTTTCACGACAGGCTCCGACGGGGCTCCTATATGTTGTGCTACAGGAACCGAAACTTGTTTGGGAACGGGCAAGAATTCAATCTTTTTGCCAGCCGAATATTTATTTTCTGCCGGGTGAACCCCTCCAAGTGAGAATGTCTTTAACACAGCCTATACTTTTTTAGTTTAAAACTGATTTAACTGATAAATTACTCTGCCTTTTCTACCGCTGGTTTTTCAACCTTTGGTTTACGGGGCGGGAAGTTGATTTCGTGGATGGCATTGGTGGGACAAACCGCAACACATTTACGACATAGTTTACACTTTTCATCATCGATGTAAGCCAGGTTGTTTTCCACTGTGATGGCGCCAAACGGGCACTCTTTTTCACATTTCTTACAGCCAATACAAGCTACCGAACAGGCTTTTTTAGCAGGCGCTCCCTTGTCTTTGTTGGCACACGAGATATACACACGACGACCTTTGGGGCCTTTTTTGCGCAATTCGATGATATTTTTCGGACAGGCATCGACACAGGCACCACAAGCCACACATTTGTCTTCGAGGATGACAGGAAGACCAGTTTCTTCGTCCATGTACATGGCATTAAACTGGCAGACGTCAACACATTCGCCCAAGCCAAGGCAACCAAACGCACAGTTGGTTTCTCCACCATATAGCGAACTGGCAATGGTACATGAAGTAGCACCATCGTATTGGTTGACATGAGGCCTGTTTTCACAGGTTCCGTTACATCTTACGACAGCTACCATTGGTGCGGCAGCAGCAACTTCTTTACCTAAAATGGCAGCAGCAGCGCTCATGGTTTCAGCCCCTCCCACAGGGCAGTTTAAATCAGATATGTCATCGGCTTTCACCATTGCTTCCGCAAAGGCCCGACAACCCGGAAATCCACAACCACCACAGTTTGCTGCTGGCAAAGCTTCTTCTACCTGATCTATTCTTGGGTCTTCAAAAACTTTGAATTTTTGAGCCACAAAATATAGAATAATGGCAGCCGTAGCCCCCAACGCTCCTAAAGTGATTATGGTAATCAGAACAACGTTCATAATTAGTTGATTTGATGTTTTATTGTAAATGAAAATGTTTTCTGTAAGCGATCTTTCAGATAATAGATCACAGCAAAATAAGGTACTAAAATAGCCAGTGATAAACCGCCGGCTAATAAATCGTTACCGGTCAGGTAATGAGTACCCAATAATGCGGCGAAGATTAATATTAATGGAAATATATAAGCCAGTAGTACGGCTTTGGGAGCCAGTGATTTTTTACCAACGATCATCACTTTTTGGCCGATGGAGATATCACTTACCGATTGATAGATATCAATGAGTTTATCCTGTAAATCGGCAGCTGTGCAGGAACCTTTAGCGTGGCAAGAAGCGCAAGCTGATTCACTAACAATCCGAACTATCACATGTTGAGGTTCAATGCTTTCTACAATGCCCTCATGTTCTATATATTCCAATTCTGACATATAACCCATTTTCTGTGCGAGCGACAAATGTAACGAAGTCGCTCTATTCTTTTCAAAGCCAAAACATATTTTTATTTGGAATAAATAAGAATAATGAATGCATTCAAATGTTAATTGACTAGAAAATAGTAATTTTAGAGAAGAGTGATTCTAAAATATTGGCTTTAAAACATTTATAGAGAAAAAAATCTGTAATAAATAGTGATCATGGGGACACTTTTAAAAACTGATAAAAGTCATTTTGTGGAAATGGCGAATTGGAAAGCTGTTACAAATCCCTTAGGATGAATTTTTTCGTATAGTTATTAACTAATCATACTCCAGTTCATTTTCTCCCGGGCCAGTTTTTTGAGTTGTTTATTCAGGATAAAGTTCTCCTGTTTCTCAAGTAAGGGATCATCATCCAAAATGGCTTCAGCTACCTGGCGGGCAAATTGCAGTATTTGCCCATCTTTTCCCAGGTTGGCAATTTTAAGGCTAAAGGGAAGACCCGATTGTTGGGTGCCTTCCAGATCACCGGGACCACGCAGTTTCATATCGGCCTCGGCAATTTCGAAACCGTCTGTGGTGCGGGTCATGATTTCCATCCGCTTTCGGGTACCATCGGATAGTTTGTAACTGGTCATCAGGATGCAGAAACTTTGGTCAGCACCCCGTCCAACTCGTCCGCGAAGCTGGTGAAGTTGTGATAAACCGAAACGTTCGGCACTTTCAATGACCATTACCGAGGCGTTAGGTACATTTACACCTACTTCAATAACGGTAGTAGATACCAATATCTGGGATCGCATGGATGCAAATTCCTGCATGGCTTGATCTTTTTCCGCTGGTCGCATCTTCCCATGTACCATGCTGACTTTATACTCCGGAAATACACGTTGCATGTATTCATAGCCTTCTGCCAGGTTTTTAAAGTCCATCTTTTCCGATTCTTCAATGAGGGGATAGACGACATAAACTTGTCGTCCTTTATCCAGTTCGCCTTTGATGAATTTATTTAAGTTGTTGCGTCGGTTATGAAAGTAGTGAGCGGTCTCGATGGGTTTTCGTCCGGGGGGTAATTCATCAATCACCGAAACATCTAAATCACCATAGATCGTCATAGCCAATGTGCGGGGGATGGGCGTAGCCGTCATTACTAATACATGTGGCGGTTGATAATTCTTCTTCCACAAGCGGGCACGTTGCGCGACGCCAAAACGATGTTGCTCATCAATGACTGTTAAGCCCAGATTTTTAAATTTCACACGATCTTCAATCAAAGCATGTGTTCCGATGAGAATTTGGAGTTCTCCTGATTGTAATTCCTGGTCAATTCGTGTACGCTCCTTTTTTTTAGTTGACCCGGTCAGTAGTGCCACCTTCACATTTAGCCCTTCCAACATCTCAATGATGGTTTCAAAATGTTGAGTAGCCAAGATTTCAGTTGGTGCCATAATAGAGGCCTGAAAGGTATTATCCAGTGCAATGAGCATCACCATCAGTGCTACCAGGGTTTTACCTGATCCCACATCCCCTTGTAATAAGCGGTTCATCTGTATGCCTGAACCCATATCACGCCGAATCTCTTTAATCACCCTTTTTTGGGCATTGGTGAGTTCGAAGGGTAATTTATCGGTGTAAAACGTATTGAGGAAATCACCTACTTTTTCAAAGTGATGTCCTTTGATTTTGCGATTTCGTTGATTCCGTATTCGTAAAATGTTGAGCTGGATATAGAGCAACTCTTCAAATTTCAAGCGAAATTGTGCTTTTTCTAAAGTTTGAGAATCGGCTGGAAAATGGATGGTGCTTAACGCATCGTGTAGTTTCAGAAGTTTGTAACGTTCCAGTATGCGTGCCGGTAATGTTTCCGGTACCATGCCTTTGAAAGACGAAAAGATATTTTGTTGCAGTTTCTGAATAGCTTTGGAGTTCAGATATTGCCGTTTCATCTTTTCCGTCGTATTGTAAAAGGCCTGAAGGCCTGAAGCAATTTTTACTTCCCCTTCTTTTACCTGATCCATTTCCGGATGCATAATGTTAATTTGGCCATTAAAAGCAGAGGGTTTCCCAAAAACAATGTATTCAGCATCAGTTTTTAAGCTTTCTTTTATGTGTTTATTGCCTTTAAACCAAACGAGTTCGATAGTGCCTGTACCATCTGAGAACATTACAGATAAGCGGGATTGACGTCCCTCTCCAATTGTTTTCAGGACTGTGATTTTTCCTTTGACCTGTATGTAAGGCAACTTGGCATTGACTTCCCGAATGGTATATAATTTACTGCGATCTACATATTTATAAGGAAAGTAATAAAGTAAGTCTTCATACGACACAATTTTCAGCTCATCCCGAAAGAGATCAGCGCGTTTGGGACCTACCCCAGGCAGGTAAGTGATATTTTGAATAGCCAAATCAGACATGGGTGCAAAAATAGTGAAGAATTAGTGTTTGGCAACACTTCCAGGGATATGTACTCAAATTTGATTTTGCAACCTTTTTCATTGTAAATGCAGTCAGATTGAGTCGGGGCTATTGATTAAGAATTTTTTTTGGAAGACATAATCTATTTGGATATCAGTTTTTTTGCTCGGAGTGTTCTACAAAATTAACGGAAATGTTAATAACTTTTTTAAACCTTTATAGATTCTCTGGCGTATGTAGGCTACATATAAAGGAAAACATCGAGTTATGAAAGAACAAATTACTACAAATCAATTTTACGACTTGGCTGTGGATGTAACAAAGAACCGTTTGTACATTACGTCAAAAGGATTTTGGAACAAAGGAGAAATCATTGAAGCGTTTCGTAAATGTCAAGCGGAAGCATTAAAACATGTAAAAGCTAATTTTACAGTGGTGGCAGATATGCGTGAATTTAAGATTTTACCCCAGGATTTAGTATCTATGCAGGAAGAAACCCAGAAAGACTTAGCAAAAGCTGGTATGTATCGGGTTGCATGTATTGTACCTGCTAGTGCTGTAGCTAATTTTCAATTGAGAGATGTAGCGAAGGGAACAGAAATGCCCGAGCAACGCTTTGCCGTTATGTCAGAAGGTGAAGATTGGTTGGATACTGAGTTGTCTAAATTGTAATACTTTAAAGGCCTTGTTTAACAAGGCCTTTTGTCTTTCTCATTGGTGCTGGCCTTTTAACTTGTCTTTTCTGTTCTTTAACCAGGATCTCTTCGGTTAATAAATATTCATCAAAATATACTTGCATTTTTTCGATTGTAGTCATTTTTGCCGAAAATGGATATTTTTTGTTATCGTTAGTTAATATCTTGCGCGTCCTTTATATGCTTAGGGTAACCTATTTATTATTTATGCAATTGAGTAAGTTGTTTTACCAGATTTTAACTGGGATTATGTTGATTTGGTATTGATTTAATTGTTGATAGAATAAATTGATGACCCTTTAACAGTTAGAGCTCTGTTTCAAGACAGAGCTCTTTTAATCAGCTTCCCTTTGCCGGTTAAGTATTTCTGTTTATCCATTGTCTTTTTTTCGTTTTTCGTAGTAACTTAGGGTCGTAATTGGGATGAGATGAAGCAACAATGGAAAGTGATTTATAGCAGAATTAAGTTTGAGTATCTTATTGTAGGACTGTATTTGATAATTGGTGGTTTGTGGATTTTGTTTTCCGATAGAATGGCTGCTAATCTTACTGATAATGAAGAGTTACTAACCCGGATTCAAACCTATAAAGGCTGGTTTTATGTATTGATGACGGGTATATCACTTTTTATCTTATTGAAAATATATTTGGAAAAACTGAGAAAAGCGGAAGTTAAAGCCATAGAAAACGATCAACTGAAATCAGCTTTCTTACAAAATATCTCTCATGAGATGCGCACTCCAATGAATGCCATTATCGGGTTTACAGAGATAATGATGCAAAGTGAAGAATCAGAAGCCAATAAGCATTACTACTTAGAAGTGATTCATAAAAGTACTCAACAACTGCTGGGAGTCGTCAATGATGTAGTGGATATTTCTATGATTGAGACAGGTATTGTGGTGCAAAATAAGGATAAAGTAGAACTTAACTTATTGATGGATGATATCTACAAGTCCTATCTGCCTGAAATGAAAGAGAATATTCAATTATCCTTAAAGAAAGGGCAGCCGGGTAAATTTATATACCTGATGACAGATGAGATAAAGCTGAAAAGGGTTTTGACCAACTTGTTGAATAATGCTCTTAAGTATACGCACAAGGGACAAATCGAGTACGGGTATCGGCTGAAAGATCATAAAGTGGAGTTTTTTGTTAAGGATACGGGCATTGGTATTGCTAAAGAGTTGCATTCAACCATTTTTGAGCGTTTCAAGCAGGCCGAAATTGAATTAGCCCGTCGTACCGGTGGAACAGGACTGGGACTTTCTATTTGTAAGGGATTGATGGATATTTTAGGCGGAGATATATGGGTGGAATCGGAGCCGCATGTAGGATCGACTTTTTATTTTTCATTACCGGCAAAGGTGGAAAATGAGGCTGTGGCTGTTAAGAAGTCTGTCTCGTGATTTTTTTGACGCTGTCATATCCTTCGGACGATGACCGGTCTGTTGCTATCCTTCCAAAGCTCACTGACCTGACAAGGTCGCCAGACTTGTCAGCGTCAAAAGATACCCCCTCCAATTCAATATAAAATAGACTAAAAATTTAAGCCCTTTAAAGCTTTATAGAAACTTGATTGTTTAGTTAAAAATTGTTACATTTAAACATTATTAATTAAAATACGATAATTAACCAAACCCCAAACCCCAAACCCCAAACCCCAAACCCCAAACCCCAAACCCCACTAACCATGACCATTTTATCCCCACTCCAGTCCGTTGCTTTACAAAAGCATACAAAACCAACTCTTCATATAGATTCGATAAGGTTAATCAAGACAATTATTCCAACTAAGTAATATGGCGTTAGCTGTGCGACTTCTTACCTTAATCAGGTAAGAATTATCGATGGCTTTCTGACGTTGTTATGCAACTTTATGCGCCTTTAATAGTGCCAATTATTATAACAGCAAACCCGTCAGGATGAAGGAATAGTTGTTTTGGAGCATTCGTTGACCCTTTCTGGCTTAGACATCTGGAAACAAGGGAATAGTTTTGAAAAATCACCAATCATAAAATAAACCCTATGAAAAAAGTAACAAATTTAATCATCGCAATGGCCGTAATACTTGGCCATTATTCTTGTGTTCATCTGGAGCTCCTAAGCCGCGTACTAACGCAAAAGGCTTATTGGTGCCAACCAATAAACTAGACAATAAT
>JAEINY010000407.1 GCA_016342595.1 Marinilabiliaceae bacterium
CCACTCCAGTTACCAATCATATCACGCTGACTTTTGGCCAAGGGGCCTACCAATGCAATGGTTCCATTTTTCTTGAGCGGCAAAGTCTGCTTCTCATTTTTAAGAAGCACCATACTTTTGCGTGCAATGTCACGAGATGCTTCTATGTGTTCCGGTGTCATGATCTTACTTTTTGCACGTGCCTCATCAGCATAAGCAAATGGATCATCAAACAAACCCAATTTCGATTTTGCTTCCAATATCCGTCGGCAGGCCTTGTCGATAGAGGCTTCGCTCACATTCCCATCAGCTACTGCCTGCTTCAGATTATTCAGAAAAGCTTCACCAACCATGTCCATATCTACTCCGGCATTTAAAGCCTGGGCAGCCACTTCAAAGTCATTAGCACCACTTCCATGGGGAACCATTTCATTGATCGCGGTGTAATCCGTCACTACAAAACCATCAAAACCCCATTTGTCACGCAATAGATCGGTCATCAGCCATTTATTACCGGTAGCCGGCACACCGTTTATTTCGTTGAAGGACGTCATGACACTACCAGCTCCGGCATCCAGGGCTGCTTTATAAGGCGGTAAATAGTTCTGAAACATACTGACCTTGCTCATATCGGTCGTATTGTAATCACGACCAGCTTCAGCAGCACCATATAAAGCAAAGTGCTTCACACAGGCCATTACCGTATTGGCCTTTGTCAGATCATTGCCCTGATATCCCCGCACCATGGCCTTTGCCACCTGACAACCATACCAGGTATCTTCACCAGCCCCTTCAGCCACGCGCCCCCAACGGGGATCACGAGAGATATCCACCATGGGCGAAAACACCCAGTTCAAACCATCGGCCGATGCTTCTTCGGCAGCTATACGCGCACTTCTTTCTATGGCCTCCAAATCCCAGCTGGCAGACAAGCCTAATGGAATCGGAAAAATAGTGCGATGGCCATGAATCACATCGTATCCAAAGAGCAAAGGGATACCTAATCGTGATTCTTTGATGGCTTTCTCCTGCAACTTACGAACAGCATTAGGGGTGAAGGTATTAAAAACACCTCCAACATATCCTTTTTGAATTTTTTCATCTACATTCTCACTCACTATCGGCCCGGTCACATCAAACCCCACACCGGCCAGGTTCAACTGACCTATCTTCTCTTCCAGCGTCATCAATGCCATGAGTGAATCTACCCGTGAATCACTTGATTGCTTAAACTTCGGTCCTTTAGTGTGACAACTACTCAATAATACCAGAACGAGTACAATCGTTGGAACTAATCTCTTCATATATTCAATCATTTATCAATCAACAAATACAACTTTCATTAGCTGTTTCTAATGAAACCTTGTTTTTAGGGTGATGTCTCCACTGCTATGTTTCATCACCAGCGTATAGGTATCATTGGGTATGATATCTCCCAATTCAAACGCGAGGGTATTACTACCAGCAGCATATTCCTTTTCAGCAGACAAACTAATGGTTTCACCCTCCAGCATTGGATCCAGTTCAAAAGCTATGGCACCGGCATCCTCCAGGTAAAAGTCGATGCAATACGTCTTCTTATCCGGATGCATCATCGCCTCATAACACCCTGATTTGGCATCCACCTTAGCCAAATGAAAACCCGTTTCATAATCCGGTGTATAAATCTCTGCCTTTCGCAGGCCGGTTTGAATTTCAGGAATTGTCATAAACAGTTCCCAGAAAAAACCAGTTCGATAATTTTCAATCATCACCGGAATGGGGCCCTGATCAATGGCCAGATAACGATTAGCATACCAGTTTTCTTTTATACTAAAGGCATCGTAAAATCCATATTTCCCATTCATCCGGGAATAATTTTTTGACATATATACCAACCATTCCATGGAATAAAATGGCGTAAACGGAAATGACGCAAGTGCTGCTGTAGGCGCAATGGTTCCATCATCGTTGTTGGGATTTCGGGCTTTATACCCATTTGCCGCAGAGCCATAACAAGCTGTTAATCCCCATACGCCGCGGTCATATCGATGAGCAGTCGGTGCATCATACACACAATAGTGCCGGTTAATCAACACATGATTCAACACATGCTCCCAGTAGTTGGTGTATTGATCTTCCATTTTCCGGGGATCCATTCCCAAAGTGGAATAGTGGGACAAAAACATGGGTCCACCCTTATCAGGACCTATTTCCAGGTTATATCCATAATGTGTCTGGGGATTCTTAATGTGCCCATTCTTCAACCATCCTGACTTATAAATAGCTGTTGAAATACCATGATCAGGAGAGGCCAGTGCAAAGATATAGGCTATTTGCGCTTCATTATAGCCACGGATGGGTAATTGAAAAACCTCATCCTGTCCATTCTGAGCCGGATACCATGACCAGTGCAGGTACTCTTGCCCATTGGTAAACCAATCGAATTCAATTGTTTGATAGAAACTATTAATCGAATCCCGGACTTCTGTTTCAATGGCATTCGCCCCATCATAGTACTCCCGGGCTGTTAAAAGCCCTTCCATCAACAAACAAGACTCTAATAAATCGCCACCTTTTAGGCCTCCCCAAGGCAATGCTTCACCTGTAGAGGGATTCATCCAATGCGACCAGGCGCCGTGATAACGATCTGCTTTCCCCAGAAAGTGAACCAATTTCAACATGCGCTCTGCAGCAGCTCCTCTGTCAATCCAACCGCGCTCAACGCCGGAGATGATGGCCATTACGCCAAATCCGGTTCCTCCGGAGGTTACAACTCCCCTTCTATCGGCACCTTCAAAGGCCATTCCCGTATTTGGATCAGCACCTCCATCGGTGCCTGTATTCCAAAAATAATCAACCGTTTTTTTATGCAAGTCATCTAAGAGTGGTTGCGTATTTTCCGGAAAGTAGGTCTTATCTATCTCAATGGGTTTCTCCGGTGGAATAACCTCATCTGTCTCCGTATCGTCCTTACACCCTAAAACCTGTATCACTCCTGATAACACAAGTCCCAGTAGTAAAAATCGAGTGTATTTCCAGCCTATCGTTTTCATAACAGCCTAATGTATTGTATGCAGAAAGGAGGATATCTCAAAGAAAATAAATGCTTTGCCACTAAGACACCAAGACTCAAAGAAAACACAAAGAGCAAAATTTCTTAAGCTAGTCCTCAGTGAAAACTTGGTGGCACGATGGCTATAGTGTTTGTGACTTTGTAGCATTTATATGGCTTATGAGACAAGCTCTTTCATAAAGACATTTTAATAATTTGGATTTTGCTTTAATAATCCACCGCTCAATTCAATCTGACGCTGTGGAATAGGGAACAGATCATGCTTGCCATCCACATAATCTTTACCATGCGCACGCATCACTTCACCAGCACGTCCTTGTCGACGCAGATCAAAAGTGCGATCATGTTCGAAGGCCAACTCAACGCGTCTCTCATTCCAGATTAATAATCTTAAAGCATCTTGATTTGTTTCAGTGACTTCTCCCAATTTGGCACGTAATCTTACTTCATTAAGCGCTTTAAGGGCATCCGTTGAATTATTGAGTTCATTTTCAGCTTCAGCCTTCATTAGTAGTACCTCGGCATACCTGAAAATGCGCAGGTTTTTATTCGTTTCCCAATCTCCCTCAAAGGTTTCCAGGGTTTTACTAAAATAGGCTTTCTCGTTGTACCATGGATTTGGTGGATTAGCGATTATATTCACCCCATCCCACATGGTTTCGCCCGGGAAAATAATGGTGGCATCACGCCTGACATCACCCGGTTCGTAGGCATCAAGCAATGATTGTGTGGGTGTATTAAATCCCCATCCCAATTGATTTCT
>JAEINY010000408.1 GCA_016342595.1 Marinilabiliaceae bacterium
TGAAAGTCCCAAAAATTCATTAAAAAAACTGACTTTTTTGCCATTTATGGGTACATTTTTTTCAAGTTGGGTTAAGGAAACGTGTTTATTCGCTGAAGTATTAGGATTCATTTGTTCAATATAGGAGAGTATGTCAGAGGGCTTGATATTGGAAATTTGTTTTACTCCCTTATGGTGCATGTAGCAAGAAAAAGGGTACAAATGAAAAATATAAGATTGGATAGTACTATTTGATAATTTTAATACACTACCCCTATGGTTTATGAAGTCGGTAATGATACACCCAATTTCACCTTTGAAAACCTTTGGCTTGCGTTTCCTTGGCCCCATTAAAACACGACCTGTCTTTTGAAACTCCGTGAGGACTTCTATTACATTTACTAAATCCTTCTCTTTTCGATTGAGTTGATGATAATCGAATTCGCCAAGTACAGAGGTTAAGTAAGCCTTTTCTACGTTGGCATCGTAGTATTTAACGTCATTGTTCAGCATAAAGACTTTTACTTTCTGCCATCTGCGGCAGTACCGCAAAATGGTACCTTCACTTCGATGAATGTGCCGCATGTAATCGAACAATGCATCCATCAAGTTGTCAATTGTTTGTTTTTGCTTTTCCATTACTTGATTTATTTGTTGATCAAGCAATATTACTGTAGGTCAGACCATAATGTAAAGCAAAATAGAGATAGGTATCATAAAGCCTGATAGTTAGCACACTAACTTTACATTACCATATAGTTTACATTACCTACACCAGAGGGGCCGGTAAGGATGATATTTTCCTTTCTGGCTATGAAATCAAGTGTGGCCAGACGATTAAACATGTTGCGCTCCAGATTACGGGTGGCGGCATAGTCTATCTCGGCAATGCTTGCTTTTTGACGGAACCCTGCCTGCTGCACCAATCGGTCAATCTTCTTGTTCTGACGATCTTCCCATTCATGATCAATCAATATGGACAAGTATTCATCCGGCGTTAAGCCGTTCATCTGGTTATTGCTGATGTACTGTTTATGCAGATTTGCCATAGCACCCATACGCATTTGCATGAGTTTTTCAATTGTTTGATTGTTGTTCATTGTACTGTGTTTTTATTGATAGGCCTGTGCTCCGCGAATGTTATCATGCTGCGGGATGTGAGGCGTGTTACTGTTTATGTGTGCAGAAATAAAACCTTCTTTATCAAGGTTGTTTTCCAGTATGTTCTTAATCCGCTTATACGAACAGCAGTTAAGAGCCACTGCTCGTTTGCAGGCAGTATCCAGGCGCTGTGAGCCATATTGTTTATGCAACTGAATGATACCCATGGAGCTCTTATAGGCTACTTCCGGATATTCGTAGCGCGCAAGTAATACGTTAATGCAATCAAGCACGTTAGGGCCATGTTCTGTAGCTTTGTTCCTAAAGAAATCGGGGCTCCACGAAATGTAATGTTTGTGCGAACTACTCATGTGCTCTTTGTTGGTAATGTATACCCCTTTAGAAGGATTACGCTTGTGCAGTGCAATGCGATCGTGATTGTAATACACTTCCACAGAGGAAGCCGTATATTGTATTTGAGTGTTTTTGCCGATGTAACGATAAGGGACGCTGTAATAGCTCTTATCGGGCGAAAAGTAAACATAGCCCATTTTCTGAACCTTTGCCCGACAGTAGTCTTTAAGCTCAAATGAAGAGCTTGGCAGTGGCTTCAGATATTGCCTCTCAACTGATTGAAAGAGCTCTCTGCGGCTGGCTTCCTTGCGGGTAAATAACATGTCGTTGTACTTCTCTAGCAGAAGTCTGATTTCCTGATTAAGCTCTTCCAATGTGAAAAAGGTCATGTTGCGCATGGGATAATAGATACGCTGATACGCCAGCTGAACAGCATTTTCTACCAAGGCTTTATCTTGTGGTGCATAGCTGCGCGTTGGATTGATAACACAGTTGTAATGACGTGCAAAATCTTTAAAGCTGCGGTTTATTGTAGGCTCATATTTACTTGCCCGGGTAACGGCCGATTTTAAATTATCCGATACAATAGCCTTAGGCACACCCCCGTAAAACGATAGTGTATGCTCCATGCAGGTTAGCATATCCTCACGTTTCTGGCTCATGCAGGCTTCTACATAAGTGTATTGACTATTGGGTAAAATGGCTACAAATACTTCCACCGGTACCAGTTCTCCGGTGCTCCTGTCAGTCAGATAAAGGTGCTTGCCGGCGTAATCGATAAAGACTTCCTTACCAGCCTCATGTTCCAGTTTCATGGAGCCTTTTATTTTATCATACTTGCGATGATAGTGCTCCATAAACTGGGTGTAACTGTATGGATTAGTAGTTTCCTTAATATACTCATGGTAATGGTATTGGAACGTAAAACCAGGGTGATTACGAGCCTCATTTACCTTTTCAAAGAACTGCATTAACGCGTCGTAACGCGCATTATCAATGGTGGTTTTGTTAGGAAAAAGTTCCCGTAATTCCTGATCACTATAGTTTAGCATTGACGCTATAGGTCGATTGCAGGCCTTGAGTAACTGTATGTAAGTATTGATGGTGTTCCGGGCAATGCCCAGTGTCTCTGCTATTTTTCGATTGCTGACACCATCTATGTGCAGCGTGATGATTTGTTTTATATCCATTGGATCAATTGTGTTGGCCATATCGCTTTTTTTGATGCGATATAGGAGTTTACTTTTGATCTTCCAAGAGTGGCACAAATCGAACCGATAATCCTTATTGCTTAATGGCGCAAATCAAACCGGAATAAGTGGCGCAAATCCACTTAAATGACTGGCGCAAATCGAAGCGGTGTATCCACAATAACAAACGAGGAAGCAAACGCCACCTGTAATTGGGGAATTTCAGGACTGGGAGCAGATAAAATCACTGGTTCAGGCGATTTGAAGACTCTGGGCGCCCAGATAACAGGCATTGATGTAAGTGCTTTTGATGATGGAGAACTAACACTGTCAATAACATTAACCGACAAGGCAGGCAATCAGGGAAGTGCAGCATTGGCCAAACTAATTAAACAGCCCTTTGCAACCGATATAGGTGAGAAAAATATAAATCATCTTGAAGTGTACCCATCTATAACAACCGGTATGATTACTGTGAAGGCCGATAATATTGATAACATCATCATATACAACGTGACAGGCAATATGGTTTATCAGAAAAAAACCACTCACCAACCTGAAGAAACAATTGACCTGTCTGCTTGTGAAAACGGAATCTATCTGATCCAGGTCCGATCCACGAATGATTGGGAGATGAAGAAAATCATTAAAAAGTAAATGCTTCAAACGCGAAACTTTTAGTTTCTTTTTAATCGGAATAATAGATTAAATGAGGAAGATTACTTCATCAGACCTGTATAAACCACGGTTTAGATAAGCTGTATTGAATAATGAAGTAATCTTCCCAATAACCTGCAGATAATCCAATTAATAACCACTACAAGATATATTTACCAAAAACAATTTGATTTAAAAACCAATTTATCGGATACTTCAAATCAACATTTAATAAACTAGTGCTTCAAATTATAAATTCAAGTAATTATTTTACTTTGCTTCCAATCAAATAAATTTTTTCTTTAAACCGCGAATTACGCTAATTAAACGAATTATTAAAATTTCTGGTAATTAACGTTTTCCGGCGGAAAACGAATTCGTGTAATTTGTTAAATTCACGGTTCCATTAAAGAAAACTGAGAAGCAGTTGACATATTGTAATTAGGTGTTTCATATATCAGTAGGTTGCACCATT
>JAEINY010000409.1 GCA_016342595.1 Marinilabiliaceae bacterium
TTGCAGAAATGCACTGGATGCCTTCAAATGTCTCAACGCGCATCCGGTGGATTTGATTTTTTTGGACATTAATATGCCGGAGATATCTGGTTTAGCCTTTGCCAAAACCATCAATCGCGATGTGAAGATCATCTTTACCACTGCTTATAGGGAATATGCTGTGGATGGTTTTGATTTGAGGGCAGTGGATTATTTGCTCAAGCCCATCTCATTTGAGCGACTGTTAGAGGCTATCCATAAATACATGGATGAAAACACTCCAATACTACCAGTTGTAAAGGAGGAGATTATTACCGAGAGAAGTGACTTTTTCTTTGTGCGATCGGATCGCAAAATGGTGAAGATCGATTATCAGGAAATACGCTTTGTAGAGAGTTTGAGTGACTATATTAAAATCCACCTAAGCAATGGATCTATAGTAACCCGCGAGACGATTTCTAATATTGAAGCTAAATTGCCTCAAAAGGACTTCTTGCGGGTGCATCGCTCCTTTGTCGTGGCCATTGCTAAAATTGATTCTTTTACCAATGAATACCTGGAGATGGGCAGTAATGAAATCCCCATTAGTCGAAGTTACAAAAGTGAGGTGCTGGGGCGATTGGAGGGGATGAATGAGGGGTGAAAAGTAAACTGATAAGGTAGATTGAATTTTTTTGTACTTTTCTGTAACTAACACCGCGCTTCAGTAGTCTTATCAATATATTTTGTATGAATTTTAACTATTAATATAGAACAAAGAATTATGAACAAGCTATTTATCCTGACTGTATTGATGATTGTGAGCCTGTTATCTTGTGATGTGATGGGCGAGAAAGTGACCGGAAACGGAAATGTGAACACCAAAACCCACGCCGTGGAAGCGTTTAGTCGATTAAAGATTGAAACGGTCTGTAAAGTGGAAATAACCCAATCGGATAAGGAAGAGGTGATTGTTGAGGCCGATGAAAACTTGCATGACTACATTGAAATCCAACAGAATGGTGATCAGTTGAAAGTTAGAACGCGTGAGAATGTGAGCTTCAGAAGTTTCGAAAAACTCATTATTCGTATTCATGTAAAATCAATCAATGATTTGAATATTGCCAGTGTGGGAAATGTGATTTGTACCAATGAGTTGGTGGCTGATGATTTGAATGTAAGGGTGTCCAGTGTGGGAAGTACTGAATTAAAATTGAATGTAGGATCTACCGAGTGTAAATTCAGTACCGTTGGGCGTTTACTTATTGAAGGGAAAGCTGATAAAGCGGTTGTTAAAAACTCCAGTGTAGGGGGTGTTAATATGGAAGAATTTCAGGCCAAGGTCCTTCGGATCAACAATAGCAGTGTAGGGGGTATCAAAGTATATGCTTCTGAAGAAATTTATGTCACCCATTCCGGAGTGGGTGGATTAACGTATGGGGGAAATCCACAGGTAAAAGAAATTAAAGACTCGGGGATTGGAAAGGTGAGACAACGATAGTCAGACCTTTAAAACAAATAACTAACCGGCAAGTGCAACTGTACTTGCCGGTTTTCTTTTATAACTCCAATAAATAGTTGGTCAGATTGTCTTCGGTATTCAGATTCAGTTTTTTTCGTAATCGATAACGTTTCACTTCAACACTTCGTGGCGTGAGGTTTAGAAGAAGCGCTATTTCTTTTGACATGAGGTTCATCCTTAGAAAGGCGCATAGTCGTAAATCATTGGGAGTAAGGTCGGGATGTTTATGTCGAAGTTTTTGAATGAAATTATCATGACCTTCATTAAAGTGGAGGTTGAACACTTCTAAATCATTTTTATCCGAAAGATTATTGCTAATTATTTTTAACGCATTGGCTTTGGTTAGTACATTATTTTTTGTTTTGCTAAGTTCCAAATGATTAATTTCATCTCGCAATTCGGTAAGCACTTCATTTTTTCGCTTCAATAGCATTGTGTAGATAGCCAGCTCTTTTGATTTGTCTGCCACTTTATTCTGTAGCAGTTTATTTTTCATTTCAATAATCTGTTTTTCATTTTGTCTTTTGAGTTTCTTCAGGTAAACTAGTTTCTGTTGTTTTAAACGGATGGTCATTATTTTTCGGATACTTAAAACAAAAATCAACAAAGTCAATGCATAGAGGATAATGGCGATTGGATGCATTGTCCGAGGAGGTGTTATTGTAAAATTATAGTTCTGTTGTTCTGTTTGCTGCGATAATTGATTTAATGCCATAAAGGAGATGGAATAATATCCCCATTTTAGGTTGTTTATATTTAGTTCGTTTTCGACTAAGGGGATCCATTCATTTTGCGAATTTAACTTGTAATAATATTTTATTGATTGATTGATAATGCCGGGTGCTGAAAGTGTGAATTTGAGATTGTTTTCTTCGTAAGAAAGGATGATCTTTTCGTTCACGATAAGTGGTAGCAATCGTACTTCGCCTTTTTGATCCATTGTTTGGATGGATTTAATCTTCAGTTGAAATTTGTTTTTGAATGAAGATTTCCCCTGCTTTAATTGATAGGTTGAAAAACCATCTTCAAGTCCCAAAAGATAAGTGTCTGACGTGAGTTTTGATACATTTTCGAAAAGATCGACAGGTGAGTGGTTAAATGTTTTGTAGTTTATTCGTTGTATGAATTGAAGCGAGTCGTCAATAAGTTTGTAACCTTTAATGCCAGTTTTTTTAGTAAACCAATATTCGTTGGTTTCAGGCTGTGCAATCAAACGGGCATCACTAAAATTTTTCAATTGGTTTTCCAGTTGAGTATAAGGAATAATGGATTGGTCAATGTCATTATAGGTGAATATGCGATCATTATTAGTGAATACAATTCGATTATCAACTTTAAATGTATTAATATCATAGTCTGACAGAAAGCCTTGGGCTTCACCAAATTCAGTAGTGCTTAATATGGCGTTTGCCGCCGGATTGAGTTTAAATCTGTATAAGTGTTTGTAGATGTGGCTGGCCCATAGATTTCCTTCATAATCAAATTCTAAATAGCGGATAGGAATGGAGGTGTTTTGAAGCATACCGTTAAACCTCCATAGGCCCTCTTTATCCTTTGTGTAGATAGCGACACCAATATAAGTGCCTTGGTATAACATACCATTTTGTGGGTGCAGAACCATTTTAGAACCTCCTGAAATGGACGATATTTTGGAAAGGTTGGGGCCTCTTGTAACGTATGTGCCATCATTGTGTCCAAATAATAGCTGATTGCCTGCTTTAAGGATAGACCAACATTGACCTTGTGTGTGTGGATGTAATTGAACACTTATTTCTTTGCTATCAACCGGTGGCCAGGTAGTGCTAAAGATGCCATGATTGGTGCCTAAATAGAGCCGCTTTTCATGCATTTGTGCGGCGTAAACAGAACCTAAGGCTCCGGTGGCATCTTCGAATAATTCAATGGGTTGGTCCAAATCAATATAATCAATGCCTTTATCCAGTGCTACCCACAGTTTGTTATTGTGATCAAAAAAGATGTCCAGTACAGTATTATTCTGTAGACCGTTGCTTTTGTCAAAGTGTTTCAGGAGTTTTCCATTTGAGCTGAATATATAAACGCCATCACTAATGGTGCCGATAACCAATCTGTTGGCGTTGACTAATGCCTTGTTGATGTGTTTTTTAGTCAGGATGTGGTTGGCTTCAGTATTCCATTTTATTAATGAGCGCCCATCGATCCGAAAAAAACCATTTTTTTCGGTGACTATTATGGTTGAGTTATTTAATTGAATGGCATCAATGACATTGTATGAGTTTAAAG
>JAEINY010000410.1 GCA_016342595.1 Marinilabiliaceae bacterium
CCGTTCAAGAACTTCATGGATTTTGGTTCCCAAAAACCTATGAGTTCTAAGACGGAATCAAACAGTTTTTCTTTCTATTCGCCTCCATTACACCGTTCTGAACGCTATTGCAATTAGGCGGTGTGCACCTTGGTTGGCAGGACACACTATGGAGGTTTTCATTAAGGAACCGATAAGTATCATAATATTCAAATCATTGCGCTGGATGGCCATGCTACCGCTTACAAAACATCAAAAATTTGAGTAAACAGCCATTCTGACCGGAAATTATAATACCTTACATGACAATTCCCTTGATACAAAACTTTTACTACCGGTTCTTGGCAATCAAGGCCGCCACGACAGCCGCACGTAATCCACCATCAATATTCACCACCGTCAGATTAGGCGAACAACTAGCGAGCATACTCGTCAATGCCGCTTCCTTCGCGCGGAAACCATAACCCACTGAAGTAGGCACCCCGATGACCGGCAGCGGCACTAAAGAAGCTACAAAAGGTGCCAAAGCCCCTTCCATACCGGCTACTACTATCACTGCCGACACATCTTGTTCCATCCCTGTTTTAACAGCTTCCAATACCCGTGTGGGATGCGCAATACCCCGATCTTCAAACACCACCGGCCGTACACCGACTGCTTTCAATATCACCTCACATTCATAAGTCACCGGATGATCAGCCGATCCGGCACTAATGACCAGCACGGTTCCTTTGGCTTCGGGCATTTCCCCAATCACCGTCGCATTAACCGACCATAAAACCGGAAAGCGCTCTTTAAAATGCAGGTCTAACTCTTTATAAAAAGGACTACGCGAAACAACCACCCGGGGGTGTTCCTCCAATATTTTCTCGGTCAGTTCAATGGTTTGCTCCAAGGTTTTATATTCACCATAGATAATTTCAGGAATATTGGTGCGCATGCCCCGGTTAATATCCAGTATATAACGACTGGCAGTTTCCATCCAATCCAGAGAGAAATGTCGGCGGGCCTCCTCTTTTGATAAGTTACCCTGTTGTATTTGATCAAATAGTTCGTCAAAAGTCATGGTTTCATCAGATCATTAGTTTTGTGTATTGAGATAGGCTTCAATTAATCACTAATCATTAACAATTTATCATTAAATCTTTATCCGCTTATCGTATTCGTTAGGGCGGGAGCGCTTCATATCAACCGTGACAAAGAGACCTACTTCACTGCCTATATCGAATAATTGCTGACGAAATTGCTCATCGGCTATCGCCCGGTAACTTTCCGGTTTGGCTAGTTCAATACGCAGATGATCAACATCATCAATGCGACAGCGCACATGAAAATCGTCTGTTTTCTCCACAAATAGATTTTCAATGGTACGTATAACCGAAATGCGTTCAGGCGTTAACAGCGTAGAATAATTAATACGCGTGGCCAAACAACTCTCCAGGTCACTTAATAAGGGATCCGCCCCGAAAGAAATCGCTAATTCTTTGGTTTCACCGCAAGTGATACCCAGCTCAGCTAAGGGAGATAATACTTTGTATTCATCCAGGGCTTGTTTACCTGGCCGGTAGTTGCCCAAATCGCTGGCTGTAGTGCCATCAAAAACAGGTAAGCCATCCTGTGGCACCTGTGAAAGAATGTGCTTTTTGCAATGGTAACAGCGATTAACAGGATTCTCTACCACGGTTTGACCCGGAGTCACATCGATCACTTCCAGTTTTTCAGATCCTAAATTACGTGCCTGGATCAGCATCTCTTCGGCCGATGCCCGGTTAAACCCATTATCGACCCATATGGGGATAATATTAGCACCGACTTGCATGGCAGCACCTAATATGGCACTACTGTCAAATCCTCCGGAGAAAAGAAGATATCCCTGAGGGTGCGACTCAAACCAGTTGATTAATGCTTGCTTTTTATCCATCGCCAAGTTTAATTAATGTTTTGAATATAGATAAAAAACGGGAGATGACAGAAAGACTAAAAAAAAGGCCCTTCAAAATAATGAAAGACCTTTATATAGTATTCAAAAACACTAATTAATCGTTTTGAGGACCGGCACTAAAACGGTTACGGACGCGAACGGCCAGGTTATACATCACCGGCGCCATGATCAAGGTCAAAACGGTAGATGTAGATAAACCGAAAATAACCGTCCAGGCCATGGGTGCCCAGAAATCCGCATTATCACCACCAAAATAGATGTGCGGGTCAAACTCTGCTAATAAACCAAAAAAGTCGAAGTTCAAGCCCACAGCCATGGGGATCAATCCCAGCACGGTAGTAATAGCTGTCAGTAATACAGGGCGCAAACGTGTTTTACCGGCACGCACCACACTATCCACCTCATCTTCGCGCGACAGACGTCCATGTTCACCTAATCCCAGGGAATCTTTCTTCTGTTTCCGAATCAAGTCCACATAGTCAATCAGTACAATACCATTATTCACCACAATACCCGCTAAGGACACAATACCAACACCCGTCATCAGAATCACAAAATCCATCTGAAAGGTTCCCAATCCCATAAACACACCGATGGTACTTAAACCGACCGTACCGATGATGATCAATGGTTTTGGCCCGGAATTAAATTGCGTAATCAGGATCATAGCAATCAATGCGATGGCTAACAATAGCGCTCCCACCAAGAAATCCGATGTTTCCTTCTGATTTTCTTGCTCACCGGTCATTTCCCAGCGGTAATTGGCAGGCATTTTATACTCCTCTAATAATTGTTTGATTCGTGCATTGATTTCATTGGCATTATACCCTTCAACCACGTTAGAACTTAAGGTAATTACCCGACTATTATCAACGCGGTTAATCTTTTCGTAACTGGATACATATTCAAAATCGGCCACCGATGAGATAGGAATGTGATAACTTTTTCCGTTTTTCTCCACTTTCAACTTTAAGTTCATCAGAGTAGATACATCATATCGAAATTCATCTTTCAGTCGCAACATAATGTCGTACTCATCCTCGCCATCTTTGTATTTGCTGATTTCTTTACCATACAAAGAAGTACGCAAACCAAAAGCCACATCACGTGTTGAAAGCCCCATACGACGTACCTTATCGCGATCAATAAATAGCTGCATCTCTGGCTTACTAATATTTAAATCCAATTCCAGATTCTCAATCCCTGAGATGTGGTCTTCATCAATGACCCGCTTGATATCCGTGGTCAAATCAATCAAACGCTGATAATCATCACCCGACACTTCAATATTCACAGGTTTACCAACTGGTGGTCCACTCGCTTCTTTTTCAATAAAGATCTTGGCACCAATGAAACCATTATAATTGGCAGTTAGTTCTTTCATAATTTCGCTGGTACTAAAACCTTCACGAAACTGATAATCTAAAAATGTAATGATGGTCAATGATTTATTGGGAGATCGCCCAGTATCAAACAGTCCACCTTTACCATTACCAACACTCACACCCACCGATTTTACGATATGCATGTAAGGCTCCAATGTGCTATATAGAATTTGCTCTGCATTTTTCGTCACCTCATCCGTCACTTCAATATCTGTCCCTAAGGGTAACTCCATCGTCATGTAGATGGTGCGTGGTTCATTGTCCGGAAAAAATATGATATTGGGTTTCATTACCCCAAAGAAAACCAGTGAGAAGAAAAATAGTCCAACACTGGAAGCTAACAACACTTTACTTGTCACCCGCCCTAAGGATTTACGCAAGGTACGCTCATATAAATTTTCCAGCATTGGTAAAAAGGTATGCTGAAACCAAAC
>JAEINY010000411.1 GCA_016342595.1 Marinilabiliaceae bacterium
TTCTTTCGTAATTTATAATTAACACATGTCATATTGTGTACATAAATATTGCAAAAACCTTTTTAGACTAGACTCATGTATTGTTTTTGTAAATCCTCTGTGTTTTTTTAAATATTCAACATGGTGTCTTCTGTGTAAAAGAATCAGATAAAGAAGTTTTGCCTATTCCGGCGCATGGAGCCGACTGCGGTTATCGTCTCATTGGTTGCGCCGGTTTTTACGTGGCATCCTATTATCATAGGGCTCCGCTGCACTGCACCGTACCTGTCCCGTTTTTACGGGATGCTATTACGATGTCGTTCTTTCAGAGCTTTTAAAAAACTCAATGTAACTTTTATGTATCTCCGCGCAACTAATTCTTTAACTCAATCGCCACCGGACAATGATCCGATCCCATTACCTCATTTAGAATATCGGCGCTTTTTACTTGTGGCATAAAATGCTTACTCACTAAAAAATAATCGATTCTCCAGCCCACATTCTTGCCACGTGCACCGGCCCGGTAACTCCACCAGGAATACTTATCCGTTACATCCGGATAAAAATGACGGAAGGTATCCACCAAACCCGCTGCGGTGAAGTTATCCATGCCATCAATCTCTTCCTGCATAAATCCGGCTGACTTATTATAATTGGGTTTGGGACGTGCCAGGTCAATGGCTTTATGCGCCACATTAAAATCACCACACACAATCACCGGTTTGCTTTTCTCCAGGTTCTTCAGGTAACTCAAAAAAGCCGCATCCCAGGTCTGACGATAAGCCAGACGCTTCAAGTCACTGCCCGAGTTGGGGACATACACATTCACGATGTAAAATGCCTCATATTCCAAACATAGCACGCGCCCTTCCGTGTCGTGTTCGGCCATGCCAATCCCTTTGCTCACCTGAATGGCCGGTGTTTTTGAAAGAATGGCCGTGCCTGAATACCCCTTTTTAATGGCCGAATGGGCATATACATGATATCCATTCAGATCGGCCAATGTCTCACTCACCTGCTCATCCTGTGCTTTGGTTTCCTGCAGGCAGAGAATGTCAGCCTCCATCTTCTCAAAGTCGGCAAAAAAGTCCTTTTTAGCAATGGCCCGGATGCCATTGACATTCCACGATATTATCTTCACAGTTTTATTTTTTTTGCAATGATAGAATGATTCTTTTGAATAGAAAAGCGTGGCGGTCTCAAAAGCCAAATAAATGCCACCAAGTCTCTAAATCACAAAGAATAATAGAAGATTACTTTTTGAATAATCAATACTTTGTGCACTTTAGTGAATTTGAGACTTAGTGGCTAGTGCAATGATTTGTATATTATAGTATTTATTATTCCAGAGGTATGTTTTACGCAAACTAATTGTAACACAGAGTTCCACAGAGTAAAAATACAAATACCAAAAACAATTTCGTATTGAGATCACTGAGGTGTTTTCGCTTCGCTTCAACCTGAATGCACTGCTATATAATTAACACTTGAATTTATTCATTTTTGCGTATTATGCTCGATAGTGCAACCTGCCAACTAAGGTGCGCACCGCCTAATGGCAATAGCGTTAAGAACGGTGTAATGGAGGCGATTAGAAAGAAAAGTTGTTTGATTCCGATTTAGAACTTGTAAGGATTTGAGCATCAAATCCCACAAGGTTCTTTATCGGGAGAGTTCATTAAATGCCTTTTTCTATGTTCTCCCCATTTGGGGAGACCACTTATATGAAAAGAGTTGATTATGTGTTATACAAGTTTAAATTGTGAAATAAAGCATATGAAAATAAATACTATAACTTAGTGTTTGTAGCACTAGTGCTTGACCTGTAGCTTTGAGCTAGGGTGGAGAAGGAGGTAACGGGAAACAGAAAAGCGCTATTGCCAAGAAAGCACTAATTACACATATTCATGCCATGCTGTTTTTTCCTTTCGGCCTTCAAATCAACCTGGACGGAATGGCTTTCCAAAGCTGTTAGAGGTATTTTAATCTCGATGATCCCCATTTCAAACCCCTCTTTGGTATTGCGACACACGTAATGCAACAAGAAACCATGGACTATTTTCGAATATTCATGATCTGATCCGGAAAATAACGACACCTTTCCAATCCAATTCGATGACATGGTTTCAGGTGTGGATTTTAGAAAATCAGCGGCGTCATTTTCCATCATTTTCATGATTAATTCATAACTCTCCTGATCCAAAAAATCATCAATTTTCTTTTCGCTGTTAAGAATTACCATTTCCTGTTTTTTTAAGCTGTCAATATAATATCACCCTGTTTCATGATATTAAATGTATACAGCAAAGGTATAACAGGGAATAAAGATAATCAAGTCTTAATATGCGTTATTTGATGAAATGGAGTCATAATTGGTTCCAAGTCTCAAGTCTCAAGTCTCAAGTCTCAAGTCTCAAGTTGCCAGGTTTCAAGTTTCAAGGGAAAAACTCTGCGCCTCCGCGCCTCCGCGCCTCCGCGCCTCCGCGCCTCCGCGCCTCTGCGAGAGGATGTTGAACTTCTCTGCGCGTAGGTGTTTTTGCAAGTTTCAAGTTTCAAGTCAAAAGTTTCAAGTTTCAAGAAAAAAACTCTGCGCCTCCGCGTCTCTGCGAGGAAATACAAAAAAAACCTCTGCGTCTCAGCGTCTCTGCGAGAAATTAATTAAAAAACTCCGCGCCTCCGTGCCTCTGCGGTGAATTCTTTTTTTTAATCTCCGTGCTCCTTCGCGTGTCCTCTGTGTATCTCTGCGGTTTTATGACATCAAAAAGGCCCCACCACCAAAACAGCAGCAGAGCCCCCTAACTAATGGCTATAGTCAGCGAAATTCTTAGTTACCCGTTTCCTCCCCGGTTGTTGCTTCCATCTCTTCCAGTTCCTCCACCTCGTCGATGGTTTGTTTAGAGCCGTATATCACGTAATCGGTGTAATAGGCATCATTGGTGCCGTTCCAGATGTTCTTACCAATGTCGCAGGCCTCACTGATGAACTGGTAGAGCTGATTGGCCAGTTGGGTGCGTTTAAAACGCATTTCACGGCGTTCACTCACCGCCATCTGTTGGTCATCAATGGCATCATCCAGCTCCTGGCGACTTGTTTCAATATTATCAATCAGCGTCTGGTCGGCATTGCGCAGTGCCAGATGCGCCAATTGATTCTGTGCTATTTTTATGATGTGCAGGGTGAAAGTGATCAGCTCCTTATCGTTTAAGGTGCCTATCTTGGTGAAGTTATACATTTGATAGTCGTAGGATTTCTCACCCAGTGAATACTTGGCCCGGATGCGCAGATCGCCGATGAAACGTTCCAGGTGCTTGCGGCAATCATTCTTCAGTTGCGTTTTATGTTTCTGTTGGGCCCCATAATAATCATCGGGTAATATCAGGCGCAAGGCACCGGCTGTTTGTTCAATGCCCGTGCGCCAGGGCTCCCCATAGCCAAAACGGGTAAAATCGGCGGCATCGCGTGCGATGAATTGCAATACCTTGTCATTGCGTTGAATCAGTTCTGATAAACTAAAACCAAATGTAAAAGTAGCTTTCTTCATGGCTATTATTTTTTATAGTTTAGTATTTTGGATAGACACACGATTCATCATTCAGCATTAGGAATGTACCAATGATTATTGGATGTCTGTAATTCTACTTTACGAACTTAATTTCTTTGATTGTTCCAACTTTTGTTTGTTGTAATTCCAATCTATATCAGCTTTT
>JAEINY010000412.1 GCA_016342595.1 Marinilabiliaceae bacterium
TGTTGATTAAATATATTAATAGCACTTTGTCCCATTCCTCCGGCTATGACATCAGTAGCGCCTTTCTCAGCCAAAAAACGAGGGAGTATTCCCGGTTGATGGGGGGGGGCATCTATAATACTTTCATCCATAATCAAATTGTTTGTTACTTCGATTATTGTAAAATGGCTGCAATGGCCAAAGTGTGGATCAAGAATTCCATTACTGGTGGGAACTACGAATTTTTGTGTCATTTTAATTTTGTTTTATTAGTTGCGTGATACGAATTGTTGAACTGAATAATTATAGGATATTAGGTGGGATCTATTGTTATCTTCTACCCATTTCTCTTCCCCTACCATTTCCAGGGCCCAAGCCTCTGCCCAAGCCTTTTCCTGATCTTTTACCTCCTACCGAATTATCCGTAGTGGTATCTTCATTTGATTTCTGATTGTGGGCATTACATTTTCCTAATCCCCTTCCGGTTCCGGAACCTTGACCCTGTGGGCCTGTTCTGTCAAATCGTGGCATAATAATCTCCTTTTTATAGTTGATGACTTTTAAACCTTTTACCCTGACCTGTTCCACCGCCGCTTCGTCGGCGCAGGCCGAGACCTTTTCCTAATTTATTGAGCAAATCATTATTATCAGTCTCTTTGCAATTCCCTAATTGCCGGCCTGTTTTGGCTCCTTTACCATCTGGTCCGGTTTTGTCTAAATGTGCCATTTAATAAGCTTTTAAGGTTTAAATTTGTTAATAATGTCCTGAATGGTATTGTTATCGTCTTGTAGGATGACCATTTGTATGTTAAACTTGTCAAGCAAATCTTTTGCTTTTGGACCAAAATCACCGGATATTATTTTTGTCACTCCTAATTCAACCATTTTCTCCGATGCTTTTGTTCCTGCACCTCCAGTGGCATCTGCGTGTTCATTTTCGATAAAACTTGTTTCTCCAGTTTCTTCATTATAAAGGCAGAAGCAAGCAGCTCTACCAAATCGCTTATCAAAATGCGCACTCAATTCTTTTCCTGTTGAAGTAATTACTGTTTTCATATCTATTTTTTTAATGGATCAATTTCTTGTGATTTGCATATGGGGCATTTGTGCTCTGTGGTATTCGCCGGAAACGAGAATCTGGCATTGCAATGGGCGCATATAAACCAGTTTTCATCAAGCCAGGCATTGCCATAAACAGCTTTAATCTCTTTTGTTTGCACTAGTGCCATGGCTATTTTTCTTCTGGCACTTTCATAAATCCTGGCAAAAGTAGGTCGTGATACCCCCATTAATTTTGAAGCTTCCTGATGATTCATCAAATCGTAATCGGCTAATTTGATAGCTTCATACTCTTCGTAAAGCAGATCAACGGAGTCGGTTGATTCACTTGAAATCCCATAAGGCTTGAATCCTTTAAAGGCTGGGGGGGCCACTACTTTTCTTAAACTTCGTCTTCTTGGCATAGAATATTGCAGGCGTTATAGTGAGAATATTCTCGATACAAACCTAGTGAGAATATTCTCATTTGACAAGTTTTTTATGGAGTCCTATTTCTTGAATGGTGTGGTTGGCGCAAATCGGTATTATTCTGAAATAGAATAGTTGTGGAGTTTTTTTCATAAATACTAAGATGTTGGTATTGTAAATTATAATACAATCCTTTACTTTTGATTTTTAAAAGAACGCTGTTCACTTATGCAGACACAAAAAGATAATATACGTCAAATCACTCTTGATGAGGCACGTCGTGAATTTTTAGACAATGGTTTTAAGGATACGTCAATGCGTACAATTGCTAAAAACGCCGGAGTGGGATTAAGTAATATATATAATTATTTTAAAAACAAAGATGAATTATTTTTAGAGGTTCTTAAGCCTCTGTTATCAAAATTAAAGAGTGTCATGGCGGCGCATAATAGTCCGGAAAATCTCTCT
The DNA here is from genome assembly GCA_016342595.1 of Marinilabiliaceae bacterium. Classification (GTDB taxonomy): domain Bacteria; phylum Bacteroidota; class Bacteroidia; order Bacteroidales; family Marinilabiliaceae; genus JAEINY01. The sequence continues at coordinate 1,915 of JAEINY010000412.1, forward strand.
CTAAATATATTTGAATCAACAGATTATCAAAGAGAAAATATTGATATGTTTGTGGGGCTTGTAGAGCAATATCGCCCTGATTTAAAGTTATTATTATATAAGGCCTATGGCTCTTCTCTGCAGGATTTTAGAGAGACGTTTACTAATGAAAGTACAATAGTAGGAATGGAATATTTGTACAAAATGAAAGAAAAATATCCGCATATTAACGCCAATATATCTGAGTTTTTTATACACACAATGAGTTCGTGGTGGTTAACTATTATGGGTGAAATTGTTACCCATAACTTGACCCATGATGAAACAGAGCAGTTTATCACTGAATACATGACATTTGGAACCGCCGGTTGGCATAAGTTAATGTGTGAGGAATAAATTTTTTTGAATAAATACGAATATTGTTCCTTATTGAGTTGTGTGGACTTGTGGGGTATTAAATTAAGGAAAAACATAAATGATTGACTAACAATAAAAACATGGCACATCTTCATGATCATCCTAATTGTCATCATACAAGGCAGAATTTGAATGGTAAAAGACTTTTGGGTGCAACGTTACTTAACTTCTTCATCACCATTATTCAGCTTGTGGGTGGTGTTCTTTCCAATAGTCTGGCTTTATTTTCGGATGCATTGCATAATTTAGGTGATACTTTGGCTATTGCACTGGCATATGCAGCTAATCGGCTCAGTCATCGAAAAGCTGATTTTAATAAAACATTTGGATACAAACGTCTGGAGATACTGGCTGCATTTATGAATGCTTTTCTTCTTGTCATTATCTGTATTTACTTATGTTATGAGGCTGCACACCGCTTTTTTAATCCGGAACCCATTAAAAGTGTGTTGATGCTAAGCATTGCTTTTATAGGATTGTTGGCCAATTTGGGATCTGTTCTATTGCTCAACAAAGAGAAAAATAACAGCATTAACACCAAAGCAGCTTACTTACACTTAATGGGTGATACTTTATCGTCAGTAGCGGTGATTGTGGGCGGTGTTTTAATATGGCAGTTTCAATTTTATTGGATTGATCCACTTATCACTGCTATTTTGGCTATATACATCATTCACCATACATGGCATGTGCTAAAGGAAAGTTTTAATATCCTGATGCAGGCGACTCCTTCTGGTGTTAGTGTCATTGCAATAAGTCAGCGATTGGAGAAAATAAAGATAATGTCAGGTCTTCATCATGTACATATTTGGCAACTGAATGATGATCAATTACATTTTGAGGGGCATGTGGTAGTAAGCAATGATTGCTACATCAGTGAAACACAACTGTTGAGTCAACAGATTAAAAATATACTCAAACAGGAATTTAGTATTGATCATGTGACCTTGCAAATGGAATATGCTCCCATGGAGTGCAAGCGTGACTTGATCTATCATTCTGAGTATAAAACGAATTCCGTGTTATCATAAATGAAATTTATTATTTAAATAAATCATGGTCTTACTGAAAACGCAAGCCGACTATAGCTTGATTAATAATTTGCTTTATAAAAGCTACATTCCTAAGCTTATTCAAACAGCTATTCACATCAGGTTATTTGAAACGCTGGAAAAGGAACCATTGGAACTGGAGATTATTGCTGAAAAAACTCAAACAAAAGTCAATCTCACGGAGGCATTACTGGAGGTATTTACTGCCCTGGAATGGTTAGCCAGGAAAAACGGTAAATATGAATTAACGCTGCTCACCCGTAATTTTTTATTGCCTTCATCAGAGATTGAGCAATTGGCAGCCATTCAGTCCGT
>JAEINY010000413.1 GCA_016342595.1 Marinilabiliaceae bacterium
AAACATCCTTAAAACAGAAGTGTATTACCTGAATATTTTCATAGAAAAGTTGACGGGTAAAATATTAATTGACTAATGTTCTTAGTGGTTACAAAATTAAAGTTTAGATTTTGTGATAATAGTTAAAAACGAAGTGATGATGAATCGGATAGTAATATTTACATGGGTACTTATGGTTTCCATTGGGTGTCATGCAAAAAATATGAAGAATGACGGACACAAAAGGGATAAGGACGTAATTAAATCGGCCAAAGGTGTTTTAACGCGTGTGCTTGGGGCTGGGGCTAAACATATAAAACTGTCGGTAATTGCGGCTGAAGATGGTCGGGATGTTTATGAATATGAGAGTGCCGATGGAAATTTAATGGTTAATGGATCAAGTGTTTCTGCATTGACCCGGGGGGTGTATGATTATTTGAAGAGTCAACATTTAGGCATGTTGGATTGGAGCGGGCCGCAGTTCCGGATACCTGAACAATGGCCGGAAGTTAGTCTTACCAGGGTTGTAACTCCCTTTAAAATTAGGCATGCCTACAATGCCGTTACTTCCGGTTATACATCGCCATATTGGACTTGGGATCGATGGGTGCAGGAGCTTGACTGGCAGGCCATGCATGGTTTTAATATGCTAATGGCTCCTGTTGCTTCTGAAGCAATTATGACTAAAGTTTATACAAAATTAGGTTTAACTCAAAAAGAAATAGACAAGTTTTATACTGGCCCTGCTCATTTGCCATGGTCACGTATGGGAAGTATTTGTCAAGTTGGTGGACCTCTTCCTGACCTTTGGCATGAAGATCAAATAGCTTTACAGCATAAGTTGTTAAAGAGAATGAATGATCTTGGAATTGAACCAGTTATTCAATCCTTTAATGGGTTTGTCCCAAAGGATCTTAAGAAACTATATCCTAACACTGCTTTCCATGAAACGTTATGGAATGCCGGTTTTCCTCATTCTCAACGACCATGGTTAATTATGCCAAATGATGCGCTTTTTGCAAAAATTACAAAATTGTACATGGAAGAATGGCAAAAGGAATTTGGGAATGCTAAATATTATCTGGTGGATAGTTTTAATGAACTTGAATTACCAAAATCAGATAAGCCGGTTACAGAAATGTTAGCCTCTTACGGACAAAAAACATTTAATACTATTCAGGCTGGAGATGCGGATGCTGTTTGGGTGATTCAAGGTTGGATGTTCGCTTATCAACGGCATATATGGAATGCTGAAACGGTTAAAGCGTTGTTTAGTAATGTGCCGGATGATCGGGTTTTGATTTTGGATTATGCTAACGACTATAATAATAATTGGGAACCTATGAATGCTTTTAATGGCAAACAGTGGGCATATGGATTTGTACCTAATATGGGGGCAAAAACAGCTTATACCGGCGATCTTTCCTTATATGCTTCCGGTGCTGCAAAAGCGCTTCATTCACCCAATAGGAAAAACCTTGTTGGTTTTACAATATCCGGGGAAGGGTTGGAAAATAATAATGTGGTTTATGAGTTGCTCACCGATGTTGCCTGGAGTGACAAGCCGATAAATCTTGATGATTATTTACGTCAATACAGTATAAACCGATACGGGGCATGTTCTGAGGCGCTTGTTGATTCCTGGAAATTGTTTCGTCAGAGTTGTTATAGTCAGCTGATTCCTCATCCGCAGTTCGGTTGGCAACTCGGAAAGTGTGGATATGGTAGCGTAAATCGTAAACCTGAATTTTATAAAGCTGTTCAATTATTTTTATCAAGCAGTAAGGAATTAAAACAATCGTTTAATTATAAGGCCGATGCCATTGAAAGAGCTGCACTATTATTGGGGCTGAAAGCCGATGGTTGGTTCGAGGCCGCAAAGGAGGCCTATGCCGTTGGTGAAACCGAAACGGGTGATGTGGCCGGAAAACGTGGCCTGGAGTTATTAACGGAGCTGGATCACTTGATGGAGTCACATCCTTTAAACAGGCTTGACAGATGGTTGGATTTTGCTAAATCACATACCAATGATCCGGAATGGCAACAGTTCTATGAGTCAAATGCCAGACAGATAATAACGGTTTGGGGACCTCCGGTTAATGATTATTCATGCCGGGTATGGAGTGGCCTGGTGCGCGATTTTTATCGTGAGCGTATGGCATGTATATTGGAGGCATTAAAAACCGGACAGTCATTCGATAAAAAAGGCTGGGAACTGGCCTGGGTAGCTGCTTCTGGTATTTCTCAAGTGGAACCTTATGACGATCCGGTGGCTATGGCTGGTCACTTGGTTCAAAAAGCCTTAAATGAACAAATTCCGGTTTTGTCGGAGTCGGGTGCGAATGTGTTGGCCCATTGGTTCCCATCTGGTGTGAAGCAAGAGTGGGCGACTATAGAGTGGCCTGTTGCATCGGAGTTGCTTCATCAAATAAAAGGGGTACGGTTTGTGTGTACTAAAGGGAATCATCGTTTAGACATCAGAGAAGTTTCGCTAGTAGCTGATGGAAAAGTAGTGGCTTTTGAAGCACATGAGGGATATGCCGGACAATCTAATAAAAAAAATAAGTACTTGTTTCAAGTTGCGAATGATGCAAACGGTAATAATGGGTGTTTCATTCGTGCTGTCGTAAAAGGTGGGGGGGGAACGGATTCTAACGGAAGGATAGATTTGATTATGAAATAAAACCTGATGATGAAAGTATTATAATTTTGAGTCAGTGTATTGTTTGCGGATGATTATATTGTAGCTCTAATAATTTTAGGTTTATGAGAGCCTCCTTAAAGAAGGTGATGCACATCAGAGCCTCTACTTTAGATGATTAGGGGATGATTTTTACCAACATGTTGTTCAAATTCAAAGTAACATCCCACTTGTGGCTTCAATTAATAATTAAACATTAATAATTGATTTAGTCCCTCTGAACATCAATATCTCCCTTCCAAACCCCAACTATGCGTTACCAGGTGATTAAGGGCATGAAAAAAGAATCAGCTTTTGGCTTAAATAGTTCAAAAATCTACCAGAATCACTCTGTCTTTGACTTTTTTTTAGTCGGATGAGTCAAAAATAGGTTCGGCCTTGTCAGTTTTTGGGAGAAATTCCTCCCTTTTTCTGACAAGATGGAATGAAATTTTGATGGCTGCGGATTAAAATAAGGAGATCATCGAAGCAAAAAGGCTCAACTTGGGGCCTATTCCAGAGAAACCGGAGTTACATTGGGCGGTCTTCGAAGAAAAAAAACAGAAAGCCGCAGTTCAATAGCCTCGAATTTGGAGCAAAAAGGGTGGCGTTTGAACCTTTTTAGGAAACAGGTGTCAGTATTTTGAATAAAAACGACAGTAGCTAAGACCTGTTTAGAGCAGATAACGTCAAGGTCTGTTTAGGAACATCTCATAATAGGCTGTATGTTTTTTTAAGTCATTATAAAATTTTAGTATTTGTGAATACTGGGTTAATTCTTTTTAGACGTTTTCAAACCGTCATGAAATCAGCATGAATTAAATTGCAGATGATGCTTCTTCAATCTATTGAATGTAGTTTATGACACCTAAATCAGCCAAATATGTATGAAACGTGAAATTATTGAGTGCAGTTTAAAAACTAATGAAATTTCAAGACTTCAACGATTTTTAATTATTATGTTATTTGTATTCCA
>JAEINY010000012.1 GCA_016342595.1 Marinilabiliaceae bacterium
AAAACCGCACGTACGGTTTGACGAGGGGATGGGGGAGTATTTGTGCTCCCACCATTCTACTCTACTGGTTAAAATTATTGGTTGTATTCTTATTGCCGATGGATTTCTATTAAAATAAGGTATTTGGCACTCAGTGTATCATACACTACTAAGATTTGCATTTAAGAAATAAGGTCTTTTGATTATCATTTAAACTTTATTTTCCTCTGTGCGGCTACTATATAACTCTTTTTTATCCACAGATTACGCAGATTAACACGGATTTCATCACTGGATTCGACATAATAACAAGACCGATGGTTATCTTTTGCGTTTTTAGAAACAACTTGTTGTTTTGCTCTGTGGCTCTCTGTGGCTTCTTCGTGTAACTCTGTGTTACCCTTTTCTCAGCGTTATCTCTGCTTTTGTTAGCATGTCAAGGCTTGAGGACTCTATGTTACAATTAGTTTGTGCAAAATATACCCCTTGAATAATAAACACTATAATATGCAAATCATTCCACTAGTGCTTCAAATTCTAAATTCAAGTAATTATTTTACTTTGCTTCCAATCAAATAAATTTTTTCTTTAAACCGCGAATTACGCTAATTAAACGAATTATTAAAATTTCTGGTAATTAACGTTTTCCGGCGGAAAACGAATTCGTGTAATTCGTTAAATTCGCGGTTCCATTAAAGAAAACTGCGAAGCAGTTGATATATTGTAATTAAGTGTTTAATATATCAGTAGGTGGCACCATTAATAAATACTTAAACTTGCAATTTGTCGCACTAGTATCTGGCTTCAGCTGATAATTATCATTCATTTCCCTGTGATTACTATCTATTTTGCAGGCAGTTTAGATGAGGAAGCAATTATTTTTTTAAATTGCACTTGCAATAATTATTATCAGTCACACAAAAATGACGCGGGCCAATCAAATAACTTCAATGTATTCCATCCAACGGTGGGAAAAAATGGCCTTTGCCCGATTCGTTGCCAACCTTCCCCTTTCATCTTTAGCTCTGGTGAGCCTTTACGGCCGATTTGGTGCCGGGCTATTTGAGTGCTGGATCCAATAGACATTACTTCTTAGTGGTAAGCCGATGTTTTTTGATACTTGTTAAAGGTATCAAGAATCGTGTGCAACCATAAGCTTTCATAGTTCTCCGGAAGCTTCACGATACTGAATGCGTATTTCCAAAATCTATATCTTATGAATAAACTACAAGCAATACTCGTTTTGCTTTGCATTTGTCTATCCCTTAGTGGCCAGGTTACTAAAACGGATTACGACCGGGCAACGCAATTCATGTCTGAAAACATTACAAAAAAGTACTACCGTTCCTGGGTCAATCCCCAGTGGGATGACGAAAGTGATTTGTTTTGGTATTCCGTAACCACGCCTAATGGCAAAGAGTATGTGAAAGTCAATACCAAAACCGGAAAGAAAGCACCGCTCTTTAATGCCGAAAAATTAGCAGCCGCTCTTGCCAGTAAATTGGAGAAAGAGGTGAAGTCGGAAGAACTGCCCGTTTCTAAGATCAAGTTATTGGATAAGGGGAAGTCCATCGCTTTTAAAACTGATAGCTTGTGGTTGGAATGTGAGCTTAAATCCTATGCATTGTCTTCCTATAAAACCGATAAATCTTATGGAGCCTTATGTGTTTTATCGCCTGATAAACAAAAACTGGCCGTGGTACACGACTACAATGTATGGATTAAGAATCTGAGTACTGACGATTCCGTGCAAGTGACGCAAGACGGTAATCTGGCCTTTGGTAATGGGGTTTCACCATCCTGGTATTCCACGAAAGATATTGAAACGTCAGCCGATCATGATCTGGATGCTGATCTCACCTGGAGTCCCGATAGTCGTCACCTGATTGTGGGCAAGTATGACCGTCGAAAAGCAGAAAACCTCTATCTCTATAAAATTTTACCCGAAAGCGGACAACGTGCCCGGGTGTATGGTTATGAACGCCCGTTGGCCGGCGATTCCATTGTGCCCACCATTGAATATATGATGGTGGATGCCGATAAACATGTATCCACGCCTGTTGATCTCAAACCCAATGCCACCTTCCTGAATTACGGATTTAGCTGGATGAAAAATTCAGATAAGGCATGGCAAGTGCGTTTTGAGCGTGGTTACAAGGCCTGTGAAGTGGTTGAAGTGAATGGTTTAACTGGTAATTCCAGAGTGGTCTTGCGCGAAACAGCCGATACGTATGTGGATCCGCTCAATCATGACTTAAAAGTGTTGGAAGGAAGTGATGAGTTTATCTGGTTGTCGGAACGGGATGGATGGAACCACATCTATTTGTACGATTGGAAATCCGGTGAGTTGAAAAGCCAAATTACCAAAGGTGACTTTGTGGTCCGTAGTATTCTTCATCTGGATGAAAAGAATCGAAAAGTCTATTTCACGGCCGGTGGCAAAGAAGCAGGTCGTGATCCTTATTACCCTCACCTGTATGTCGTGAATCTGGATGGCTCAGGGATGCAACTGTTATCATCGGAAGATGCGCACCATACCTTTTTCCTGTCGCCCGATAAAAATTTTGTAGTGGATAATTATTCCACCGTTCAGAAACCAAACGTGGCCGTGCTGCGCCGTTTGAAAGATGGAAAAGTTATTTGCAGGTTGGAAGAAGGGGATATCACTGAGTTGAAAGCCATGGGATGGCAGGCACCGGAACCATTTATGGTGAAAGGTCGGGACGGAACATCTGATATCTATGGAGTATTATTCAAGCCTGCCAACTTTGATCCCAATAAAAAATACCCGGTCATCGACGGAACGTACAGCGGGCCTCAAACCATACGTGCGCCAAAAACTTTCTATCGGGGTTTGTCAAACGATGACACACCATTGGCGCAATTGGGGTTTGTGATGGTGAACATTGATGGGCTGGGATCGGCTTTTCGCTCCAAAGCATTTCATGATGTATCCTACAAAAACTTGGGGGATATCGGTGGACCCGATCACATGATTGCCATCAAAACATTGGCTGAGAAATACAGTTGGATGGACAGCACGCGTGTGGGCATCTTTGGTCACTCAGCTGGTGGATACGATGCCGCCCATGCTTTATTGGTCTATTCCGACTTTTACAAAGTAGGTGTGGCCACTGCCGGTAACCATGATCATCGGGCAGCCAAAGCCTGGTGGCCCGAGCTCTACATGGGGTATCCGGCAGGGGCGCATTACGATGAACAGTCCAATTATAATCTGGCTTCCAACTTAAAAGGGCATCTGCTTTTGGTACATGGCGATCAGGATCAAAATGTGAATCCCACTTCTTCCATGCGATTGGCAGCCGAGCTCATCAAAGCCAATAAAGACTTTGAATTGCTGTTGATTCCCAATAAGGATCATGGACAGGTCTATTACGATAAATACATGATTCGGAAACGGTGGGATTTCTTTGTGAAGCATCTTCAGGAAATAAATCCACCGCGTGAGTATAAAATAAAATAGAAAGACCATTCCCCGGGATGGAAAATAAACTTTAAAATCAGTATATTAATCCTTAATTATTAAAACCATGTTTTCAAAAGAAACTTACATAAAGCGGCGTCAACAGCTCAAGCAGGATGTAGATAAGGGATTGGTCATTTTCGTTGGTAACAGTGAAAGTCCCATGAATTATGCCGATAATACCTTTCGCTATCGTCAGGATAGCTCGTTCCTTTATTTCTTCGGCTTAAATCACCCCGATTTAGTGGGCGTCATTGATGTGGAGTCGGGTGAAGAATGGATGTATGGCGATGATTATACCATTGATCACATTGTGTGGATGGGCAATCAGCCAACTATTCGTGAGCGGGCCGGTGAATGTGGTATCACAAACACCAAAACACTCACTCAGCTGGCTGAAGATTTGAAACAAGTGCAAGCCATGGGGCGTCCGGTGCATTTTTTACCGGTGTATCGGGGTGAGAGTAAAATCAGATTGTTCGAATGGCTGGGTGTATTGCCGGCTGAAGTCAAAGAGAAAGCTTCATTGGAGTTGGTGAAAGCAGTCATCAAACAGCGTAACTATAAATCCAACGAAGAGATTGTAGAGATTGAGAAAGCGGTTAATACAACTGTTGAGATGCATTTGGCGGCCATGCGCATGGCTCGTCCGGGTATGTTGGAGGCTGAGATAGCCGCCGAAATGGAACGCATCGCCATGTCAAAAGATGGCTACATCTCCTTTCCGGTGATTGCTACCATTAACGGTCAAACCTTGCACAACCATTATCATGGCAACCGCCTGGAAGAGGGACGTATGTTTTTGCTGGACGCAGGTGCTGAAACCAGCATGGGGTATGCCGGTGATATGTCCAGTACCTTCCCCGTAGGAAAGACCTTTACCACGCGTCAAAAAGAGATTTACCAGGTGGCTTTGAATTCCCATGAGAAAGCCATCTCCATGATGAAACCGGGTGTCGCCTTTAAAGAAGTTTATTTTGAGTCAGCCCGTGAAGTCATGCGCGGCATGAAAGAGCTGGGATTTGTAAAAGGGGATATCGATGAAGGGGTAGCCGCTGGTGCACATGCCATGTTTTTCCCTTGTGGATTAGGCCACATGATGGGCCTGGATGTGCATGATATGGAAGATCTGGGCGAACAGTACGTAGGCTACGCTAACGAAGCCAAGAGTACACAGTTTGGGCTGAAATCATTACGTTTAGGTCGTAAATTAGAACCGGGCTTTGTCCTCACCATTGAGCCGGGGGTATATTTTATTCCGCAATTGATTGATTTATGGAAATCGGAAAAACGATTCACGGATTTCTTAAATTACGATAAAATTGAACAATACAAAGACTTTGGCGGATGCCGTAATGAGGAGGACTTCCTGATTACTGCCGATGGATATCGTCTGCTGGGTCAGCCACTTCCCAAAACCATTGCGGATGTGGAACGCGAACGATTAAATGCATTCTAAACCATAAATTATGCTGATACTTTCATCCGAAGCCATTGAAAAAGCTGCTCCTCCCCATCTCTGGACTGATGTCATGGAGCTGGCTTTAAAAGCAAGTGCCGATAAAGACTATTTTACCCCTGACCGCATGCATGTGGAAATGGATGGCAATACCTTATTGGTGATGCCTTCTGTGGGGCCTGATATGTTTACTACCAAATTGGTTTCTGTGTTTCCGGGTAATGCCGAACTGGGCGAACCGGTGATTCATGGGACCGTGTTGTTAAACGAAGGCCGTACAGGTGAAGCAGTGGCACTATTGAATGGTGCGAAACTGACTGCTATGCGTACAGCCGCTGTGGCTTCGGTGGGAGTGAGGCATTTAACCGATCCTCTGATTCATTCCATTGGCGTGATAGGCGCAGGTGCTCAAGGTCGGCACATTGCCTGGTTAGCTGCTCATGAACGTGATATAGAACGCATCTATGTCTATGATCGATCCATAAAAATGGTGCAGGAATTTCTTAACTTCATGACAGAACGCTTACCTAATGTAGAGGTGGCCATTTGTGAAGATGAACAACAGTTGGTTAAAAACAGTGAAGTTATCATTACGGCCACCACTTCTGAAATACCCGTTTTGCCTAATTTGGAAGATATGTTATTGGGTAAAACGATCATCAGCGTTGGATCTTATAAACCCAATATGCGCGAATTGCCCGAATCGCTGTTCCGCTTAATTGATCAGGTATGGATTGATGCCGATCATGGTCGCAAAGAGAGTGGTGATTTGATTTTCCCGCTTGAAAACAAATGGATTGAGGCCAATCAAATTCGACATATTGTGGATCTGATAGAGAGTCCGCAGGAGATTAGTTTTCGTGAAACGCGGCTTTTCAAGACTGTTGGACAGGGCTTATTCGATTTGTTTGCTGCCAAGCTGGTCTATGAACGTGCCCGATTGGATGGAATTGGTTATTCAGTGAATGTTTAATAGAAATATTTCAAAAGTGATCTATATATAGTTTGATAATCAATTGTAATAGGCTTTAATTATCGCTTAAGAATGATTTCAGGTGCCAGAGTTTCTTTTTCGATCTGCCTTCAAGAAATAACGTTAAGAAATTTAATGGATTGTAGCGGTTAAAAGAAAATCTGTTTGATCCCGATTTAGTACTTGTAGGGATTTGGGAACCAAATTCCACAAGGTTCTTTATCGGGAGAGTTATTTTCTTTCAGCGTAAAGGAGTTAAATTTTAGTTATTTATTGACAGCAGCGGCATTTTTTGTTTACGTTTTTTTTGCTGTAGAAAAAAAGTAAAAGCCTGCGCGGCTTGAGCGCTTATATAAAAAGAAATCCTATTTAGGACTATAATGGAAATATTCATACACTGAACCCTTTTATAACTCATTACCCTTACTAAACCTATAATGCAAAATCTACAAAACTGGAACTGGGAGCCTCCCCAAAATTGGCTGTCGGTAAAAACTATTGATTTACATACCGGGGGAGAACCCCTCCGTGTTTTATATGGCGGTCTGCCAGCCATTCAGGGAAAAACGATCCTGGAGAAACGGCGTTATTTTCGCGATCATATGGATCATATCCGAACCGGTACCATGTTTGAACCCCGTGGTCATGCTGATATGTATGGAGCGCTGATCACTGAACCCATTACAAAAGATGCTGATTTTGGTACTTTTTTTCTGCACAATGAAGGATACAGTACCATGTGTGGCCATGCCATTATCGCGCTGACCAAATTGGTATTTGATACCGGTATGATTGAAAAGGAAGGCGATCGGCCGGAGCTGATTATTGATGCACCTCCCGGGTTGATTCGTGCCAAAGCGCATCGATCCAAAGGAGTGGTGGAGAGTGTGTCGTTCCTTAATGTACCTTCTTTTCTTTTATTGAAGGACGCGATCGTAGAGGTACCAGGGATTGGTACAGTGCAGTTTGACGTCGCTTATGGAGGTGCCTTTTATGCCTTTGTAAATGCCGATGAGTTAGGCATTGGCCTGGAGGAGAAAGATTATAATCAGCTCATTGATTGGGGGCGGCGTATTAAGTATGCAGTGATGGAAAAGTTTCCGATTACGCATCCCTATGAGCCGGACTTGAGTTTTCTGTATGGCACTATTTTTACTGGTGCACCACTGGATCCGAATCATCACAGTCGCAATGTCTGCATCTTCGCTGAAGGTGAAGTGGATCGTTCAGCTACGGGGTCTGGTGTGAGTGCACGAGCTGCGCTTCATTATGCCAAAGGGGAGTTGAAGATAAATGAATCGATTACCATCGAAAGTATATTGGGATCTACCATGGAAGTTAAAGTGACCGAATCAACCACTTATGGCCCGCATAAAGCTGTGATACCCGAAGTTACCGGAAAAGCCTGGTTAACGGGGCGTAATGAGTTTTGGTTTGATCCGGTTGATCCGCTTCGGGAGGGTTTTATTTTTAGGTAGAATCAAGAAAACATCAAGGGGGCTTGAGCGCAATACAAATGTTAATTTTGTAGGAGTACCCCTTTCATAAAAAAAATAAACGATGAATAAATTATTCTTATATCTGGTCTTCACGACCTATTTGTTATCACTAAATCACACGAATGCCTGCACTGTTATTGCAGTGGGTAAAAAAGCATCTGTGGATGGCTCGGTGATCGTATCTCATACCGATGCCGGTCCTGATTGTCGACTGCACCTGGTACCAGGTCAATCCTATAAAGCGGGGGACAAAGCACCTGTGTATTGGGGCATGACTGAAACAGGCCGTCAATTGGGCAACTATGGCGATGTGATCGGTCATATTCCGCAAGTGGCACAAACCAATAGTTATTTTCAGACTGCTTATCCCCAGATGAATGCCCACCAGCTGGCCATCGGGGAAAGTACCCTGAGTCAACGGGATGAACTCAAACTGGACCGTTCGATTTGTAAACAAATCATGACCATTGAACAGGCTCAGGCCTTTGCTCTTCAACGTTGTCAAACAGCTGAAGAGGCTTTAAAGGTCATTACTGAATTGCTGGAAACGTACGGTTTCTTACCTTCCTGTGTGGATGAAAGTGAGTCTTTGGTCATTGCTGATGTGAATGAAATCTGGGTACTGGAAGTGTTTAGTGTGGGTAATGAATGGACACCGGATAATGGAAAACCAGGTTGTATCTGGGCCGCTCAGCGGGTTCCCGATGATCATGTCATGATAATTCCCAATTGGAGCATCATCAAACAGATCAATGTGGAAGATAAAACGAATTTTAGAGCTTCAGCGAACTATAAACAAGAAGCCATTGATCGCGGTTGGTATAATCCGGCATCGGGTAAACCATTTATTTGGCAGGAGGCCTATTCACCTATCCCTCGTGAATGGGCGACTTCCCGTTTTTGGTTGTTTTATGCTACTTATGCGCCGAATTTCAAGCAATGGCCTGATCGCTTTACTGACTCACCATGGGCTGGTGAAGATCAGTATACCCAGTATGTGGAGCCTGTTTCGCTTTATCCGTTTTCTGTAAAACCTGAAAGGAAATTGGCTGTGCAGGACATCATGGCCTTCCAGCGATCTACTTTTTCTGGTACCATATATGACAAAGAGAATGCACCGGCCTGGTATTATCCGGGAAAAGAAGGAAAAATGATCAAAAGTGCCATTGCCACCCCATTTCCGACCAAAGAGATGCGTCAGGTAATGAAAATTAATAGTCGCCGCAATGTGGCTCGTGCGAGAGGTGAATACGGAATGATTGCCCAGTTACGAGGCTGGTTACCCAATGAAGTAGGCGGAATTTATTGGTTTTATGTCGATAATGCTTATACCAGCGCCTATGTCCCTATTTATTCAGGAGTGACAGATGTGGCAGAATGTTACAAGGTTTATAACCCGGATTATTTCCAGGAAAACAGTATTCGCTGGTGTGTTGATTTTGTGGATAACCTGATGTATTTAAAATGGCAGGATGCGCATCAATTATTAACTTCTAAACGGGATCCGCTGGAGCAGTCTTTTTTTAAGGATCAAAAAAGTGTAGATGCCAAAGTTCAGGAATTATTGAATAAAAATCCCAAGAAAGCAGCTCAGTATTTGACTGATCTGACGGTTCAGAGAATGGAGCAAATTCATCAGCTTTATCAGGAAATACGGTTGGATTTTATCTCTAATTACACTAATAACAAGCAAGGTATTTGAGGAAGGAACAGACAAAAATGATTGAGTTAATAATCATATGTAGAATGCTGGTCTTTGAATAAGTAAGAACTGGTATTTGCCGGATAAGAAGGAAGAGTTATAAACGTATAATTCTTCCTTTTTTTTGATTAAGGGGGTTGAATTTGTGGGATTAATGGGGTAAATTAGATAGTGTTAGTTGATCGATGTAAAAGCACTGTTTTATGAGCTTAGTTCGGATTTTATCTGTTAATGTTATATAAACCACAAATCAAATTGAAATCATGAAAGGGAAATCTTACAAATCCGTTGAAAAATCTATTGTTGAATATGTTAAAGTCAATAAACCCGTTTACATCGGACAAATTCTTAAAGATTTAAAGTTATCACAAATCAAGGGACGTCGTAAGATTATTGGTTTGCTGAAGGATGGAATATTAAAATACTCTGATGATACAAATAGGGTTTTGATTTGATGAGAGGGGTTAAGTTAAGTGCCAAGGGAGTTTCTATCTGGGGAAACTCCCTTTTGTGTTTTATTTTTAAAAGCATTCATATTTAAGCAGACATCTGTTCCATTCCTGTTTTTTTGTTCCTACTTTTGAGCCATTAAGCGAGGAAAGAATGGATTTTAAAAATATTTTAATAAAAGTAAGACGTATTGTTCGCAGTATAAATCTGGAATCTAAAAAGGTACAAAAAGATTTTGGGGTTAGTATTCCTCAAATTTTATGTCTGGAATACCTGAAAGCTGCTGCCGGTTATCAGGCTACTCAAAAGGATATCAGATCCCATTTGAATTTGAATAGCAGTACGGTTACAGGGATTATTGATCGGCTTGAAAAAAAAGGCTTTTTAGCGCGCTTACCAAAAGTAGGGGATAAACGGGTGACTAATATTACATTAACTTCAGCAGGAGATAATTTATTAGAACAAACTCCTAATCTTCTCCAACAGCGTTTATTATCTAAGCTAAATCACCTCTCCGACGAACAGGTCGTTTCCATTAACGAAGCACTTGATGTATTGATTGAAATGCTCGAGATTGATGAGCTGGGTGCTTATCCAATGCTTACCGGGGAGAATAATGTGGATGTTGATGTGGATGTTACTGAGAATAATGGTTAGTGGATGATACAACAAAATTATTAGTACCGTTTGTGATGTTAATACCCGATAGCCTGGTGGTACAAACACCATATTATAGTATTTATTTTCATCTGCTTTTTTTCACAATTTATACTTGTATAACACATAATCAACTCTTTTCATATAAGTGCTCTCCCGGTGAACAGGGATTACTTTATTTGTTCACCCATGTATATTCATTTATGGTGTTCACGATTTCCACTTTGTTCCAATTCTACAGCCAAAAAAGTAAACCAAAAAGCCCGCCGCTCAATTGCAATATACGCTAAACGATTACATTACGGCGGAAAGCCCCTCTCCCGGTAAACCGGGATCTCCCCAAAAGGGGAGACTATGGAAAGGTGTTAATTGTATAACAGTGCATTCCGGTTGAAGCGAAGCGAAACCACATCAGTGATCTCAAGATGAAATTGTTTTTGGTATTTGCATTTTCTTCTGTGCAGCTATCATATAACTCTTTTTTAACCACAGATTAACACGGATTTCATCACTGGATTCGCAATAATAACAAGGCCGATGGTTATCTTTTGCGTTTTTAGAAACAACTTGTTGTTTTGCTCTGCCAAACAAACTGTGTTTCTGTTTAACATACCCCCGCATGCGTTCCTAAGAGGCTACCGTCCTTTCCTAAGAGGCTACCGTCCCTTCCTAAAAGGCTACCATCCCTTCCTAAGAGGCTATCTTCTAATCCTAAGAGACCACCTTCTGTTCCTAATAGCGTTTCATGCGTTCCTAATGACCCATCTTCTGCTCCTAATGGCCGTTCTTGCATGCCTACCTGTTTATCGTCGCTGCCTCATATCAGCTCTGTGGCTGTTTTCTTTTCCTGAACTTTGTGCGCTACCATATAACTCTTTTTTGAGATTTTCATATTCCTCGCAGGGGCGCAGGAACGCAGCGATGAGTATCATTATGTCTTGGTATATTTCTCTGCGCCATAGCTGCTTTGCGAGAGATTTCTTCGCACAATCCGTTCCCCAAGTTATCTCTTCTTTTGTTAGCTTATCAAGGCTTGAGAGCTCTGTTTTACAATTAGTTTGTGTAAAACATACCCCTGGAATAATAAATACTATAATATGCAAATCATTCCACTAGCTACTCGGTTCTTTTTGTTGATAACAGCTGAAATAGTAAAAAGGCCAATAACGATATAAAGACACTAAATACTACAGGGGATAAAGCATAAGGCAGCTTTAACGGGGCGAACTCCAGTATTGCCATGGTGCTTGCTCCTGTAATCATTGATGCTCCTGCTCCAAGCTTACTGGGTTTTGTGAAAAAGAGGAAACCCAAAACAGGTATAAACAGTCCGGAAACCATAAAAGCGTAGGCCAGTAACATTAATTCCAACACGCTCGGAATCAATAAGGCAACAGCAATTGATAAGCCTCCAATCAAAAAAGTGGCCAGCTGTACCAATTTTAATGAACCAGCTGTTCCCTTAATCCTCAAAACATCGCTGATAATATTTCCGGATGCGGCCATCAGACAGCTGTCTGCAGTTGATAAAATAGCTGAGAAATAGGCCGCTAAAATGAGACCTAATGCACCGGTTGGAATAATATATTTTAACATTTGCGGCATGGCCGATTCAGGATCGATGCCATCAATGGTGCCGGGCATCAATCCGTTTCCAAGCGATACTCTCGCCATTAATCCCAGAAAAACACCCAACATGGCCATGATAGGATATTCAAATAAACCGGCAATGAACCAGGCTTTTTTAGCTTCTTGTTCGGATTTGGCCGCATAAATGCGCTGGTACAGAGTCATCCCAATAAACCAAATAGGGATAATGGTAAACATCCAATTCACCATTGTTGACCAGGATATATTTGTTAGTTGTTTTAATTCCATAGGAATGCCGGCCATGGCTTCTGTCCAACCGCCATTCTTAATCAAGGCAAAAGGAACACCAATGAACAATAAGCCGGATAATAGGATAATCCATTGAATGGTGTCGGTGTAAATGACCGCTTTTATGCCACCCATAGCTGTGTAGATAATAGCAACAGCCCCAAGGATAAAAACGGCATGGTGAAAGGTCAATCCATCAATGGTGGCAGCTGTTAGTTTGGCGCCTGCCAGTACCTGTGATCCGGTGAAGCCTATATAGCCAATGGCTGAAATGATACCTGCCCACAAGGCTATTCGACTTCCGTAGTGATGTTTTAAAAGCTCCGGAAAAGTTAGAAAACGATGTAGTTTAGCGGTACTATAAACTTTAGGAATGAGTATGACTGCAGCTACCCATGCTCCAACAAGTCCGGAGAACAGCAGCCAGCTACCGGCCAGCCCCATGGTAAAACCTAATCCGCCCAGTCCGATGGAGAAACCACCGCCGACATCGGTAGCCACCACTGAGAGTCCAAGGTGCCATTTGCTCATATTTCGGCCACCCACGTAAAAGTCCTCAGCTCCTTTATTACGTTTATGAAAGTAGTATCCAATATAAAGAACCACAGCCAGGTAAATCGCAATAATAACAAAATCGATCACTGTCATGAGCACTAAATGTTCTTATACCATATATTCATGCTTTCAATCCCACCACTGATTTGCGTATTGTTGATTAATGTGCCTGCAAATTTATACCTCATGTTCATAAAGGTTTTATTCATGGAAGGAGAATGAAGCCGTGCAATAGTATAAAGTGTTTTATACGAACTGTTTTTTAAATGCTGTTCCATTTGGTTTAATAAGTGAAGCGCGAGTCGCTTACCACGTGCTTCATGCAGAACAGCAAAATCCGTCATTTCGGCATTTAAGGAGGAAGCATCTGTTTCGGCTGAGGATATACCTGTCAGGCGCTCGTCTGTAAATGCACCAAAGTAGATGACGCCATCTTCCATCGTTTCTTTGAGATAGTGTGGGTCGAAAATGGGGAAGGGGTACGAGGCAAATACTTGACGAAACACAGCGATCATTTGCTCAATATCTTTTTCATTCAGTATTCTGAATGAATACTGATCCAGCTTTTGTTGATCGATCGGATTGGCCTCAGATGTTAATAGTTCACCTAAGGTTTTTAGGTATTTGTTTTTAATTAATTTACGTGATGCATCAAGGTAATATCCTAAAAACAACCCATCCTCATTTCCATCATAAAAACCAGGTATGCTGGCTTCGATTTGAAAACCAGCAGATAAAAACAACGGATAATACGTTGAGGGGATTTTAGCAAATATCTTAGTGTATCCATTTTTGTGGGCTAAGTCAAAAAGAACAGAAATGATGGAGGCTGCATCAGACGGATGCAGCTTCATCAAATAAATTCGATTACTATCTTTGCCATGTTGAATTAACGACTGACCTATTTTTTCTGTTTTATCCATCGTTTCTTCTTTTGAAACGTTCATTTTCCGATGGAATGAGTGAGATCGTGTTGTTGTGATCCGCTAAGAGGCTCTCAATACCTACTGACTTTTCTTCCGTGCCAGGAGCCAATTTTAACTCCAGGTCGCAAGTTTCACAATTCCGGTCACAGAAAGTGGCTTTGTAATCGTCCGGTTCTTTATAGGATGTGATAATACCTTCATAATTTCGAATAATCACTTTGTTGGTCGACCAGGAGATGATGTAATTGGGCATCACCGGAATTTTACCCCCACCACCAGGTGCATCTATCACATAGGTAGGTACTGCAAACCCGCTGGTATGTCCAATCAGACTTTCGATGATTTCAATACCTTTACCTATTGGGGTACGGAAATGACTAAGCCCTTCTGATAAATCACATTGATAGAGGTAATAAGGGCGTACTCTGTTTTTTACCAGATCGTGAACTAATTTTTTTATGATGCGTTGGCAATCGTTTACGCCTGCTAATAAAACACTTTGATTACCTAACGGAATGCCGGCATCAGCTAATTTCCTCAGCGACTGACGTGCTGATTGGGTCATCTCACGTGGGTGATTAAAGTGAGTATTGATCCAGATCGGATGGTGTTTCTTGAGCATATCAACCAATTCATCGGTCACTCTGTAGGGTAGTACTACTGGAATTCGGGTTCCAATGCGAACGACTTCCACATGTTCAATCTGACGGAGCTCAGTGAGAATATAATCTAAATAATCGGTTGGTAAAAGGAAAGGATCACCGCCCGAAAGCAAGACGTCTCTAACTTGTGGATTGTTTTTGATGTATTCAATGCCTTGTTGTATTTGGTCTTTTTGTGGGATGAAATCTTTATCCCCCACTTTTCGTTTACGTGTGCAGTGACGGCAATACATCGCACATACATTGCTGACCATGAATAATACACGGTCGGGATAACGGTGTGTAATACCTGGTACAGGACTATCCTTGTCTTCCGATAAGGGATCAGAATGTTCGTCTTTGCTAATCTCCAATTCAAGCGGATTCAAAAATGATTGTTTAAAGATGGGATCATTTTGGTAATTGTCCACATCAATTAGTGACAGGTAATATGGGGTGATGCTAAGAGGGAATTTGGATTGTGTCGCTTCCAGGTTTTCAATCTCTTCCGGTGAAAATTTAATGCCTGTTAAATGTTGGAAATCTTCAATGTTACGGATTGAGTGTTTGAGTTGCCATTTCCAATCCCGCCATTTAGATGTTTCGCCGTCTGTTTCAATTTTGGAAATGATACTCTGTTGTTGTGTTGACATTACCATCATAAAGTCCTTTTCAAATTTTATCCAATGAAGTAGGTTGTGGATATAATTAGTTTCTATACGAACAAAAGTAGTGCAAATATAATTAAATAAAAAAAAATAGACGCCTGGATGTGTTGATATAATGCCTGTATACTGACGAGTTGTGTATGAAAGTAACAGCGGTAGAGTGTTATAGGAGTTTAGTGTGGAGATTGATGCTTTGTTAAAAAGGTTGTGTGCGAACTATTTTTTATTCAGAATGTTTGAAGGAGGGGTTTTATGAAATAGGGTGTTTTTAAAATTATATAGGATGCAAAGCGATTGTTTATGAGTCGTAGTTAGATGTGTGTATGAATTAGTAGTTTGGTGATGTGATCGGAGATCTTTATAATCAATTGATTGGTTGGATTTCCATTCTATAATGTATAACCTCACTGTCTGAAGTCAGTTGCCCGGGAATGGGCGAAAGATTTGTTTGAAACAAACTATTATCAAAGGTAAAAGCCGATAGACAATCACAGATCGATATTTTTATCAATCGTTTTGATTGGTAAACGGTATTCTTTGAGGCTAAAAAGAAAAGGAGGTCTTAATAAGGCCTCCTTTCGGGATGATATTGTTTTTTAGCGAACTAGTATATGGTTTATTTGATTAATCCACTTCGCTTCAATAAGGGTTCAATGGAGGGCTCTTTACCACGGAAAGATTTGTATAGCTCCATCGGATGACGAGTGCCTCCTTTCTCCAATATCTCACGCCTGAATTTTCGTGCTGTTTCACGATTATAGATACCATTCTCCAAAAACGCCTCGAAAGCATCGGCATCCAATACTTCAGCCCATTTATAACCATAATACCCCGAAGCATACCCGCCATCAAAAATGTGCGAAAAGGCGGTACTTACTGCCAGGTTTTCAATGGGGGCAAATAGCTCCGTTTGGGCAATGGCTGACTTTTCAAATTCAATAACATCGCCATCAAATGGTACAGACAATGTATGCCAGGCCATATCGTTGAGTCCGAAACTTAATTGACGCACCATGGCATAACCACTTTGGAAGTTATCACTGTCAATTAGTTTTTGAATAAGTTCCTCAGGAATCACTTCACCGGTTTTGTAGTGGACGCCAACTTCCTGTAGCCATTCTCGTTGTGTGGCCCAGTTTTCCATAATCTGCGAAGGCAATTCCACAAAATCTCGATAAACACTTGTTCCAGCCAGACTTTCGTAGGTAACCTTGCTGAGCATGCCATGCAAGGCGTGTCCAAATTCATGCAGGAAAGTGGTTACTTCCATAAAGGTTAATAAGGAAGGTTGCTGTTCAGTGGAACGTGTGAAATTACACACGATCGAAATATGTGGCCGGATATCATTCCCATTTTCGTGGTGTTGCTCTCTGAATGAAGTCATCCAGGCCCCTCCTTGTTTGGTGGCGCGCGGATGGTAATCCACATAAAGCACACTCAAAAAGGAGCCATCTTCATCAAATACCTCATAAGCTTTTGCTTCGGAGTGATATCCTTCAATATTCTCATTTAATTTAAACGAAAGCCCATAGAGTTTTTTGGCTAAACTAAAAATCCCTTTCTCTACATTTTCCAGTTGGAAATAGGGCTTGGTTATCTCATCGTTCAAGCCGAATTTATTGGTTTTCAGTTTTTCACTATAATAAAGATAGTCCCAGCGTTGTAATTCATCATTTAATCCTTCCGCACGCGCGAAGTCACTTACCTCTTTAACATCTGCCCGGGCAAAATCAATGGAAGCGTCCAGTAATTCATGAAGGAATTTGTGAACAGTATCAGGTTTAAGAGCCATTTGCTCTTCCAACACGAAGTTGGCATGGGTGTCAAAACCCAATAATTTTGCTTTCTCGACACGTAGATTGACGATCTTTTGAATAATCGACTTATTATCGCGTTCATTGTTATTATTTCCCCGCGACGCATGGGCCATATACATTTGCTGACGTAATTCGCGATTGTCAGCATATTTCATGAATGGGAAATAACTGGGGAACTGCAGGGAGAATAGCCAACCCTCTTTTTCTTCACTTTTTGCCAAAGCTGATGCTGCTTCTAAAGTGCTATCGGGCAAGCCAGTCAGTTCTTTGCGATCGGTAATGTGTAGTTTGAAATTATTCGTCTCGGCCAATACATTTTCACCAAATTGAAGCGTTAAAGTGGAGAGTTCTTTGGTGATTTCCCGATAACGCTCTTTGACTGTTCCTTCCAGCAGGGCACCTTTACGCACAAATGCTTTATGTGTATCCTCCAGAAGTTTTTGACGCTCGGAAGAGAGTGTTTTTTTCTCATCCGAATTATAAACAGTTTTAACCTTTTCAAAGAGGGCCGGATTTAACCAGATGTCATTACTATATTCAGTTAGTAAGGGAGAGACTTCTCTGGCGATCTTCTGTATCGTTTCATTGGTTTCAGCATGATTTAAATTAAAGAAAATACTGCTGATCGTACCTAAAATATGACCAGACTCTTCCAATGCCTCAATTGTATTGGAAAAGGTAGGCTGATCATTGTTGGAAATAATCGCATTAATCTCTTTTTTTCCCTGTTTCATGGCTTCTTTAAAAGCCGGTAGATAGTGCTCTTCTCTAATGAGGTGAAAAGGTGCTGTTTGATGAATGGTTTCAAACGGTATTAATAATGGATTGTCAGTCATGATAATTATATTTTACAATTACAAAATTAGCGAAACGTCAGTAGAAGTAGTCATTAAATAGTGTGAAATTCTCAGTGAACTATTATAATAAATTCTGCTGGCAGAATGCTCATGAAAGAGCGACTCTAATTTCATAAAGGCGGTAAATATATGAACTAACCACAAACCTTTTGAGGTCACTTCCGTTTAAAAGCCTTGAGAAAGGTTTGAATTTTTTGACAACTGACCTAACTAAGAGTAATGAAATGGTGGTTATTTAGCGACCAATAATCTTTCATCAATTATGAAAAAAAATAGTTTAAAGGGAGTAATGCTGGCTTTCTTATGTTTTTCTTGTTTTTCTTTTTCAAATATCTTGGCGCAAAACGAGGTAGAGAAAATACTGGACGAAGGGGAAGTAAAGAAGTTTACTAAAGCGGATAAATTGATTGCCAGGGGCGATGAGATCCTGGATAAAACCGTTGGCATTGAAAAAGAGATTGAAGCCCTACGAAATGCTGATGGGCGAATTAAAACCCGGAAAATTGATAAGAGAAGTAAAGCATCTGCTAAGTATAAAATGCAAGCTGCCATTTATTACAAAGATGGTTATCATACAAAAATTAAGGTGTTAGATAAGCGTCTGAAAGCGGCAGAAAAGGCAGGCGATACTAAAGCTTCCAGTGCACGTGATGAGGTGAAGGAACTGGAGAAAAAAGCACGTAAGCAATACAATAAAGCAGAGAATTTGATTTCTTATGAAGAGGCCGTTGAAATGGTGGAGTTGGCTCAGGAAAATCAATTAAGGGCCTTGGATGTTATGGCTAAGGCTTTAGGTGCCGCAACAGCTGTTACTGAAATACAGGAAGAGCCCGTTGCAGAAGTAATTGAAGAAATTCCCGTTGCCATTCAGGATTCTGTTAGTGTACCGGAACCTGAAATGGAAGCAACTCAACAAACTGCCTCTGAAACAAGAGAGGAATTAGCTACTGAAGAAACAACCGTTTCTGAAGGTGGTGTGCCTCCGGTGGGAACAAAAGCGGCTGTCGTGGCTGGAACAACTGTGGCCGTCGTGGCAGCTGCAGGTTCAGAGGAGGAAGTGCCGGTACCAGTTGAAGAACCTGTTGTGGATACGAATTTGAATGTGTTTTTCTCAATTCAGATTTTGGCGGGTAAATCCAAGATATCAGAGGCTCAGTTAGCACAAACCTATAGTGGTTCAAAAAAAATAATTGAAATGACCGGAGACGGTTGGCACCGTTATTCAATCGGGAAATTTGATTCCGTTGAAAAGGCGCGTCAGGCTCAGAAAGAAGAAGGCGTAAAAGGTTTTATCGTTGCCTATAAAGACGGAAAACGGATTTCGGTTAAAGAAGCCACTGAATTATTAAAATAGAAACCTAAACATTCATTATATGAACAACAAATTTGTGATTCTTTTTGCATTGCTTCTGGGGTTGGGAAGTACTATGCACGCACAGAAAGAGATTATTGATTTTCTGAATGCCGGAAAGGCAGATGCGAATAAATTAGCCAATGAATATTTGCGACCATATGGGGAGATGCTCGGCGTGAATCTGAACAGCGGCTGGTATACAACTGCCAAAGTGCACAGTGTAGCTGGTTTCGATTTTACCTTATCGACGAGCTATACAAAGGTACCTTCGGGAGGAAAGAGTTTTGATGCAGATCCAGATGTTTTGGGACTTAAAACAGTTGTTCCAGTTGGTGATAATACTTTTGCTCCCACAATGGCAGGTAAGGAATCTGAAAGTCTTACTATGTTAAATCCTGAAACAAATTTGACATTTGATGTACAAGGTGCAGGTGCTGATTATCTAATTACTCCCATGTTGACAGGTGCAGTAGGTTTGCCTTATGATACTGAGATTATGGGGCGCTTTATGCCTCAGGTTGATTTTGGTGATTATGGAAAAATGTATTTGTGGGGAGTTGGTGTAAAGCACTCTTTAAAAGATTACATACCGTTTGTTAAGCGTCTTCCATTCTTGCAACTTTCAGTACTGGGTGCATATACTACTTTTAATAGCTCTGTAGGAGTAGAACTTAATAAAGATGAGACAGGAACGCTTGATATGGGAGCCAATGCCTATACCGGCCGCTTACTGCTGGGTGCCAATTTACCGGTTGTTGCTTTTTATACTGGAGTTGGTTACGGCTCTACAAAGAGTAATTTTGACGTAAAAGGGGCCTTTCCGTCGATGCCTGGAGAGGATGATGATAAGGTAAACCCCATTGCACTAGCCTACACAACCAATGGTTTTGATTTTAATGTGGGAATGCGGGTACGGTTAGCCATTTTTGCGATTCATGCCGATTATTCAGTAGGGGATTATTCAGTGATCACAGCTGGTGTGGGGATCAATTTCAGATAGAATATTATAGAATTTACACGACATAAGACCTTGAGGTATCAACTTCAAGGTCTTTTTTTATGCACGAATGGATGTTTTTTCGTAAATTTTCAGTGTAAAACAGGTATCCATGATTCTGAAAAGCAATTGGTATCAACTTTTTATTCGGGCAGTATCGATCTTTTTTCTTCTCTTTCCTATCAATACACGCCAAATCTTTGCACAAGAAATGGTAGATATCCAAAAGGTTAAGTTTACTGCATCGGAACAAAATCAGATTGAAAAAGCCGATGAGCTTATTATGCGAGGTGAACGGCTCTACTCTGAGGTTGTGGGAAAAGGTTCTGATGGAAAATCTCGCAAACATGACGGGTTCATTGGTAAATATACTCAAAAGGAAAGGGACAAGGATTTACTGGAGAGTCATTTGAGAGCCATTAGTATGTATTATGCCGGTTACAGCAAAAAGTCAAAAGTCCTGAAGAATCGGATGCAACGGTTCAAGGCTGAAAATCCTGATAAATTCACTGAAATGAACCAGGTATTGACGATCTATGAAAAAAAGAATAGTCAGGCATCAGCTACCTACCGAAAATCACGAAGTGTTAAAACCCTGACTGAAGCAGTTAAGCTAGGAGAGAGTGCCGTTGATATGCATAAAGGACTGCAAAAAGAAATGTTTAAAAATTTGGGTAAGCTTTTGGCCGTAAAGTCTGTCGTTACTTCTCAGCCAGTTGCTGTTGCCGAAGAGCCCGCTCCTTCAAAAGAGGTTGTTGCGCAGGATAATACGGAAGACGAGGTTGAGCCTGTACAGGCACAACCTGCTTCGGAACCCAAATCAGCTGCGGTTATTGTTCCTCCGGCAGTAGCTGTTGTTAAAGAGGGGGGAGCTGATGAATTGTATTTTTCGATTCAAATATTAGCCGGCAAAAATAAAGTGACTGATGAGCAGTTGGCGCGAGCCTATTCAGGATCAATAGCAGTATATGAAAACTATGGAGATGGATGGTATAGATATTCTGTAGGTAAATATTTGTCCTATCAGGAAGCGATGAATGCTATGCAAGCAAATAATTTGAAGGGACATCCGGTAGCTTATCAAGGGAAGAAGCGAGTTAGTTTGGTGGAGGCGAAGAAATTGTCAGAACAGGAAACGCCTGGTGTTTCAAATAAAGAGATAGTTAAGAAAGAGATCAAGCCAATTGCCATATCTGATAAACCAAAGGTAGGAGATACGTTTTTCACCATACAAATAATGGCTGATCGCAAAAAAACTGCTCCGGATCAAATTAAGCGCATCTATTCAGGTTCAATGAAAGTGGATGAGAGGAAAGGAGATGGCTGGTTTCGCTATTCCATTGGGGTGTTTTCTACATATGAAGAAGCGGGAAGAGTGATGAAACGTGAAGGAGTAAAAGGATATATTGTGGCTTATAGTCAATCCAAACGTATCAGCATTAGTGAGGCTAAGAAACTTCTAAGTAACTAATTTATGAAACAAACGCGATCACTTTTTCGATTAGTTTTAAGCTTATATCTGGGATTTCTGACTTACATTGTTCAGGGGCAAGAGGGAGTCGTGCAGTATTTGGATGTTGGAACAGTAAATGCTACGGTTTTATCAGATAGCTATCTTTATCCGTATGCCAGCATGATTGATGCGACTTTAATTGGTGGGTGGAACATGTCACCACGTGTTCAGCGCTCGGGTAAATTTACGCTTCATGTTTTTTTAAATCAAGGATTTCGTGAGTCCGGGGATAATTTGATGAATATTGGAGATATGATTGATAATGGACAACTGGAAGGAATAACCTTAAAGGATCCTGGTCAGGCCCATGCTGCAACGGCTCCATTCAAACTAAAATCAGGTCAGGGACGGGCGGTGATGATTTATCAGGGAAACGAAGTGTTGACTCCTAATGGCAAGGATATGGGGACTATAAGGTTGCCATCCATCAGTTTTTCCATTGGAATACCGGCCGGGACAGAAATAAGTGCAAAGTTTACGCCTCCAGTGGATTATACAGATATAGGAGAGGCCTTGCAGTGGGGCCTGGGAGTGAAGCATTCGATTAAAAATTATTTGGGTTTCTTTCGCAATTCACCCTACCTCGAAGCAGTTGTTATGGGTACGTATGCGAATCTTAATACTGAAAGTCCAATTAGCTATCATGGTCAGACAGGCCAGTCATTGATTGTTAACGGATCAGCTCTTTCAGGTCGGATGATAATGGGATTACATTTTAATAAGGCTGATATATATGGAAGTGTTGGGTATGGTGCACGTAAAAGTGATTTTACGCTCTCAGGTACTTATGAGGATATCCCCGATGATCAGGGGGGCTTTGTGGCAGCCACTGACCCTGTTGCGATTGATTACAATTTTTCAGGGATGGAATACGAAGCCGGCATTCAATTGCGGCTTTATTTCTTAAACCTTCAAGTGTCGTATGCTTTCAGTAATTACTCTATGGTTTCCGTTGGCGCAGGAATTAGTTTTTAAGCTTATTGATAGACAGGGAATATCCGTTTTAATATCATAAAGAAAAAATCGAAGGTCACGAATCGTATTGGATAGAAATTCGTAGACCTTCTTACATGTTTATTTTTTCAATGCATTCCCATACGTGTTTTCGAATACTACTTCAGACAACTCTTTCCGTTTTTTTATCGATGGTTGGTTATTTGTTGGATAACCAATTGGTAAAAGAGCAATGGGTTCCATATGATCCGGTAATTTTAATAAATTCTTCACCTGGTCAGGGTTAAAATTGCAAATCCAACACGTTCCCAATCCTAGTTCTGTAGCCCGCAATGTCATGTGGTCAATGGCAATAGCTGCATCAATATTGCAATGGTCTTTTTGATCAAATGAGCGTTTCCAGGATGAGTTGTGATCGCCACAGATCACAATAACCTGAGGTGCTTTTTTAAACCAATCCCGGTCATAGGATTTTGAAAGTTCTCTAAGTGCATCTTCATCTGATATTAAAATAAAAGACCAGGGTTGTTTGTTGGCAGCTGAGGGTGCCATTCTTCCTGCATCTAATACTTCAATGAGCAGGGCTTGAGGTACTTTTTGTGTTTTATAATCTCTAACGGAGTAGCGTTCCTTAAGCAATTGATTAAAATGCATACCGTAAATTTTTGTAGTGAATATGGTGTTGATTTGCTTTCTTTGTAACAAAAATAAAATAGAGTTGGAAACTTACAAATTATATTAGACACAAATGTTTTTCTTACTATCTAAAATTTTAAACATATTTATATCTCCATTTGTATGGATTTTGATCCTATGGGGACTTTCTTATTTAAAATGGTTTCGTTCCGGGAAACGGCTATTACAATGGTCGGCGGTAATTTGTTTTATTGTATTTTCCAATGGGGCACTATTTCAGTGGGTATTACGTGGCTGGGAAGGGGAGATGGTTCCAGTTAGTCAGATGGAAGATAAAGCAAAAATTGTGGTTGTTTTGGGAGGTATGACTTCATTGGATGAAGGTTCGGGACGTATTCAGTTTCATGATGCTACTGATCGTTTAATGCAGGCTTTGCTTTTATACTACAACGGATGTGTCTCTAAATTGGTTATTTCAGGTGGTTCAGCCGAAATAATGCGAGAGGAGATACCCGAGTCAGAATACTTAAAACCTTTTCTAATGAATATAGGTATTGAAGAACAGAATTTATTCATCGAAAGACGATCGCGAAATACCTACGAAAATGCATTATACACGAAGGAGTTATTTGAGCAACAGCAGTTCGAAAAGAGAATAATATTAGTCACATCCGCTTTTCATATGCACCGAGCTAAGGCGTGTTTTGAACGACAAGGGTTTCAGGTTGAGAGCTATGCTGCTCAGTTTGTTCAAAGTACCGATCCCATTGATGTCAGAACTGTACTTATTCCATCTCTGCATACGCTAAATACCTGGCCACTGTTGCTAAAAGAATGGATGGGGATTGTCGTATATCAGATAAAAGGATATCTATAATAAATGACGGATGTTGCTTTTTTATATAAAAACTCTCTTATTTTTGTGCTGGATTAGTAAAGGGGATTAGTTTTTTCAAAGAGGTTTTATGGATCTTGAAAGGGACTTGGCTGAAGGCATCCGTAATGGTAATATTGCTTCATTCGAGGAATTTTATAAGTGTTATTACAAACGTTTATTGAATTACAGCTTGATGTTTGTGGCCCAAACTGATCAGGCTGAAGATATTGTACAGGAATCTTTTTATACCGTTTGGAATAAACGAATGGAAATTGATCCCCAACAATCCATAACGGGCTTTTTATTCCGAACCGTTAGAAATGGTTGTTTAAATAGTATCAAGCAAAAAAAAGTTCATGATAAATTTGTGGACTATAGTCTCCAGGCAGATCCCATCAATGAACTTTATTCAATTGATTTCAATGAAGCCGGAACGGATGACCCCTTGCAACTGAATCTCTTTAACGAAATCAAGCAAGCCGTCAATCAATTGCCCGAAAAAAGGCAACATGTTTTCAAACTCAGTAAGCTCGACGGCCTTTCCCACAAAGAAATTGCACTTCAATTAGGTATTTCTGTAAAAGGAGTGGAGCGGCATATTACCATGGCGCATGAATCTCTACGCAATTCCTTAAAACACTTAAAGGTTATAGTTCTTGTGTTGCTATCCATTTAATTTCAGCTGATTGCCTTTAGATGTGAAAATAATCCAAAAAAAGATAATTTTTTTTGTGGGGGGATTGAAACGAGGTTGTAGTTATAGTGAAGGTAAATGAAATGAAGAAGCAATCAGGATATATAAAAGAGTTGGTCTGGAAGTACATCCAGGGTGAGTCATCCGTCACTGACAAAAAAGAGTTGGGACAGTGGATCGCTCATTCGGATGAGAATAAGGCGGAATATATCAATCTTAAAGAGGAGGCTGAAACCTCGCTTATTGAATCGGGTAATGAGGAATGGACACGTTTTCTATCCAGGTACGAAATTGATAAAAAGCCAGTCAGGAGGATGCGGTTTAGTGTTTTTATGCGCTATGCTGCATCAATTGCCATAATATTGGGTAGCGCAATTTCAATATATTTGTTACAAGACAAAGGCAGCTCAAAACAGTTTGAGGCGCTGATGACTCAAGAAGATCAAATTGATGGAAACCAAACGACTTTAAAGTTGGCTGATGGAGAAAATGTCAATATTGAAGGGGTGCACTCTACAATTGAAGTTTCTGATGATGGTAGTTCTATATTGGTAGAGAAACAAGCGAAAAATACACAGACCATTAATAAAAATGTACAGCTAAATAAGTTGGTGGTACCTTATGGGAAAACAGCGAATCTGACATTAGCTGATGGTACGAAAGTGTGGCTAAACGCAGGAAGTCGATTGGTGTTTCCCTTAGCATTCGAAAAGAAGACCAGAGAAGTCTTTTTAGAGGGGGAAGCTTATTTTGATGTCCACCATAATGAAGATAAGCCTTTTAAAGTATTGACTAAAGATGTGAAGTTTACCGTTTTAGGAACGACCTTTAATGTTAATGCTTATTCGGATAATAGTAAAATTGAGGCTGTTTTAGTTGATGGTTCGCTTCGTGTTGAAAATAAACTGACCTTCAGTAAAAAACAAGTGACTTTGAAGCCCGGACAGAAGAGTGCTTACAATGCCAGTGCTAAACAGATGTGGGTTGCAGATGTAGATCCGAGCTATTATACAGCTTGGAAAGAAGGGTATATAATGATGCGTAAAAGTAGCATTACTTCTGTGGTAGAGCGATTACAACGATTTTATCACCAGGAGGTGAATATTTCAGAGGAAGTATTAAGGAAAAACCATAAGATTACTGGAAAATTAGTGCTCACCCAGAATAAAGAACAGGCATTTGCTGCCTTATGCGAGATTACGGATATGAAATACTTTGTTCAAAATGATACCATTTTGTTGATAGATAGGGATTAAAAGAAACGGGGCATGTTCTGCCAAACATCCCCCGCCAATGCTATAGTATAATTAAATAAATTAAAACATTTCAAATTTATGAAAAAAATTGGGAAATGGAGTTCCTTTGTTTTAAAAGGAACCAGAAACTCTGTGAAGTCGATGGCTATCGGCTTGATGTTTCTGGGGCTTTTTTCAACGGCAACATTTGCTGCTCAAGGAATGAAAGGTAAAAAGGTGAATCTGAAGCTGAATAATGTAACGCTTTCAGAATTTTTAAGCCAGGTAGAATCGCAAAGTGATTTTGTATTTGTGTACAATGAGTCACAAATTGATCCTGCTCAATTAGTGTCAGTGGATGCTAAAAATGAATTAGTAGAAGAAGTTCTGAAAACGGTTTTAGGTGATGTTTCTTTTAAAGTGTATGAAAACCAAATCATCATTAAAAAGGAATATAACACTGAAGCGTTATCCACAAAGACAGAAACGGCTAGTGCATTGTTAGCACAACAAAATACAGTCAAAGTTTCTGGTACTGTTGTTGATAATACGGGTTATGGAATACCTGGAGTTAACGTGTCTGTGAAAGGTACAACAAATGGAACCATTACAAATTTTGATGGTAAGTATGAGTTGAAAGTACCTGTTGAGGCCATTTTGGTGTATTCTTTTATTGGCTTTGAGACTCAGGAGGTTTCTGTTGGTGGTAGGACTGTTGTGGATATTACCATGCAGGAAGAGGTGATGGCTATGGATGAAGTTGTGGTAACAGCTTTGGGTATTAAACGTGAAAAGAAAGCATTGGGATATGCAGCAGCTGAAGTAGGTTCTGAAGTATTCGAAAATGCAAAGAATGCTAACGTTATGAGTGCCTTATCAGGTCAAGTGGCCGGTGTGCAAATTAATTCTACAAGTTCAGGTCCAGGTAGTTCTTCATCGGTATTAATTCGCGGTGCTGCTGTATTGAATGGTTCTAACGAACCATTGTATGTTGTGGATGGTATTCCAATTTCAAATACACAATTATCAAATGCTGATAGTGGTGACCATGGTGGTGTTGACTCTGGTAACGGTATGTCTGGTATTGCTGCGGATGATATTGAAAATATCTCTGTTTTAAAAGGACCTGCTGCAACTGCTCTATATGGATCGCGTGCTATCAATGGTGTTGTTTTGATTACCACCAAAACAGGAAAAGGGGATCAAGGGACTGTTGTGGAATTCAATTCAAACATGACTTTTGAGCAGGCACGTAATTATGCTGATTGGCAAGATGTATATGGACAAGGATTAGATGGTATCGCGCCTCAAAATGGGGATGATGCAAGGTCTCAAACAAGTATGTGGGGTGGTAAATATGCCGACGTAGACTCATACATGGATTATCAGGGGAGAGAAAAGAGTTATCAATATTACGATAATGAGAATAACTTCTATGACTTGGGTAGAACATGGAGTAACTCTGTAGCGATTAATCACAATACGGATAAATCAACGGTGCGTTTGTCATATTCTAACATGGTAAATGAAGGTATGGTACCAAACACATCGTATGATCGCAATAGCTTTACCGTTAATGGTGGAACCAATGCCTTTGACGGTAAATTAGAGGTTAATGCCAAGTTAACCTATACTAAAGAGGAGTCTGATAACATGACTATGGGTTCTTCACCTTTTAACCCAACATCTCAGCTACTGGGTGTGCCAAATAACATTCCTTTGGCTGATCTGCAAGATTATAAAGATTCTAAGAGTGGTCGTCCTGTTGGAACAGGTATTTCTGGTACGAGTAATTTGTATTGGACCTTAAATGAGATTACTAAAACCTATAAAAAGGACCGTTTGATGTCCTTGTTTACAGCAAAATTCAATTTTACTGATCACTTAAGTGCACAGGTAAGAGGTGGTAGCGATATGACCTTCTTTAATATAGAATCACTGTATCCGGTGAATACACCTCTCTATGAAAATGGGAAAGCTGATATTCGTAAAGCTGATGAAGTGGAGTCAAATTATGATTTCCTGGTAACTTATGATCGTAATGTAACGGATTTGTTCGGATTAACCGTTAATGCCGGAGCATCACGTATGGACACTGAGTTTGAGTCATTGGAGATACATACTTCAAATTTTACAAACCCGCAGCTACAACGTCCTACTTTTGGTGCCGATAATACGCCTATCGTTGGATATAGTAAAAAACGTATCAATTCAGTATACGGTACCGCTCAATTCCGTTATGGTAGTTTCGCTTATCTGGATGTTACGGCTCGAAATGACTGGTCATCGACTTTACCAGAAGATAATAATTCATATTTTTATCCTTCAGTAAGTGGATCATTCATTTTATCAGAGGTTCTTGATTTACCTGTTTGGATGACCTTTGCCAAAGTACGTGGTTCATGGGCGCAAGTAGGGTCGGACACTAAACCTTATAAATTGGTGCGGCAGTATGGGGTAGACAAAGATCCACATCCGGGCTGGGGTGGAAATGATGTTTCGAACGGTAGTATTTCCGGAAATACCATTCCTAATGCCATCTTAAAACCTTCTTTGATGACCTCCCATGAATTTGGAGCTGATGTGAAGTTTCTGAATAACCGTTTGGGTATGGATGTGACTTATTATTACTCTCTTGCAGAAGATCAAATTATGGATGTACGTGTGTCACGCGGTTCTGGTTCTACAGATGCAACAGTAAACTCCGGTTCGCTTGAAAACAAGGGGTGGGAAGTTTCCTTATATGCAACTCCTATAAGAACAAATTCAATTACTTGGAACACTCGTTTAAATTGGTCGAAAAACAGTAACGAAGTGGTTTCGCTTGCTGACGGTGTAGAACAATTAACACTTTTTTCAGGAGGTAGTGTAGGTGTTATTGCCGGCGTAGGTATGGAGTATGGTACTATTATAGGAAATACTTTTGTACGTGAAGAAGAAACCGGAAACATCAAGCTGGATGATAATGGTTTGCCAATCATTGATAAAGAGCTGAAACCTATTGGAGAGGCCTATCACGATATGATGATGGGATGGATCAACAGTGTCTCTTATAAAAATTTCACTTTAAATGTGAAATTAGATTCTAAATTTGGTGGTGAATTATACTCTTCTACCGAAGCTAGCTCATTCAATAGTGGTAAAAACAAAACTACTCTGGAGCGTTCTGAGTATACTGCAGGTCAAAAATGGTTCCCGAAAGAATTAGAGGGACTTGCAACAACCGCTAAGCCAAGTGATTATTATGGACGAATCAGTGGTGTAGATGATTTATTCATGTATGATGCGTCTTATATCCTGCTTCAGGAAGTGAGTCTAAGCTATCGATTCCCAGCTAAATTGTTTAGCAATAATAAATACGTGAGAAGTGCCAGTGTTGGTTTATTTGCCAAAGATCTAGGTTATTTATATAAAGCAACTGAAAATATTGATCCCCGATCGACTTATTCTATTAGTAATGGTGCGAGCGGTGTAGAGTTAGGAAATATTGCTTTACCTACAAGCTTTGGTTTCAATGTAAATATCAAATTTTGATGAAGATGAAGAAGCTTAATATTCTATTATTTATAGCAACATTAGGTGTTTTCACATCTTGTACAGATGATTTCGAAAACATCAACAAAAACCCAAACAAGATTGAGTCTCTTGATCCCGGGTATCAATTTGGTAACGTTCAGTTAAATTATGCTGGAGGTGGTGCTGAAGAATGGCGTGGTAACCTGATTATGTCCGGACCTCTTTCGGGTGTGACACAGTGCGCCTACGGCTCAGGTGAGGCTTTTGTAGCTTCCGGCGGATTTGCTGTGGCAAAGTGGGATGCCCTTTTAACCGGATCCGTTAAAAATGGAATGGACATGTTACGTGTCATGAACGATGACAATACTGCTGGTGTGTGGGATGCTAAGATTGCTCAGACAGAAGTTCTAATGCAATTTGTATTTCAGCGTTTGACGGATATGTACGGTGACATTCCTTATACAGAAGCAGGAAAAGGTTATTCCGATCAAATTTTTTACCCGGTTTACGATTCCCAGGAAGATGTTTACAAAGGAATGGCTGATAAGTTAAAGACTTCTCGTAATCAATTGCTGGCGACTTCAACTGAAAGTTTTGACGACAGTGAGGATGTCATTTATGGTCACCTGGATGATGCTTCCAGGAGAAAGGCATGGGCACGTTTGGCTAACTCTTTATTGTTGAGAATCGGTATGCGTGCTTCCAGTGCTGATGCCGCATGGTCAAAAGCCATTGTTGAGGAGGCAGCTAATCATGTTGCAGGCTTAATCACAAGTTATGATAATACTATTTCTGCTTTAATTCAACATTCTACTGTTGGAGGGCCTTGGGGATCTCACGAAAATGGAAGCGGATCGGCCATTAATGGAAAAAATGGTGGTTTTGCCTATGCATTTGTGGGTGAAGAGTACTTGCATCGCGCTCAGCAAAGAAAAGACCCTCGCTTATTCTATGTAGCATGTCAGGTGATTAATAAAGATGGTGAGTATCTGCCTTGGACTGGTCAAACATATTTTGATCCTTTTGATGAGGCTGCTCGTCCGGGACAACCGTGGAAACCAGTAGTTTTTTCACCAGTGCGTCCTGCCAGCGAATCGTTTGGTATGAAGGGGATGAAAAAAGTAAATGATAGCAAAGTTGCAAGTAATTGGTTCCTGAGAGATGGGGATATTGGGGCTACCATCACTGTAAATGAAGGCAAAGACAATGAATATTCGTATGTGAATGATGCCGATTTTGTTCAGTTCAGAACTTTAGCGGGTGTTAATCCGCAAACAGTAGGTTCTCGTACCGCACCAACCATTGTATTTGGTGCTGATGAAACCTATTACATTCTTGCAGAAGCAAATGCGCGTGGTTGGAATGTTCCGGGTACTGCTGAAAGCAATTTGGAGAAGGCATTGGAATTGACATTCTACAAATATCCAAACCTGTATCCTACCGATGGTTCGCCTGAAAAATACATGGAGATGTATGAAACTACAACAGGAATTAAAGCTGATTATGATGTAATGGCTACCGCCTATATCAGTACTGTTGGTGACGCTACTTTGGAAACTATTTTAACTGAGCGTTGGAAATCATTATTTCTAAATGGTTATGAGGCTTTCGCTTTGTGGAACCGTTCATTGGTAAGTATTACTCCGAAAGGAATTTCTTACTCTAAAAATGTAACATTCCCATTTTATAGCTGGGATGATATTAAAGATGCTAAGCCAGGGGTTGAAGTAACGCCCGAAGGTTATTTTGAGGAATTATTTCATAATGGAGGTGAAACTGCAGGTTTTCGTCCGCGTCGCCTGATTTACTCCGGCGATGAGCGAATTAATAATGCGGATAATCTTAACACTGCTATTAATCGCCAATTGGAGCGTTATGGCAATGAGGGTGATAATGAGCTTTCGATGAAAATGTGGATTAGTAAATAATCAGCACATCATATATATGAAAAGCTGCCTCAAAAGGGCAGCTTTTTTTGTTTCCGGATTTAACGGAATACAGCTATTTTTTTTGACCTTTAGATCCCCACCCCAAAACCAATACTAAAAATAGGCTCCCAAGCCGAGTAGGGTGAATTTTTGTGTTGTAACACATCAAACACTACCCGGAAAGAGATAAAGCTTTTGGGGGATAGTTTTTGGCGATAGCCACCGCCCAGATAAAAGAATGGGACAAAATTTCGGGTTTTCGATGTCAGGTTATAATATTCCATACTTAAACCAGCTAATTCAGCATGAGCATATAGTTTTTCGGCAAAATTGTATTGAGAGAATAAACGACCACCAAATTGATTGTACGTTTTAGGTTGTGAGTAATGCTTATCTTTGGTGTATTGGTATTCAATTCCCAGTCCGGCATATATTTTTTCGCTAAAACGGGCCCCAATCATCGGACTGATCATGACATTGGTGTAGGTGCCAAATGTAGCCCCAAATTGTCCACCCGTGTATAGTTTTTCTTTAAACGGTTTTTCGTCAGAAGTATTCTGAGCATTTAAAAGGACTGTGAACAGTACGAAAATAGAGGTTAAGGTAATTTTTTCCATTTATATTTAGGTTGACATTATACCATTTGTATTAAATACATCCGCAGACAAAGTCCTCCGCCAGACTTTTTAGAAGCTCGTTTTCTGCTTGTTTCTCTTTGCCAGTGCCTTTGCAGTCCTTGCACACCGGAAGGTTTACCCGGGTGTTAATCGAGAAAGCAGTACCAGAAACGGGTTTTTCACAAGAGAAACAAACGTTAGTTATGTTTTTTTTATTATCTTTTGGCATGCCTTTTGAATTATGGTTTATAACGATGACAAAATTAAAATCAAATAGTTATGAAAGCAATTATTAGAACACTTTTTGTGATAGTTGTGATAATAAGTTTAAGTTTCACCCTATCAGCGCAAGAAAAGAAGAGTAAAAAAGAGCTCAAACAAGAGAAATTTGATCAGACAATGGAGTTGATCAATAAAGGAAACTTCAAATTTGAAGCCAGAAGAGCTTATCCACAAGGCGGAAGATCCATTGACCTAACGACTAATTATGGATTTATCACTGTGAAGCAGGAAGCAGCGGAAGGTGATTTGCCTTTTTTTGGTCGTGCTTATACCGCCTCATATGGTGGTGATGGAGGCATTAAATTTGATGGCGAAATGTTGGATAAGAACATTGAAGTTAACCAGAAAAAGCAAAAAGTTATTTTGACTTTCGAAGTACGCGACAAAGATACTTATAAAGTGACGATGGACATTGGTTATAATGGAAATGCATCAGTGGGGATAACCAGTAACAATCGAAGTCACATCAATTATCAGGGTGAGATCAAAAAGATTGAAAAAGAGGAGTAATCAGGCAAGGAATATATATGTAAAGAGGGTGGCCCAATAACGGCCACCCTCTTTTTTCATTTTTGTAATCGGGATTGGTTTAATACCCAAAAGTATATCGGGCACTAAAAGCAATACCAAAATAGAAATCATTGTAAGCCGTCCCAATTGGAATTTGGGGGCGTGAATCCACACTTAATTGAAGGGGTATTTCATCAAAATTGTATTCGACACCGCCCTGAGCACCCAGTCCTAAATAAAAACCATCATCCTTTGTGGTAGTATCGTCTTTATAACTCCAGGAGCCTATGGAAGCAGCAGGTCCCACATACCAGTTAAAGCCGCCTTCGATATTAAAGAGCCAGTGGTAAGCTCCGGACATGCTAAAACCATTGTAGTTGCTGTGTGACGTTAAGCCAAGATCTAATTCCAGACGGTTCACATCGGATAAACCCATTTGATAGGTGAACTCTGCGCCGAAGGCATTTCCGCCTCCAAATCGGGCCCCAATGGCATGATCATGTGTCTGCGCCATAGCACCCATACTGAAAATTCCTGCGATAACAGCTAAAATGTACTTCTTCATATTAAGTAGAGTTTTAATTTAATTGCAAAGTTAAAATTTTTACGAATGTAACCCCGACTGCAGACAAATTGTTCAGCTAATGATTGAGGATAATATTTTCGTTTCTGCCTGATAGCTTGTATTCTGCTATTTTAGATTAAATAATTTCAAATAAAAAAGTAAAGTTTCTGAGTGAGTCCGCGCTGTAGTTATTATTTTTGCAGCTTGGTTTAATCCGAAAGGTATCTATAAAATGGCAAAG
Source organism: Marinilabiliaceae bacterium (assembly GCA_016342595.1). Lineage (GTDB taxonomy): Bacteria > Bacteroidota > Bacteroidia > Bacteroidales > Marinilabiliaceae > JAEINY01. The sequence continues at coordinate 33,465 of JAEINY010000012.1, forward strand.
CAAGAGATAGGAGAATACATCACGGAATTCATTGAGTTATATACAATGGATACTGTGAAACAAAAAGGTAAGAAGTTGTACCGTGATGGAAGGGTGACTTTGCAGTTGTATCGGAAAGACCTGGATACCTGGATTTTTTCAGTGAAGGGCTCAAAAATGTATAAGTTGCACATCCGGAATTTAAATAACCGTTATGTGGAGACCTCTTGCAGTTGCCGGTTTACTGGGGGTAGTGTTTGTAAGCATGCTGTGGCAGCACTTCTTTATTTGGCGGATGTAGATGCGGATGTAGAAACCGGAATGAACCGCAGACGGGCTGAAAGTGCTTTGACTCCCTCGGTTGAACGACCTGAATGGGGATTGGAATTACGTTACTACCATGATATTACCGAAGGACAAATTGAGGACTTGACCTCTTATAGTGCTTTTCGTGATGTGAAGTATGGTTACGGATCTGGTCGGATTAAGCACATACAGGTGGAAGAAAAAAGAATCCAATTCATTCTGGATACCCCTTATGTTGAGGATGCCAGGGTGTCGTTCAAGTATGACAACGGGAAAGTGTATGTGTCATCCTCTGAAAAGGTAATGTCAAATAACCTCAATGAGATTGAAGCGTATTGCTTGTTGAAGATTGCACAATCCAATACACCCAATTTATTGGAATTGATATTTGATAACAAATATAAAGAAGATAACAAGCGCTTGTATAGTGAATATGGTTTGGGCGAGAATGCCGATTTCTATCACTATTTTACCTTTGGTTTCGATCATGAAAAAGGCTTGATTGCCGTACCCACTGAATTTGCAACTGGTATTCTGCCGGTGGATGAGAATCATCAGCTGGTGCAAGATATCCTGACTAATCTGGATAAGGATACCCTCTTTTTAAATGCCATTGAGAATTTGGATAAGCAGGAGCGTGAGATGGGATTTGTTCTCTCACTCATTAATCCAGCCGATATTTATTCAGAGAGTAATCGCATCTTTGAGGTGATGCCTTTAATTGGTAAACCCAACAAGGATAAAACCCTGTTAGGATCTCACGTTGAGGAGTATGATGGGGGTGCGCAGGAGTATTTGATAAAGCGTTCCAAGGGTGCTGAGGAGTTAATGGATATTCAGGCAAACTATTCATCTACTACTGATGAAGCTAATCGTTTTCACGTACAAAAGCGCGCCATGGAGTTACTGGCCAAAGAAAAGCATGTATATCTGCGCCCCGGTAACTATTATGGAAAACTAAAAAAAAGTGATCTGAAGAGTATCTCCATTTCAGAGAATGACATTGATGTGAACTACCAGGTGACGCAAGATAGTACTTTTGTTGGCCTTGAGTTAAAATTATCAATCAATGGGGAGGTAGTAGACATTGCTTCCATTGATCGGGATAAATCCGGTGAGTTCATATACTTCATTAATAATGCTTATCACATTGCCACAGACTACCGGGCGGCTTGCCTCATCAATCGGTATGCGGCACCACTGAAAATGGTGAAAAGTCACAAGGATCAATTTCTGAAACAATTGATTCAACCACTGGCCACTCAGGTAGATATGCAATTTAGTCCCGGTGTATATGATATAGAAACGGTCGAATTGGATTTTCAGAAGAAACAGATTTTTCTCTCCGAAAAGAAGCAACACCTGGTTATTACGCCGAAAGTGCAGTATCATCATGGGCAATCTGTGCAATTAAATACCCACGGTAATGTCTTAGTGGAAGAAGAGGGGCAGTTGGTACAGTATAAGCGTAACTTTGAGCTCGAACAAGATTTTGTAGATTTTATTACTTCGCTCCATGATTCTTTTGATGCCCAAAAGAGTCACAAGCTGTTTCACATCCACCATCAGGACTTTTCCAAAGAGATGTGGTTCTATAAATTCTTCGACATCCTCCAGATGAACAATGTGGAGGTGTATGGCTTGAAGGATCTCAAAGGTTTTAAATATTCGCCACATAAAGGACATGTGAGTACTTCTGTTTCATCGGGGCAGGATTGGTTTGAAGTAAATATTGAAGTAACGTTTGGTGATAATAAAGTCAAGCTAAGTGATATCCGTAAGGCGGTATTGAAAAATCAGCGTTATATTCAACTGAAAGACGGTTCGGTTGGTATCTTACCTACCGAATGGTTCCATAAATTCGAAAAGTACTTTCGTCATGGTGAGATTCAGAATGATAAGCTGGCGGTTTCCAAACTGCGTTTCTCAATCATTGATGACCTTTTTGACAACATTGATGATGAGCAAATCCTGGACGAACTCAACGAAAAGCGCCAAAAGCTGGCCAACTTTACCGAAATCGCCCAAACCACCATCCCTGAGGAGATAACAGCCGACTTACGGCCCTATCAAAAAGAAGGACTGAACTGGCTTAACTTCCTGCACGAAATGAATTGGGGGGGTATCCTGGCCGATGACATGGGTTTGGGTAAAACACTTCAGGTGCTGACCTTTGTTCAAAGGCTGGTGAAAGAAAATGAGACACCTAATTTAGTGGTGATCCCAACAACTTTGCTCTTCAACTGGGAGAATGAAATCAATAAATTTGCCCCCAATCTGAAGGCGCTTTATCATTATGGATCGACACGGGCATCGGATACTGCCGAATTCGATCAATATAATTTGATTTTTACCACCTATGGTACCCTGTTGCGTGACATCCCAATGCTGAGTGAGTTTCAGTTTAACTATATTATTTTAGATGAGTCACAGGCGATTAAAAATCCTGCTTCGCGCCGATTTAAAGCAGCTAATCTGCTGAAAGCCAATAACCGCATTGCCCTGTCGGGTACGCCTATTGAAAACAGCACCTTTGATTTGTATGCGCAGATGAGTTTTGTGAATAGGGGATTTCTGGGCGCGATGAACGGCTTTAAGGAAAATTTTTCCAATGCCATTGATAAGGAAGGGGATGAAGTCCGGGCAGCCGAATTACAGCGCCTCATTAACCCTTTTATATTGCGACGTACCAAAGAGAAAGTGGCCTCTGAGTTACCGCCTAAAACCGAAGATGTCATCATCTGTGATATGGAACCGGCACAGCGTAAAGTATATGATGCCTACCGGAATAAATACCGCAATCAGTTGCTCGGTAATGTGGAAGAAGAGGGCATTGGTAAAACCAAGATGATGGTGTTGGAGGCGTTGATCCGTTTGCGTCAGATTTGTGATTCGCCGGTACTGTTAAGGGATGAAAAAATTGATGTGACCGAGTCGGTGAAGATACGTGAGATTATTCAGCACATTACCGATAAAACGGCCAATCATAAAATTTTAATCTTCTCCCAATTTGTACAGATGCTCAAGTTGGTGAAAGATGAATTAATTAGTCGCAGCATACCCTTTGAGTACCTGGATGGTAAAAGTACATCGGTACAGCGCGAACGATCGGTGAATAATTTTCAGGAAAATGAGGAATTACGTGTCTTTTTGATCAGTTTGAAGGCGGGTGGAACAGGGCTTAACCTGACTGCTGCTGATTATGTGTTTATCCTGGATCCCTGGTGGAACCCGGCTGTGGAAAACCAAGCCATTGACCGTTGTTATCGTATTGGGCAGGATAAAAAGGTATTTGCTTATCGCATGATCTGTAAAGATACTGTGGAGGAGAAAATCTTAAAGCTGCAGGCCAGGAAAAAGAAGATCGCCGGTGATATTGTACAAACCGATGAAAACATCATGAAAACCCTGGATGTGGAGGACATACAAGAATTGTTTTCGTAAAGATCGTTTAGAGAAGGCTGCATTCTGTTTTTGTAGAATGCAGTTGATTTCACTCTATCCGGCGAACCGACGTCATTAAGTTAAGGCTGAAGGCCTTTAACAACAAAGCTTGGGGCGTAACCCCAAGTATTTTTGCAAATGATAATTATCACCCTGAAAGGGTGAAACAATTCGTTTTCTGTAGTTTGTATCAGACCTTCAGCCTGATGTTTCTGATTCTCTTATTTCTTGGGGCGATGCCCCAAGTTTTGATGTTTCAGACTTTCAGTCTGTTAAAAGCTCAAGAATTCTTAACTTAATGACATTGATCCGGCGAACCAGTATTGTAGAATGCAGCCTGTATCACTCTGTCGGGCAAGCTGATTTTATAGAATGCAGTTTACATTACTCTATCCGGCGAGCTGATTTTATAGAATGCAGTCTACATCACTCTGTCCGGCGAACTGTTTTTGTAGAATGTAGTCTACATCACTCTGTCCGGCGAACTGTTTTTGTAGAGTGCAGCCTGCATTATTCTGTCCGGCGAGCTGGTTTTATGGAATGCAGCCTGCATTACTCTGTCCGGCGAGCTGGTTTTGTAGAATGTAGCCTGCATCACTCTGTCCGGCGAACTGGTTTTATAAAACGCAGCCTGCATCACTCCGTCTGGCCATGTGAGATTATGGTAATTTATCTGAAAGCATTTGATATCAAAGCTTGGGGCATTGCCGCAAGTAGCTTTTAAAGAACCACAATCACCCTGAATGGGAGAGATAAGAGGTTTTTTAATAAACTCCCTCAGTTTTTTAGTCTACACAGGAATAACAAAACAAACACTCACAAGTTAGAAAAGAGCTTATCTGTTTATATCTATTGTCAGGTAATCAACTCTTTATCTCCTTCGGAGAAATAGATGTGCATACACTATCCCATTCTACAATATTCTATCCGCCCGGCGGAATTGGCCGGGGCATTTTATTATTGTAGCGAATAGTTGAACAGATAATTCAAAAATCAGCCCGATTATTCAACCATTATTTTAATTTTGTCCGAACCCTTTTCCGAACACATGACACAGGATAGTCTTAAATTAGTGATAGCTCGTCTCATTCAATCCGATAAGCAGGCATTGGAGAAATTGGTGGATTTATATTACAATCGACTGATGGGTTTTGCTATGCCGGTGGTGAAGAGTCATGATGTGGCCGAGGAGGTGGTGATGGATGCCTTTATGAAATTATGGGATCAGCGGGCTACACTGGCTGATGTGCGTAATCTGGAGACTTACCTCTATGTGATGGTGCGTAACCTGTCACTGAATTACCTGAGAAAAAAGAAGGAGTCCTTGTTCGAGTTATTAGATGATGAACACCTCACACTGGCGCGTTATGATCAAACGCCTGAAGGTACCCTCATTACAAGTGAAATGTTAGAACAGGTCAATCAAGCGGTAGAGGCCTTACCCCCCAAATGTAAGTTGATCTTTAAATTACTTCGTGAAGATGGGGTCAGCCGGAAAGAGGCGGCTGAAATACTGAATATATCCGTCAAAACCATCGATAATCAGATTGCCATAGCCGTTGAACGCATTGCCAAAGCCTTGCATATTGACCTTTCTTCGAAAAAGAATCGTTCTGGTTTACAGTTCTTTTTATTGATGATGTAAAAAAAAGTAAATTTCTTTTAGGGACTTTTCGGATTTCTTGTGTCCTCTCAATACAAAGGAGGATAGAAAGGATGAAAGTAAGTAAAATAATCGGCCGGTATTTGTTGGGAAGTCAGTCTCGCGAAGAGCAAGATGACCTGAACCAGTGGATGGAGGAGAGCGAGGTCAATCGGGAAGGTGTTCATAACATGAAGGCCTTATGGGATCAGGAGGTGAAACAGACCGTGGGCGCACCGGAAGCCTTCAAATCAAAATTAACGTATCGTCTCAACCAAAAAGTCAAGCTGGGTCGTAAACAACAACTGGCATTAACTGTGTGGAAGGTCGCAGCCGTATTTTTTATGGCTCTGGCAGTGGGGAGTTTTTATGTCCTCTTTAATCAAACGGCTCCCACCGGAGGAATGGCCCAAATTATTACCACTAAGGGACAGCGCACAAAAGCCATTTTACCCGATGGAACAGAAGTCATGGTCAATGCCAACTCTAAACTGGCATACAATCCTTACGAATGGTCGGCCAATCGCCTGGTGTCACTAACCGGAGAAGCCTTCTTTGAAGTGGTACACCAATCGGATCATCCCTTTGTAGTGGATGCCAACGGTTACCAGGTGAAAGTTTTGGGGACTAAATTTAATGTGCGCTCTTATTCCAATGAATCATCCATTGCCACAACACTGACAGAAGGTAAAGTGGAAATATATATACCTAAAATATCGGCCCGGGCCGTATTGGAGCCGGGTGATCAGTTTATTTACAATAAGCGAAGTGGTAAAACGGTTCAGGAACGAATTGATCCGTTGATTTCATCAGGATGGAAAGATGGCATTCTGAAATTTGAGAACGCGTCTTTCGATGAATTTGTCCAACGCATTGAGAATTATTATCAGATCGATATCATCTATAAGACCAATGAATTTAAGGATGTTCATTTCACGGGTACCTTTGATAATATCATGATCAGTCAGGTTTTTGAGATCGTGAACATCACCATACCCATTACCTTCTCAGTGCATGATAATCAAGTAGAAGTTCAACGTAGAAAATGAAATAGCCTATCGAATAGTTCTAAAGACAAAACGGGAAATGCTGATACATCTCCCGTCTCAGCAGATTATTGCTACCAACAATAACTGCAGACTAAATATTAACTTAAAGTCAGGGTAAAATTATGAAAAAAAATCTGTTTTTCATGAGGTGGAAGCCTTATGGTCTTAAACAAACTTTGCGGATTATGAAATTAACCGTGCTTATGCTCGTTATCGGGTTCTTGCAATTAAGTGCAAAAACCTATTCTCAAACAGAGAATTTCTCGTTGCAGATGAAAAACGTCTCCATCCAGGAATTCTTTAAAGTCATTGAGTCCCAGTCGGACGTGAAGTTCTTTTACCAGGATGAACAGCTCTTGGATGCCAACCAGGTTTCCGTGGATGTTTCCGGGAAAAGCCTGGATGAAGTATTGACGGACGTTCTAAAAGACACCCATCTTTCGTATCGGGTTTTGGAAAATCATGTGATTATTTTTGAGTCGAAGGCAAAAAGTGAAGCAATCACCTCAATAGCCGCTCAACAGCAAGAACTGCAAATCACCGGAAGAGTCATTGATAAGAATGGAGAGTCCTTACCCGGCGTGAATGTGTACGAGAAAGAAACCACCAATGGTGTGATTACCGGTATTGATGGAAAATTTACCCTTACGGTTTCCAATCCGGATGCAGTGATAGTTTTCTCTTTTGTTGGATTCGTACCACAGGAAGTCAATGTGGCTAGCCGCACCCAGCTTGACATTACTTTAGTGGAAGAGATGACCGGGCTGGAGGAAGTCGTAGTGGTGGGCTATGGTTCTCAAAAGAAGGTAAACCTTACCGGGTCAGTTGCTAAAGTGGAAGGCGGAGCTATCGCTAAGATATCAAGCCCTAATACCTCCAAAGCACTTCAAGGCCTGGCCAATGGTATTACAGTTATTGACCGTGGTGGTGCTCCGGGGGCTGATGATCCTCAGATATTCATCCGTGGTGTGGGTACTACCGGAAATTCTAATCCTTTGATATTAGTTGATGGAGTGGAAATGAGTTTGAGCGATGTGCCTTCTGCAGATATCGAAAATGTCTCGGTGCTAAAAGATGCGGCTTCAGCAGCCATCTATGGTTCCAGGGCAGCCCATGGGGTTATTCTGGTGACAACCAAAAGAGGTAAAGAAGGTAAGATGCGGGTATCCTATGATGGCTATGTAGGTATCCAGGATCGTGCTGTCAAGCCCGAGGCGGTTAGTGCACGTGAGTACATGGAAATGGTCAATGAGGCCAGTGTCAACAAAGGAAATTCGGCCATTTTTACGGAAAACGATATCACCATGACCGAATCAGGTGCTGACCCCTATCGCTATCCTTATGTGGTGTATCCCGACGAGATTTATAATGCCAACTATATTACTGAACACACAGTGAAAGTCTCTGGTGGTAGCAAGGAGGGTAAATACCTGCTTTCATTGAATTATCTGGACCAACCCGGTTTGACTGATAATACCAGTTTTGAAAGATATAATTTACGTTTAAACACCGACTTTAAAATTGGTGAGCGTTTAGGCATTGGTGCTGATATACAGTATAAGCATATGGACCGGGAATGGCCTGCAGGTCTTGGATCTGCCCAAGCCACAGCATGGTCAATGGTACCAACCACTCCCATCCGTCATGAAAATGGAAACTATGCGCTGGATGATCAAAATAATAACCCGGTGGCCTATCTTGATCCTTCCGTATCGGGCACTCAGGAATATATGAAGGATGAGGTGTATGCGAAATTAAGTGCCACCTATGAGATTTTGGACGGCTTGAACCTGAATGGTGTGGCAGCTGTAAATGGGGATTGGACCATGGATAAGACACATAACCGGACGCATAAATTTTACGGGGCCGACGATAATTACATCAACGCCTGGAATCCTCAAAGTAGTGTTTGGGATCGTCGTATTTCAAGTTACCAAATTACATTAAGGGCCCTGGCTACTTATACAAAAATATTTAATGACACGCATGCTTTAAATGTGTTGGCAGGAGCCGAACAGATTAGTCATCGCAGTCATTATTTAACAGGTAGCAGAAGTAACCTGATCTCAGACGATATGCCATTTATCTCATTGGGAGATTCTGAATTTCAGTATGCTTATAGTGATATTCAGCGGAATGGGTATTACCCGGTGCAATATGGGCTCAACTCTTTCTTCGGACGGGTTAACTACGGTTATAAAGAGCGCTACCTGTTTGAAGCGAACGTACGTAAGGATGGTTCTTCCCGTTTTGCTGAGGGCAATAAGTGGGGGGTATTCCCATCGGTATCTGCTGCATGGCGTATTTCTGAAGAAGGCTTTATGGCGAATGTAGATTTTATTTCGAACCTAAAAGTAAGAGCTTCATGGGGGCAAATGGGTAATGAACGCATTGGTGAATTTAAATATGCATCTCAATATTCTGTTGAAGACAATGTTATGGATGGCAACCTGGTGACAGGCGTTACTCAGTATGACATGGCTAACTCAAACATCAGTTGGGAGACTGTGGAGCTAACCAATGTAGGTCTTGACTTTACGCTATATGGCGGGAAAATATTCGGAGAGATGGAATATTACCGTAAGGATACCAGAGACATCTTGTTGACTTTAGGTATACCTGCTTACATTGGTCTTGGAGCACCTGAGCAAAATGCTGGTGTGGTTCGTAACAGCGGTTTTGAAACACTACTGGGATACCGTAAAAGCCATGGTGATTTTAAATTCACCACCACTTTTAACTTCTCCCATAATAAAAATGAATGGGTGGACCGTGCCAGTGATGACGAATACATTGATGGTTGGAAAATGCAGAAGGAAGGCAGTGCTCTGGATGCGTATTACATCTTCCGTACAGACGGCTTGATTGCCAATGAAGAGGCCCTGGCAGAGTACAAAAGTAAATTCACTGAGGATCCACGTGGAATAGACGGTTTGAAGCCTGGTGATATTAAATTTGTGGATGTAAATGGAGATGGTAAGATTGATAAAGATGACCGTGAAATCTATCATTCCAATATTCCAAGGTTTACTTTTGGACTTAATTTTAATGCCGAGTATAAGGGATTTGACTTGAGCCTTTTCTTTCAGGGAGCCACCGGTGCTAATACATATGTGTATGGAGAATGGTATGAAGGGCCTTCGTATGGTGCTTTTACCGGTGTTCATTTCCGTGATCGCTGGACACCCGAAAATCAGGATGCCAATGCATCTATTCCTCGATTAGAAGCAGCTTCGGGTAGAAATTTCACAAAGTATAATGACTTCTTTTTGGCAAAGAATAATTACGTGCGCTTGAAAAATGCACAAGTAGGCTACAACTTACCCGAAAGCCTTTTGAAAAAAGTTGACATTGAGAAAGCACGGATCTATGTATCCGGAACAAATCTATTTACCCTTAGCAGTCTTGATCAAGGTCTTGATCCGGAAAGTTTTGATGGACGGGTGAGAGCTTATCCAACCACCAAAATCATTTCTTTAGGACTGAATGTAACTTTTTAACCAAGTTGATAAAAAAGAATTAAAATGAGAAATACGAACTATTCCATACTGTTATTGCTTCTGGTTTTTTTAGGACTACAGGCATGTAACGACAATATAAATCTGGATCCGGAAGGTATCATTACCGAAGAAAACTTCTTTACTTCCCCTGCCGACTTTGATAAGGCATTGGTGAGTGCTTATGCACGATGGAACTCTTCCGGTCATTATCACTGGATGGAATCGACCACTGATAATGCTGTAACAACGCATGGGTGGAATCGGGGATTCGAAATGGGTCATGGTATTGCATCCAGCTTTTCCAGGTTTCCTGGTGATAAATGGGGGCCATGCTATACATCCATTCAGCGTGTCAATACGATTATCCAGAACATTGATAACTACGACTGGGCTGCGAATGGTAAAGAGGATGAAAAAGCTCGTGTTCTGGGGGAAGCCAGAACCATGCGTGCATTCTATTATTATGAGCTGGTCGGATTGTTTGGTCGCCCCATGATGATATTGAAGACCCCTTCATCCGTTGAAGAAGCCGAAAGTGTTAAGCAGGCAGAAAATCAGAAGGAGGTTTTTGATTTTATCTTGAAGGAGATGAAGGAATCCATTCCAGGATTGCCAGATTATCCACAAAATAAATCCATTATTGGTAAGGCGGCGGCCCGTGCTTTCCGTGCGCGTTTTGCGGCTTCAGCAGCGGGTTATTTGAAAGATAATGAATACTATAAGATTGTGCGTGATGAAACAGCTGAAATCCTGAAAATGCAATATGGGCTGGCTGATAGTTACGAATCGTTGTTCACTATGGGCAACGAGGATCTTGATGAAACCATCTTGCTACGCATGTACAATGTAGAGTTTAAAAACTGGTGGGGGGAGTTTTATCCTCAATCGGTATGGGGATATAGTGTTGTGGCGCCAACCAAAGCCTTGGTGGATGCCTATGAGTACATTGCCCCTGAAATGGAATACCGCCCTTATGAAAATAAGGATCCTCGATTTAGTGCTTCCATTTATGCTCCCGGAATGGAGTTTAGAGATGGTTATTTTAATTCCATTCCTAATAATGTGAAGGATGGCAAGTTTCATCCTGACCGTGACTATGCCGATCTGAATGATCGTAGCGTAATTCAAGGTGATGTGTTTGGAGAAGGTGGTGGTGGCGAATGGAACAAAACACCTACCGGTTTTAATACGAAGAAGAATTTTACCGGTGAGAATACCTGGGATACTTATAATAATTTGGTGTTGGTTCGTCTGGCTGAGGTAATGCTTTTAAGAGCTGAAGCTTTAACCGTTTTGGGCGAAAAAGATGGGGAAGTGCGTAGCCTGGTGCAGGCAGTCAGAGACCGTGCCGGGAATACCAATGATATAGACGAAATGGTTACGACTCGGTACAATGGTAGTTTATTAACGCTTATCCGCAATGAACAACGTGTGGAGTTGGCTTTAGAAGGAATGCGTCCATTTGACATCCGTCGTTGGGGAATTTTCGAAGAGGTAACTAAGGAAGCCGTTGAAGGCATTGAGTATCGTCAATTTGTTGATGGAGACGGTAATCTCTTGCCTTCTCCTGTCAGTGTAGTGAAGCAGGTTATTGATCCCGGTGCCCGTAAAGTGGTTGCAGAGGACTATTTCTGGTGGCCTATTCCACAGTTCGAGATAGATCAAAATCCAGGAAGAATTGATCAAAATCCTAAATGGTAATTATACCATATCTTGATTGCTTGAATCCTGCAGGACAAAATTATACCTGTCCTGCAGGTTTTAAAAAATTGAGCATTGAAACATGCACGAAGAGAAGTGATTCCACTATGGAATTGTAACGGAATAACCTGACTGTATATGTGTGTTTTTTTTAAAAAAAAGTGTAGCGCAAAGTTCAGGAAAAGGAAACGGTCACAGAGCCGTTAGAGTTTAAAAAAAATTATTAATGTCTTATTAATGAAAATACTCTGTGCCCTTATTGTTTTTGTTTTCCTCCGAAACTCTGTGTAACGATTTGATGAATTATCAGATAAATTACCTAATAACAAACAGTGTTTAATTCGATTATTGGAAAGCAGAATAATGACCAATCCATCGAGAAACAAAAGAATCATGAAGCAACTACAACTCTTACTTTGGTGTTTTCTGTTGATCCCTGTATTTAGCTATGGGCAAGAGAAGGTATTCCCGGGAGCAGATGAAACAACACCCTCCAAAGCACAATATTTTAGTTGGATCAATAATACCAACGAAGGAGCTACCGAAGAGCAAACAATGATTAACCTGGCCTTTTTTCAATGGTTGAAGGAAAGCTATGGCATGCAACTGGATATTTATGCCTTTGATGCCGGTGCCATTGATGGAAAAAGGTTTTACGGAAGTATTTACTCGGATCGTTTTAAAAAACAATTTCCCAATGGTTTTGATCCCATCTATGCCAAGGCAAAAGGACTGGATATTCGCCTGGGTGTTTGGGGAGGTCCCGATGGATTTGGGGATACACCCGAAGAAGAACAGGCCCGTATTGATCAGATGGCCAAACTCTGCCGGGATTATGAATTTGCCTTGTTTAAGTTCGATGCCGTGTGTGGGCCCTTACCTCTGGAGAAGGAAGATGCCTTTATCCGGATGATGAAGGAGTGCCGTAAACACAGTCCGGATCTGATATTACTCAACCACCGTTTAGGATTACAGCGTGCCAAGCCTTATTCAACCACATTTTTATGGGAAGGCTATGAAACGTACATCGACGTGTTCATGACTAATAAAGGGACGGCATCGCACAACAGAGCCGGTGCGCTAACACGCGGCTTGCCACCCGAAATGAAGCGTCTGACGGAAGATCATGGTGTTTGCCTGTCGTCCTGTCTGGATTATTGGGAAGATGATATCGTTCTTCAGGCCTTTAACCGCTCCTTGATCCTGGCACCTGAGCTGTATGGGAATCCCTGGTTGTTAAGGGATGATGAATTTTCTCAGTTGGCACGATTCTTTAATTTACATCGTAAATATGGTGAGATCATGGTGAATGGTCAAACCTTACCTGAATCCTATGGACCACATGCCGTTTCCAGAGGGGATGAAGCGACGCGAATCATCACATTGCGTAACCTGGAATGGAACGAATCGACTTACACTGTTCGTTTGGATGATGAAATTGGCCTTTCTGCAGGTGATAAAGTGACCTTGGTTCAATTGCATCCCACCGAAAAGCTTATCGGGACATTTGAAAAAGGAGAGAAGGTAACGATTCCAGTGGCTCCTTTCAGGGCGAACATGCTGCTGGCAACGACTAAAAAATATGACGAACCCGCAATTCATGGAGCTGATTATAAAGTGATCCGCAATGTAGCAGGTCAAGCTGTTGAAATTGAATTGTTGGGTATGCCTGGAGAATCCGCGATAATAACATTGAATGATTTTGCTGATTTTAAAGCCGCTCAATTAAATGGAAATGCCAGTAAAAAGTTAACTGCCGGTAAAAAAGTGAAGGTGAAGTTTGGGGGAGAAGAATTAAACCAAGCGTCTCATCGCAAATTGATGGATTTATCCCCATCTCAATTGACTGATGATGTCGAGGCTCTATATGAAGCTACAGTATATGCTGCTGATAACAATGCCTTGGAAGTACGTTCTGTACAGCGTTCTGGTGAAACGAATATTCCGGCGGTGAAAGCTGCCAGAGATGCCTTTTTTAATCAGCCTACATTTGTTGAAAGAGGTATTTGGGATAAAAATTTGTTTGATGGAGACCAGGCTACAGGCTTTTGGCCATCTACAAAATATAAAAGAGATCAACGTGTGAAAGGGGGATGTTTTCGTCTTGATTTGGGCGAGGTTACTACGCTGGATCAAATTATTGTGTATGTGCCGGATGATTTCTCTTTGCAACCCTTATTGCGGGAAGAAGGCAATTATGTGGAAGTTTCAACGGACCTGAAGCAATGGGAAACACTCACTTATTTGTCGGGAACGGAAATGGTAATTGATTTAGAAAAGTCTGTAAGATATCTGCGATTTAGAGAATTTCCTCAACGTATGGTAGAGATTGAAGGCTATAAAAATGGTCAGGCTGTGGATCGATCCAAATGGCGGGCTTCTAACCTGTTTGCTCATGCTGATCATATGAAAGCACAGAAAATATGGTCTGGTAAAGTTACTTTAGATGAAGTAGCAAAAGATAGCTACTTGTGTGTGGCCATCAATGGAAAACACGGGGTTGAAGGTGCTTATGCAGCTGCTAAGGTAGATGGCGCCTTAAGAGGTGCGCCTAACCGGGCGGTCTCTTATCCTTCCAACACCTGGGAATACGTTAATGCTAAACGTGATAAAAACTACACTTATTACATTCCGGTCAGTAAAGCAGATGTGGGTAAAGAGATTGAAGTGTTTGTGATGGGCTACGATAAAGAATATTTGGAATTGAGTTCTGAAGTATGGATTTCGGCTTATCCCGCTCCTTATGAATCCATCAAATTAGAATTAACGCGTAAATAAGAATAATCCATGAATACAATAATAAGAGTGGCGTTACTGATGATAGCAATTATCACGGTACCAAACGCCATGGCCAAAGATAAAGTTTACCGGGTTAGTTCACCGGACAAGAAGATTGAAGTAGTGGTTAATTTGTCAGATCAAATCCGCTTTTCAGTGAAGCATGATGGTCAGGAAATCATCAGTCCTTCGCAAATAGCCATGGAATTGCCAAATGTCACATTGGGGCAGAATCCGGTGGTTGTAAAAGTAGAGAAGCGCTCCATAGATGAAACCATTCAACCCGTGGTTAAGATCAAGGAAGCACAAATAGCCAATCAATGCAACGAGTTAAAAGTTATCTATGAAGGCGATTACGCCATTCGTTTCAGGGCTTATAATGATGGGGTGGCTTATCGTTTCGAAACCAATAAGGACGGAGAGATTACGGTGGTGAGCGAGACGGGTAATTATGCCTTCCCGGAGAACTACATGTGTTGGTGGGGGCGTGAGAAGCGCTTTCAATCCAATAACCAGGTGTATTACGATTATACTTCACTTCAGAAATTGGGTGAGCAGGACATGGCCAGTTTGCCATTGATTTTAAATCCTGCCAATGGACCCAAGATTGTAATTGCTGAAACCGATCTGATTGA
>JAEINY010000414.1 GCA_016342595.1 Marinilabiliaceae bacterium
AATTGCAATTGAGCGGCGGACTTTTTTGTTTACTTTTTGTGACTGTAGACAAAAAGTAAAAGCCTGTGCGGCTTGAGCACTTATATGAAAAGAGTTGATTAAGGGTTATAGAAGTTTAAACTATGAAAAAGAACATATGAAAATATAAATACCATAACTTAGTGGTTGTAGCACTAGTCAATTCCTCACCCAAACCCACCATCCCCTCATTCACCCCAAATCTGCCGGTGTTGATGTGTCATCTTTGTTTTGAAATAATTTTTTGTTTAATTCAAAACTGAAATGTAATGACCATGAGCAAACGACTTTTTGTTTTTGTAATAAGCTGGCTACTGCTGGCTACTTCCTGGGCTGCGGATCAGCCCATCGACCTGCGCTATGATTTTAAGGTGGGGGATGAGTTTGTGGTGAAGGTGTGTAATTATTCGATAATTGCTGATTCCAAAGGGGAGTTAATGCCAAATTATGGAAACTCACGAACTTCAACGGAATATTATTTTACGTTTCGATCCTTGGAGAAATTCGCCGATTCAGTTAAAATGGAAGTAGAAGTCAATCGTATTATTCTTTGGAATAAAGCGTATTGTTTTGATACGCACCTGAGCATGTCTCCCCTTGATGATCAGGATCGTTTTTTACTCAAACAGATCGGCTTAAAGTATGATTTTAGCATTGATGTATTTGGAGAGATTCATAATCTGTCACCACATACCAATAATGAGGAAAAGCTTTATGAAAAAGTAGCTTCCTTTAATGAGTATCGAAATATGGAGGTTATGAAAAGGTATGTCGAGAACAATGGCCGGATTAATTCTTTTCTGACTAAAATGGTACAAAGTGCCTTTCCGGTACTGCATCCGGAGGAGGTAATTGGCCGACGAGAAAAGGGTAAAGACCTTCCTGATTGGCCCATGGGAGTTATTCTGCCAACCAGTGTAAATAATCAGTGGGTCTTCCAATCTTTGGATGATATCCTCAATAGGAGAGTATCTGTTTATTACAATACAAGGAAAAAATTGCTATAAGTAGTCGTGTTGTAAGTGGTAATGAAGTGGGTATTTTTAGGGATGGCAGATTTATGGAGCATGATGTATTGAGGAGAGATACGCTGGATTTCAATGCTGAGAAAGGGCGATTTAATGGGGGCAGTTATCACACTATTTGTGGTTCAGTTTGGAGTGATCTGCTTCATGTACAATATACATCTCAAAAAGAGTTGGTAAAACCTGATGTGATCACTATTTCGGGTAAAATAAAGGGCTGGAATCAGCAAAATGTAAAGTTGTACATCTGGAAGAAGTATCCCGATCATGAATTTTTCAATCATGAAAATCTCCCTGTAAATGCAGATGGTACTTTTCATTGGCAGCTTCCCCTAACGCGACCAGTTGAAGCCACCTTGCGAATTGGTAATCCCGATGAAGAGGGCTCTTATTCGAAACAACTTTTTTTAGAGCCGGGAGATCAATTGGACTTAGAAATTGGCGATGCGGAAGATAAAGAGTGGCGCGTTACAGGGCCGCAAGCTGTGAGATTTGAGTTGGAGAATGAACTGAATAATGCTACTAAGGTGTTTTCAACTCATCACTTTGCTACACCTGAGGAGTTTGATCGGGCAATGGAAAAATTGCAAAAGCGCTTTGTGGATAAAATTGAAGAGGCTACTGTTTCCATCTGGGCCCGTAAACATCTGAAATCTATTTTATATGTTTATTGCTATAATAAGGCAAGTCGTGAATTTGATCAACATTTTTCAGAGTCGAAAGGCATAGAGGTGTGGAAGGCTAAATGGTTGAATCCCGAAAGTATCTTGAAGTATTTTAGTTATCCGACTTTCGATGCCAGGGATTTTCTTAGAAGGTTTGTCGATACAAGAATCAAGGAATTCAGGCAAGGTGCTAACTACTCCAACGAGAAACCTTCATCGGAAGATAAATTTTACCTGACTAAAAACCTTCTGAATTTAGAAGCGCGTTATTATACATTGGCTTTTCAAATAGCTGATTTAATTAAGAAAGGTGCAATTGCTTCAGCCGAAAAGCTGTTTAAAGATTTCGCAGCACTGTATCCGAAAACCGAATCAACCGAATATTTTAAGCAGTATCTGGGCGATGCGACCAAAATAATGGTGGGTAAAGAAGTGCCCGGTTTTACAGTGGAAGATCAGGGTGGACGATCCATCTCTTTCGAATCACTGAAAGGCAAGTGGGTTCACCTGTTTTTTGCCTCTATGGAAGAGGATTATGACCTTCCGGTTATTGAATCATTAGGAAAAATTGCCGGGTATGTTGATGATTCCCGTTTCATGCCGGTGGTCGTATTAACAGATGTGGATGTCACCGCTCAAAAACTAGAGAAAATCAGGAAGGTATATGCCGGAAAACTGCTTTTTAATCCGGGCTGGAAATATTCATCTACCTTACCGTTTAATGTATCCTACCAGCGCTCGGCCTTTTTGATCAATCCGGATGGACAGTTTGAATCTACCTGGGATCAAAGTATTTCAATATCATTGTATGATAAAAAGGATAGTCAGGTAAAAGCTTATGCTCAAATATTAAAGCGGTACTTTGATTTGAAAGAGGAGCAATTTAGCCGCACCGAAGTCTACAAAAGTCGCCTCTATTGGACCCTGAATGGTATTGTCATTGCCGGTTTATTGGTGTGGTTTTTCTTTTACAGGCGCAATAAGAAACTCAAGAAAGAGGAAGCTCAAAAGCGGGAGAAAATTCATCTGGAGTTAAAGGCCATTCGTTCACAGCTCAATCCGCATTTCATGTTTAATACCCTCAACTCCATTCAGCATTTGGTGATGGATGAACGTACAGACGATGCGACGCATTACATCTCTGAATTCTCCGGTTTGATGCGACAAGTACTACAGCATTCTAATAAGGAATTGGTGCCCCTGGAGGAGGTAATCAAGTCGGTAGAAACTTACTTAGAATTGGAAGCGCTTCGTTTTGGTTTTAAATACACCGTGGAGGTGGATGCCGGATTGGATGTGTATAACATTGAAATACCCGGTTTACTGCTTCAGCCTTTTGTGGAGAATGCGGTGATTCATGGCATCTCAGCCATCCGGGAGAAAGGCTGTATCCGGGTACGCTACGCACGAGAAGGGGATCAGCTATTGTGTTCTGTGGACGATAATGGCGGTGGCTATTATCCTGTGAAGAATAAAATGGTAAACGGACAGGGCATAGCCCTGTCTGAACGCCGATTGCAGATGATGAGTGCAAGTTATGCCGGGCAGGTAGACCTGAAAATTCTCAATAAGGTGGAGCATCATCCTGATGAAAAAGGTACTTTAGTGCAAATTTCATTTGAATTGGATCATGACTGATAGGCCTCCCATTTCGGCAGTTATCATCGATGATGAGGTAAATAACTGTGAACATCTTCAAAAAATGCTGGGTAAGTATTGCCCCAAGGTGGCTGTAGTCGCTAAGGCGCATGATGCTGTTTCGGGCATCCGGTTAATTGAACAGTTTCAGCCTCAGTTGCTGTTTTTAGATATTAAGATGCCCGGTGGCAGTGGCTTTGA
>JAEINY010000415.1 GCA_016342595.1 Marinilabiliaceae bacterium
GGTGGCCTCCGTGACTGACTTGATGGCAGTTGAGGAGAGCTTAGTGAGCGATCTCAATCCATCCGGCTAATTTCTACGATCTTAATTGGTTTATTGGATTTCATGCATATCCGGTCATTCGCTCTTTATCTCCTCCGGTGAAATGAGTGTGTTTATATTAGCGTATTCTACAATACTCCATCCGCTCTGCGGAATTTATAACACCCTATTAGAAGCTTTTGAGAAAGGGCTCAAATAAGAATAGTAGTCGCATGCAGGATTCATAAATGTTAAGATCAATAAATTTGATGTGAACTACGAAGCCCTAAAATTCCTCTAGCCCGTCTACTATTCCTATACATTATTGGCAGCCTTTAATTATTCTATTTCAAGCTTCTCGATCTCGACAATCTCACGATTTATTGTTCTAAATCGTTCTATTATTGAAAACTTAAATGTAATATATATTGATACAATCATTACAGTAATTATTAATGAGACAGGAACAAATGAACTTTTAGTGAAAAATGGAAACTCAAGCATCATGAACATCCCAATTAAAGCAAATGGAATTAACATGTAACCAAGTTTTGTTATTTTAAACTCATACTTCTCAAGTTCAACAACGTCCTTCTTTGTACTTGTTATTGATTTCCTTAAGTCTACCCTCATAACTCTTAAAAAATACTGTACAGACCAATAGTATCCTAATATAAATACAATCCCGAACAGAAGAGCTCCAAAAATAAAACTTGAATCTACGCGTATACTAACCCTGGGGATGAAAATCGTGGCAAGCAAAACCAGCGGCAGTATCAGGTTGACTATAGCTTTCGCTTTCATCCAATTCATTTTCCGTTCTGTTTTTGTAATAAGGATGGTCTTTAATATCTGTTTATTTATTCGTGTATTTTCAGAAATATTTTTGTTGTGTTGCGTCCACATGTTTTGTAATTCTGTCATTTCCATGATGCTATTTTTTTGTGTGAGCGATTTTCTTAATTTGTTCTTTAATACGGCTTATCCGTGTACCAACATTTGTTTTTGAAATCCCGGTAATAGTTGAAATCTCGTCATGTGAATTGCCGTCAAGATAGAGTATAATTAACGCCTTATTAAATTCAGTCAATTCATCAATACATTCGTAAAGCAAATTGGTTTGTTCGTTATCTTCCTCATCCTGAAGCCAAGTAAAAGTATCAAACTGATTTGAATCAGAAAAGAATAACAAGCTAGTCTTCTTATTCCTTTTATAATTCATTGATACATTTAATGAAATTCGATATATCCATGTCGATACCTTGGAGTCCCCTTTAAAACTTGGATAAGCTTTCCATAGTTCAAGAACAATGTCATTTATTAAATCTTCCCTATCATGAGTAGTTTTCGTAAAAGCTCTTGAAATTTTAAGAATGATTCCAATATTTTTCTCGAATACCGAGATGAATTTTTCCTTTAATTCACTTTCATTCATGCTTCATTATGTTATTTTTAGGTTAAAACTCAATCTGTGTATACACTTTATCCCATTAGTAACATATCATTACGGAAAATCACATTTGTATCGAGTTTTTTTATTAATACACCGGTTATACCGTTTACTAATCAAAATGCGCCTTTAGTGCGTTTCACTTCTAAACGCCCTTTGATTATGTATCGGCATTATACCAGCGCAATTTGATATTTAATTGGTATTAGTTTACGCCTCCTTTGAACCGTGCACAACAGTCTCCCGTCATCCAGTTCTTGATATACAAATCGACACCAACTTAACAAGAATATCCAAGTTACAAATGATAAATAGTTTTTTCAGTCTGAACATGTAGGTGTTTTGATCAAAAGATCTGAATAGGTAACTACAATATAATCCAATTAATTCGGGTAGGCGTTACGGCGCATTATAGAAAGTGCTGTCAACAACCGGGTGTTCCGATGGTTATCAAGAGCGCCGGTTGCTTTCATACCCAGTAGATACACGGGGGAAGCCTGTGGTTATAGTTATTTTACCCAATCAGGATCACATGCGAAATTCGTCTTCATTCACAATATTGGTGGAAACAAGCTCTGCGCCTTGGCTCCTCTGCGGTAATTAAACTACATTCAGCATTGTAACTGGCAGTATTCGAGTCAGGCAAAGGGCTCACCCAACAGCATGGCTTCAGCTTCCATGGCCCACACACCGGCCAATGCTTATCGACATTGTTAACACTATTGACCAGAATACCTTTCTACTCAGCCTGATCCCACACTTGAAGATTACCCGTTTGGTTGTTGGCAGCAGTAAAGATCATCCCCCCTCTAAATCACTACTTTGATAAGAGCGTGGCAGGGTTATGATCTTCTTCGCTTGTTGCAGGTGTTCAATGGCAGGTGTGAAATCTTTGGAAATAACAGTTACGGCAGCACCCACCAAACACAACTTTTTAATTTTTCACTCAGCGACACGTCTGCCACCAACAACCAAACAGGGTTAATCTTTCAAATCAACTTGAACCGGATAAAACTTCATGATATAAAATCAGATGAGTATCAAACAATGATTACAAACAACACCTAGAAATCAACAATTCCCATCAATCACCATATGGCAGTGGCGATCATCGGAAGGCAATTCCTTAGTAATAGTTTCCTGGAAAAAACAATTGTGCGACAGAATAAGCGTCACACCATTACATTTGTAATTGAATGTCTGTATCATCTTACATCAAACTTTTAAACCCGAAAGTTTTGATTCATATTATGTAGTGCTTACATGGCAGGTTTTCTGACTTGCTCCCTCCTAATTGCGCCTTCCCGTTAAACCAGTTATTTAACAGTGACCTTTTGCAACGAAGTTACCAGAGCTTACAGCTGCGGGTACAGTTCCGGTCTTCAACCGGATTCCCATTTTCAAGTCAAAACCCGAATAGGTTGGTTTTGACTCACCATTTTTCAGCGTAGCAAAAATAGTTTTTTTTTTAGAACATCCAACTCATATAAATTGGTATTAACCAGCCCGCACTTCAAAAAGCGTTATGAATATTAGCACACTATTTTTTAGATAATTAATTGCTCTTCTTGTCACAAAGCGTAAAGGATGAATTTTATTCGCCTCCTGGCAGCCACTCATTTGGCTGATCAATGGATTCAGCCTATTTTTATGCCCATAACAACAGCCGCCATCCATGAATTTTCAAAATATCATCCAATACTTCCGGGAATGTTACCGCAATGACAACAAAAGCCTCTCGGTCACAAATATCTTTAACAAAGAGGTGGAGTATCTTCAGTTGATTGAAGGCAAAGAAGAACTTCTGACGCAACACCTCCCTTATATCCCCATAGAAGAAGATTACGGCATAACACTTTATGAGACCTTAAAATTGTATGAGAAAGAGAAACAATTGTATTACTTTTCCTTTCTCATGTTGGGCAAGACCAATGATAACACCGGTGTTCGGAAAGTTGCTGCGCCTTTATTCCTCCTGCCTGCTGAAGTCGTTTTTAAGGACGGACTGCCCTACATCGTCCCAGACCTTTCATCCATTCAAGTCAATGCCAGCGTGCTTCGCCCACTCTTTAAAGA
>JAEINY010000416.1 GCA_016342595.1 Marinilabiliaceae bacterium
CTGGATTTGCCAGGTAGTCCTGGAAAAGCACAAAAAGGTAACGGAAGCAATGTACAGCTTTGGGATATGGATGGGGGCAACGACCGCAAATTTAAATTTAAGGACGCCGGGAATGGCTATTATTACATTATGCCGCAGCACTGCAATAGTCGGCTGGATGTGGAAGGTTGCTGGCCCGATAAGTGGTTTTGTAATCATTACAAAAATGCAAAAGGAGCGCCTATCCAAATTTGGAGTTTCGATACCAACGATGTAGGTAAATGGCGATTGGAGCAGGTTAAAAAAGGCCGGTTCATGATCGTGAATAAGTATTCGGGCAAGGCCTTAGATGCCAGTGCGGGCAGTATTAATAAAAATGGCTGTGCGGTGCAGCAATGGGATATTCATAAGAGGGATAACCAATTGTGGGAATTGATCTCGGTTAAAACAGGTCAGCGCTATGAAAAGTAAACCATTGGCTTATATGCTCGCAAAAGGATGCGGCTTAGCCATGCTGATCATGGTGCTCTGCCAGAGTTGTGCCTATGCCGGCGATTTAGAGAAGGCTTTAAAACGCGATCAGGATGTGATGATCAAAGGGGCCACTTTTGATGAAAATATAGACCTGATAGCACTCCTGGATTTCAAAGAAGTAAGTCCTGGAAAGATGGTGGCTACCATTCCTTCCAATGTGGTGTTTATCGACTGCATGTTTAAAGATTTTAAAGCGTTTCAATATATAGATGATGTGATGTATCAGGTACACTTTGGGGGTAACCTGATATTTATGAATTGTACTTTCAATGGCGATGTGGATTTGTCATATGCTACCATTGAGCAGGACTTTTCCTGTGCGCGCTCTGTTTTTGCGGGCAAGGTGGTTTTGAGTAATGTGTGGTGTAAAGGGCGTTCGGCTCAATTTACCTCCGCTATCTTTCATCAAGCGGTAAAGTTCACCAATGCTGTCATTGAGAATAAAGCGAGTTTCCTGAATACCGAATTCGGCGCAAAAGTGTCTTTTCAGAAAAGTATCTTCAAAGGACCGCTGTTTATGGGCAGTGTGACATTTAAGAAATATGCTGGTTTCGACCGGGTTTTCTTTCATAGTGGTGCCACCTTTGATAAATCGGTTTTTAAATACCGTACTTCCTTTGCCTGGGCCTATTTTGCCGGCATTGCCAGTTTTATCGAAACAGAATATGTGGATGAGGTATCTTTTGAACACACCCTGTTTATAGGACATACCGATTTTGGTGGAGCACAATTCACCACTAGCTGTGATATTTCCAATGCGGGCTTTCTTTTGGAGAAACCTATGGAATTAGTGACCAATTGAAGTATCCGTGCCTGGGATTTACTCAAGTATCTAGTGATGTGAATTCTGATTTTTTGGAAGAAGTATTAAACCAAATATTTTAATTAGACAGATGAAACTATCATGATTAAGCTTTCAACACACAGAAGGATGATTAAAAAAACTCAGTGCCTTTGTGTCTCTGTGTTCATCAGTCTTTTGTCTTGATACTTGAATCTTGATACTAATTTTTAAACAGATGAAATACTTAAAACTTTTTTACCTCCTGATACTCGTGATGAGTATAACCAGTTGCGATGAGATTGCAGATGCTATTGAGGAGGAGTTGAATAAAATTGAAACCCCCGAACCAACAGGATTGGATACTGAGAAAGAAGAAAAGTTAAACAAAACCACTCCAAAGGATCTCTCTATTGTAACCCTTAGTAATAGTGATGTGCAGTTAGACTCTAAAGTGAGTTTGCGTTCATTTATGCCACCTATCGGTGATCAGGGACAGTACGGAACCTGTACTTCATGGGCTACCGGTTACTATACCCGCACCATGATGCAGGCGCATGAGAAGGAGTTAAGCAGTGCTGATCTGACAAATGACAATAATGTATTTAGTCCGCTGGACATTTACCTCTCTATCTCACACGGTCCTGACTGTGGCGGTTCATCCATCGCTGAGGCATTTAAAACGATGCAAACACGCGGAATTGCTAAAATGTCTGATGTACCTTACGAAAACTTAGGTTCTTGCTCACAGTCCAGTAGTGCTTCTCCGGCACAGTATCAATCCGGTAAAATTGACCATTTCCGCTCTGTGGATGTAACCAAGGTGGATGAGCTTAAGACGTTGCTTCAACGTGGTTGTCCCATTGCCGTAGGATGTAAATTGAGTGAGGATTTCTTTAGTTATAAATCTGGTGTGATCGAAGATCTGGACTACACCAGTTACAATGCACAGAACAAGCATGCCGGTCACGCCATGTGTATAGTGGGTTATGATGATCACAAAGGTGCCGACGGTGCTTTCTGCCTGGCTAACTCATGGGGTGAACGCTGGGGTGATAATGGCTTTTTGTGGGTCGCTTACGATTTCTTTACAGCTGGTGAATTTTGTAAATATGGTTATACCATCGAAGCTGATAAAGGCACGCCTCCGGTGATCGATCAAAATGTGATTAATCCATCTGTGCGTGTGGATGGTAAGGATCTGTTGTCCATTGTTTTGATAGATAGACCTGGTGATACCCATGATGATAATCCAAATCCAGGTCCACGTGACCGCTCGGTACAATACAATGTATTCAATAAAGGAAAAGAAGCTATTCCTGCTTCCGATGACTGGAACATTATCTATTATTACTACAATGCGGTTGATCCACAGGAAGATTTTGGTATCGTGTTCTATGATTATTATACCGATGATGTGAGTGGCGTGGCCGATAAAGGTGAGAATGGAGATATTGCCAAACTGAACAATAGCATGACGACCTACGGAATCTGGAACTGGTGGAATTACATTGATGTACCCGCCGGATACTCTGCAGGTAAAGCGCTGGATGATGGTAATGAGTCTGACATGGTTATGGATTATACCTTGCCGGCTGACTTGAATGGTGAGTATTACTTTGTGTTGTTCGCCGATGGTTTCAATACCTTGAATGAGAAACATGAGCAGAACAATTACCTGTTTTTCACCGGCAGCGACCGTAAACCGATTAAAATAACCAATGGGGTTGTGGATCAAAATAGCCTCAAGGGCGCCTCTGTTTCTTCAGCTTACGTCAATGAGCTACAGGCTAGTCAGCCGAATGCCTACACACCCGAAGAAATTGCTGGTTTGATCAACTTTCAGAAAGAAGAAGGTATTCTGCAGGAAAGGGCGATGCGTTTCCGCAGTCAATTAAAATCATCATCACGGAAGAAGGCCGTTAAACGATTTGTGCCTTCACGTATTTCCGGTGAATGTGAATAAGCTTATCGGGACTGCTTCCAATGAAGTGGTCCCCTTGAATCGTGTTTGATAATGAGCAGCTGAGTAATTGGATATGAGTAAAAGAATGTATGAATTGGTGGTCATAACCATGCTAATGATGTCATTCTTTTGTGTGCCCTGTCAGGATGTAAAAGCCTGCCGTACAAATAGCACAGCGTCTTCGATGAGTGATGAGTCACTGCAACAGAAGATCAATGACCTGGCAGGAATGTCGGCCATTGGATATGTGCCTTTTTGGCGGGTGGGATTAACAAAAGAAGG
>JAEINY010000417.1 GCA_016342595.1 Marinilabiliaceae bacterium
AAAGAGAAAACAATGGTTGTTGCATCACTGGGAACACTTAAATTGTACGTTCCATCAGGTTGTGTAACCGTACCAACAGTAGTTCCCTTAACGAATACAGAAACACCTGGGATGGGGAAACCATCTCCTGCGTCTGTTACAGTTCCGGTTATATTAGTCGTTTGCGCCATCAAGGCCTGCAAACCCACCATAACCACTAGCGAAAGTGCTAAAAGTACTTTCTTCATAGACTAAAAGGTTTAAATTAATAAATAGGACAATTATTTAATTTTTCACGTGCTAAAATAACAACACTTGATTAATTTTAAAACTTTTTAACATTGATAAAGATCATATTTGCCATAACGAAGAAAAACAAAACTCACATCTTTTCTTCCAAAGCTCCCAAAAAAGGATATTTCATAAGCACTAACTCCACCCTCGTTTACAAATCGACGCAAATATAGACTTTTTTTTAACAATGATCAAAATGCATTTTTTTTGAAAAAAGAAAAAAGTCCATAATCTGTGTTAAGAATTATGGACTTTTTGAGGGATTTGTAATGAATTTTAACTTTTTTTAGTCTGCTCAAGCACTTTTGTCGCCGTCGCAATTATTCCTGACACATCCGACAGGTTGGAAGGAATAATCATGGCACGTTTTTCCCGTTCAGCACGCATCTGCTTCTCCATCGCGTCTTTGATACTTTGAGGAGGTGTAATATTCTTCACTTCGTAACGGGCTACTTTCACACCCCAGGAATCACTCGCTTTATCTACCGCATCAACAATACTGGTATTAATGGTCTCCCGTTCCTCGAATGTTTTATCCAAATCTAAACGACCAATCACACTACGCATCGTTGTTTGGGCGATTTGAATAGCCGGTTCATTAAAACTTTCCTTAAAAGCACAAGCGACAATACCGAAGTGGTACTAAATATCAAAAACGGCCCCGCTAATGAAGGCTCAAACAAGTAGACACACAAGGCTGTTATTAATGCCCCAAAACCAAAGAACACAACAAATAGTCCGGGGATAACGAACTCTAACAGCAATAATACGACCGCTGCAATAAACCAGATCAGGGCTGGGTTAGATAAAACGTCCATAAGTCAACAATAAAGATTAGTGTTATGTGGATTAAATTTATAATTTTTATTGTCAACAAAAAAGAGAAGATTTAAAATCCTCTCTTTACATATTATAGCTGCTCAGCTTTATCTCTTCAGTTGCTCTTCGGGTGATCGATAGAAAAAAGCCAATCCTCCGGTGGATGTTTCTTTATATAAGCTAGGCAAATCATGGCCTGTCTGCTTCATAACACGCACCACTTCATCAAAGGAAATACGATGACGTCCATCGGATAACAACACATACGTATTATGGCTCAGGGCACGCGCCGCTGCAAAGGCATTTCTTTCAATACAAGGAATCTGAACTAATCCGGCAACGGGATCACAAGTCAGGCCTAAATGGTGCTCTAATCCCATTTCGGCTGAATATTCAACCTGAAAGATGGAACCACCAAACAATTGAGTGGCTGCCGCGGATGCCATGGCACAGGCTGTACCTACTTCACCTTGGCATCCCACATCAGCTCCTGAAATGGAAGCATTATATTTCACCAGGTTTCCAATTAAACCCGCTGTAGCCAATGCTCTCAATATTTTTTTATCCGAGGCATGATAATAGGTCTGAATAAATTTCAACACAGCGGGTAAAACCCCGCTTGCGCCGCAGGTTGGGGCTGTTACAATTCTCCCACCGGCTGCATTTTCTTCAGAAACTGCCAAGGCAAAAGCATAAATCATTGACCGTCGCTCCATGCGCCCACTAAAGTTTTTAGCTTTTATGTAATAAGAAGCGGCTTTTCGGGGCAATTTAAGACTTCCCGGCAAAGTCCCTTCTTCATCTAAACCTCTATCAATAGCCTCTTGCATTACCTTCCATATCTCGTTCAAGTAATCCCACAGCTCAGCATCTTCTTGTCCAGCAACATACTCCCATAACTGCTTCCCATTTCTATCACACCAAAAAAGAATATCTTCCAGGGTATTCTTATCATAAACAGAATTCGTTTCTTCTGTGGTAGTATCATCAATCACTGTTCCGCCCCCTACACTATAAGCCGTCCATTCATCCAAAACAGCACCATCCTTCTGAAGTGCGAAAAATGTCATCCCATTTGAATGACGCGGTAGAAACACTTCCGGCTTCCACTCAATAATTAACTCTTTGGTTTTAAATACCTGTTCGATGGCATAATCGGTCAAGTGCCCCTTACCCGTGGCAGCCAAACTTCCATATAACACAACCTTATAATTAGTTGCATTTGGATTTTTTTTCAAAAACTGTTCGGCCGCCTTTTTAGGTCCCATAGTATGGCTACTGGATGGACCACTACCTATTTTGTATATTTCCTTTATCGACTCCATGCTTCATTTTTACAATTATCCCGACACAAAAAAGAATTCCTACTTTAACGCTTCAATAAACACAAATTCAATGTCAAATGTAGACTATTTTATAATTGAGAATCACTTCCCTGATAAAAATCACATTCGTATAACGATAGTTAAACAAAGTCTTGCACTCAATCTTATATCGAACTAAAAAACATTGTTCACCAAAGTCTGAATGGATTAGCTGGAAACATTTGCACGATAAGCTACTAAATCAATTATTAATGTTTAATTATTAATTGAAGCCACAAGTGGGATGTTACTTTGAATTTGAACAACATGTTGGCAAAAGTTATCCCCTAAGCGTCTAAGGTTATGCAGGCACTCTATGATCTCATCTACTAAGGTTTATAACCTGGAAATAAGGTTTAAATGATAATCAAAAGACCTTATTTTAAAATGCAAACCTTAGTAGGGCATGATAACCAATTACCAAACACCTTATTTTAATTTAAATCAGTCGGCAATTAGAATACAGCTTTTTTTTAAAAACAGCTATTGCCGGATAACGGTCCAACCAGGCGGATAACCGATATCCCATAGCGGATAACAGGTTGCGATAAGCAGATAAAGCGTCAACTACCCCGGATAAGGGGTGATCCTATGCGGATAACTGCCCGATGTGGCACGGATAACAAGCCGGGCTGTGCGGATAAGAGGCCTTATCATGCGGATAAGTACTTTTTGAGTGTGGATATTTTTTAAATAATCCATTTGAAATATGCTAACAAAAAGCTATATTTATAAGGAACCCAACCCATTAATTATGACACATCCCCTTTCAAGCTCCACGATTATTGATTTTTTGAATCACTTTAACGATTCGATAAAAGAAGAAAAACCATCCAATTACTGGTCAAATTACTTGAAAACCGGTAGTTATTTATGGCTAGATACCGGCGATATTGATGCCGCCAGGAAAATCTGGTCATCAGACTTTAGTGCACTCACTACCAACAACACGCTCCTGAACCAAGAAATACAAAAAGGGGTTTATGACAAAATCATACCTCTAATTGCCTCAAAAATTTCAAGCTTACCGGAAAGTGAGCAAGTCAGAGAAATTGCCTTCTGCTTAAATGT
>JAEINY010000418.1 GCA_016342595.1 Marinilabiliaceae bacterium
GCTGATATAGATTGGAATTACAACAAACAAAAGTTGGAACAATCAAAGAAATTAAGTTCGTAAAGTAGAATTAAATAATCCAAAAATGCAACAATCCTAATCAGTTTATTACTTTAACTTTAAAAGCATTGCTATCCGGATAATGGTGCTGATAATGAAAAAAATTAGTAATTGCAGATGATAACTAACTAAACCTCATCAAAGTCTAAAGCTCTGTTGTAGAAATGTCAGTTACTTACCACCCCCTTAAGAACAGGGTATATGGAATGTGTATAGACAAAGGGCTTCAGCCCTGTTTATTGCTTTTTCCCACCCCTTGGTGATACATAAATGATTGAAAAAATAAATGCATAGATTCAAAAATTCCTGGCTCAATAGAAACACTCACTATATCACAGCTTTTCCATTGAGCACCGAATTATTTCCTCCTACTAATTATCATTTTCACCAAACGCTTCCTGCTGACGCTCCACCTCCTTCAACTTAAGATTATTCAACTCCTTCCTCAATATTTCATTTTGCTTTCTCAACTCCTTTTCTGATGTCGATAAAGCCTTTGATTGACTTTTATTCTGTATAACTGTTTTTTTCTCCCATTCCTCTGCATCGAAGATTTGGAAATACGTACCCGGTTGGCTTATTAGTTCCAACTCACCGCTAACAGGCATTTGTTCCCCTTCAAACAATACCGAAGCTCTGATTTTTATCGTGCCCGACCGGGTAGTAGATTGTACCAAAACAGGCGCAATCCCCCATAATACAGGTCGTGGATTGGCCATTTCAAGGTCACCTCCCAAAATTTGCCCTTCACCTTCAATCTCAAACTTCACAAAGTAATTATTCAAACGCTTGATGTTGCCTTTCTTATCAGCGATACCAGCAACAACGGTCACACAATCCGATCCATCGGCCTTTAAATCTATTTCTTCATCATCCACCCACAGCACAAGTTTCTCTGGTCTGCGAGCCGGTTCCACCCGGTGCGAGACTACCTTTTCTCCATTAATGTACCCATCAGCTTGCATAAATACCTCTACCTGTTTACCAGCACGTGATTTGGCTTTATCAGCCATAAAATCATAAACTCCCTCAAATACAATAATTGGGTTAGGCATCCCTTGCTCGCTTTTCTCTTTTTTATAGATATACTCCTTATCATCTTTAAATACTTGCAAGCATACTTCATCACAATTGGAGTAAACCGTTACATCGGGTGAAGAAAAAGGTGTCATTTGGTGTGCAATAAACACAGTTGGTCCGGTCTCAGCTATCAGATCACTTTTTACAGGTGAGCGTTGTGCCTTAAATAGTTCGTACGAATATTTTGGCTGACGAAACACATCCATGATACCTCCATAAAAAGGATCGGGATGATAACCACGCTGATGATCAAAAGAGTGCCACAAACTGCCTCCAATATGTTGCTTCGAAGTCCGATAAAGAGCATCGTAACACGTATATTTATAGGATGGGCAAGCATAATGGTTGGCTTGTACCAACATAGCATGTTCGCCCCATGCTTTATTAACCCTGCTTGGCGAGTTGTGAGAATTCCAGTCATCTACATTATCGCCCCACTCACGGGTAAAATAGGTTTTATCGGGATCAATATGTTTTAATGCCCATGCATCATCACCCGTTTGCGGATGACCAAATAAAATATCAAAATGTTCATTACCCCTGGCTTCGGCATCGCAAGCACAATGGCTGTTAGGATAGGGAAATTCCTCTTCAACAATAGCCCTTGTGTTCTTTGCAAAATAATCAGGATACCAGGTCTCATTTAAGATGGGCTCCCACAACCAAATACTTGCATGGTTACGATCACGGCGCACCATGTTGCGAATATCATTGTACACGCGTTTTTCAAAAACAGGATCCTCGTTCCAAAACTGCCATCCCGGAGTGTTCACAATGACAAATAAACCCAATTCATCACAGGCATCCATAAAAGCTGGATCTTGTGGATAATGAGCATTGCGGATCACTTTCAGACCTACGTCGCGCAGTTTTTTAGCATCGCGCCAATGCAGACTATTAGGAAGAGCATTACCCAACACCGCAAAATCCTGGTGGCGATTGGCACCAATTAACGGTTGCGGATAAGGTTTTCCATTTAGCCAAAAACCATCGGTGCCTTTAAACGCAATACTTCGGATACCAATACGTTTCCGATAACCATCAACCACATTGCCATTATCATCCTTTATACGCACATGCAACTGATATAAATAAGGTGAGTCAGGCGACCATAATTGGGGCTGTTCAACATTCATATGTTGCAATAATGTACGAGTAGAATGGCTTTTTATTTTAACAGGCACAGACTTAGATGCCACTATTTGTCCCTGCTTATCGAGCAACTCATAACTAATAGCCCCACGGAATCCTGATTTTAATTCGTTACGCAGATGAGCCTTTAATACCACTTCAGCCTTTTGTTCAGACACTTTGTTATAGGCTACTAAAAGTCCACCACCGGCTACCTCATTCTCGTTATTGGGATTTGTAATATATACCTGATTATGAGCCACGAGCCAGCAGTCGCGATAAATCCCCCCAAAATAAGAAAAGTCCAATACATTCTGTGGTTTTCCGGGAGGATACAAAGGGTCGTTGCTATTATCGGCCAATACAGCTACCACATTATCTTCCCCCCAATTAAGGTACTCAGACACATCGGCTATGACTGGTAAGAAACCACCAAAATGTTCTTTTACCAAATGGCCATTTATCCACACCTTTGATTTACCCATAATGGCTTCAAAATGTAAGAACAGCTTTTTCCCTTTCAGATTTTGATCCAGACTAAAATGTTTGCGGTACCATATCTCCCCCTGATAGTTTACACAACCGCTGGCCTCTGTTGGTAAATACTCAATACCATGGGGCAATGCAACCACATTCCATTGGCTGTCGTCAAAGTTAGTCCAAAGGCATTTTCGGCTTTTCCTTTATGAAATCGCCAGGCTACATTCATTGAGTAGACTGTGCGGCCGGTATTGGCCAATTGATAAAAGCCGGCCGTTGAAAACCCCGGTTGATGATTAGCCCAAACATTGCCACATGTCAACACACTTAGAAATAATAATATCCGTCTCATATTATATTTATTAATTGATTTTTCTACTAATCACCAGTTCCTTCTATTCATCCTATGACTATATTATGTGAATTTATATAGTTTTGTCAAAAAACGGGAACTGCAGCTCTCTATTGTAGTGCCAATCCCCGTTTCATAATTACAATTATCCCTCATTAATAAGCGCTCATCAAATCTAAATAGCCCACCAATCAAGATGAATAAGAGCGCTTGTAATACGCCCTATCCCGGTCCTTTACTTTTGGGCATTTACTGTTTCTTCTACTGCAACATAAATGGAACATTGCCTCATGTAAATTAATCTGAAAGTTACCTGAAATTGATAACTCCTGTCATTTAATCGGAGAGTGCATCCCATCATTATCAATAACCACTTCGCCTGCAATTTTTAATACACCTGTATCATCACATAGTAAT
>JAEINY010000419.1 GCA_016342595.1 Marinilabiliaceae bacterium
ACCATAGGCATAGGATCCCTTAAAGGAAGTAGTGGATGTAGGAAAATAGTTGATCGAAAAAACAGCATTCAATGAAAATTGCTGGTCTACAATTTTCCCATCTTCAACTGTTTCTGTGTAATCTGAATGTTCGTAATTGTAAGGACCTACAAAAGCATAATGTTCAAGAGCTAAGCCACTATAGATGGACCATTTTTCTGAGATCTTATAATGATCACTGGCAAAAAGCCTGGAACCGATACTATTGTATTTGCTATAAGCAGTTTGCTCGTCAGAAAAGATGGATAGATCCAGGTCTTGTGGTGCCACTTCGTAGCGGGTCGTACTCAATCCCCATCTTAATAGGTGATTATCAACATTCAGTAAGAATTCATTTTTGAAGTTGTAGTGTTTGTAATCTGTTTTAAATTGTAGGTGTTCGGTTTCAAAGTCAGCAGCAAAAAGTGATGCGTAACCCGAGTAAGCCACGCTGTTCTTCATTATTAGGGATGGAGAAAAATAGAACTGCCAGGAGACAACTGCTCCTTCATTGCCCCATTTCGATTCAGAATTTATTCCTTCATTATTGAATTTAAAAACATCTTGACCTTTATACCAAGTCAGTGTTACATTACTTTTACCCGATTGGTACCTGATTTTGCCGTTGAAGTCGTAAAAATTGTAGTTGTTTTTCTCGAAGTAGTTCTCTTCGTCACTCATGAATGGCTGCGCCACGTATTTTAATACATCAATATAGCTGCGGCGCATACCGGAACTAAAATACCATTTGCCATTAGGGGATTGACCGTTATAGGTTAGGTTTGTTGCAATATTCCCCAGATTACCCGCCCAATTGGTTTCGGGTTCTTTTTGATTACGAGTAGTGACGATGATGGAGGAGGCCAAACGACCCGATTGATGAATGGGGGCATTCCCTTTGTAAAACTCGACCTGATCCGTTAGCAGGGGATTAAAAACCGAAAAAAAACCCATGAGGTGGGAGGGATTCATCAGCTCAATGTCATCAAATAAGATGTAATTTTGGCCGGGTGAGCCACCACGCACATAAATGCCCTGATTGCCTTCGTTGACAGACTGGATACCCGGCATTAATTGCAGCGATCGTATAACATCGGGCGTACCTAAGATGGTGGGTGCCGAAATGATATCACTTTTTTTGAGGGTCAACTTACCAGGGATATAGCTTTTTACAATGGCCGAGCCTTTACCTGTCACAGTAATTTCCTGGGTTTGATAATCCTTTGTGGTCAGTTTGATCCTCAGTTTTTCTGAATGTTGCTTATCGGCTGTTAGCGTAAGTTTCTGAAAGCTGGTGTGGAAAATAACTAATTCAATGGTATCGGGTTTGATATTACAGAGTTTGAAGAATCCATTTTCATCCGTAATGGTTCCGATATCATAAGTGGGAGTGGTCACATGAACGGCCGGGATGGGTGAATTGGTTTGGTCATCCAATACTTGTCCGGATAGGCACCATGTTTTTTGTTGCGCCAATAACTGAACACTCAAAAAGAGGAGTAGTAATATGATATAGTGCTGTTTGTTAGGCATTAGAATTGTTTGTATCGCTTGCTGTATACTCTAAAATTACAATTTATTTACTTGCTTTCCTGTATGTGTTGGTGATTTAAGATAACAGCAGCTACTAAGTAAAACAAAATTGGATTGGGCTGGTTTAAAACAAAAAAAAAGGAGGCTCCTTGAAGACTCCATTTTTTGTTCGTATCATCCGGAATTATTCAATTCCTTCCAGTTCCATATCGTAATTCTCATTCATAGTAAGGATCATCTCATTGATCTTTTCAATCATCTTACTAAATCCGTTATCAAAGTATACTGATTCATCCAATGCGGTAGTATCACTAAAAATTACTCGCATTGAAGTTTCGAAATAGGTTTCCTCAATTTTTTCTTGTCCATTCCAATAAGTTTCAGTTATTGGCTTTAAATAAAACTCGCCATATGCAATAATCTCTTTTGAGTCGGCATAACGAAGGTAAACTTTTGCATGTTGATTCAGCATTTCTACAGCCTGCCCGTCGTTCATTTTTTCACCTGCCGGTACATTATTCTTCATGAAAATCATCATGCTGTCTACATCCATTAACATATCAGCTTTGATGTTACCAATTTGGAAATATGCATTGGTTTCGGAAAGTATTTTTTGATCAGTTGGGAAGCCTTCTTCAGCCTTATCGATTTCATTCTTAATCTCAGTGTAATCAATATTTCCTTTTAGCTTCAAGCCATTGGCATAGATGGTTGTTTCATCATATTTAAAGCTGCTGCTGGCATCAAAAACAGTTTTATCTGTCAGGTCCAGTGTAGCGGTTAAATTAAAGCCTTCCAAAGTGAATATCTCTTGTAAGAACTTAGGTGTATCATTATCGTAGTATTGACCTTCGAAAGAAAATCCGATTAGTTGAGTACCTTCGAGTGTAAGGCTTAATTCAACTGATTTCGGTAATTCCATTCCCTGAAGATCTGGATTGGTAGTCAACTGGTAGTCAAAATTGGAAAGACTGATAATTGCAGCTTTTTCACCTTCAGTAGTGAATTTAATTGTTATTTGATCATCAGCGGCTTCCTTTGTCCAATCATTGAGTGCTGCATCCCAGGTATAGATACCGGCTTGTTCCGCAAAGGCACCAGATAGTGAGAAATTTGGCTCCTCTTCTACGAGTGTTTTCAAATCAATTGATTTTGGTCCGTTTTTAAGGGACTCCACTTCATGCAATACCATTGCTATCGCATTATCGTCGCCCTCAAATGGGTTTGTCAGACCGAAAAACGTATCTATGACATCAAATGCCTTCAGGTTTGCAGCGGCACTCATGTTGTCAACAAATTTTATTCCTTCATCTTCCAGTTTTACTTTGTGTTCTTCAGGAGTCAATTCGCTGAATACATCTTCTTTCGGTTCCTCACTTGAATTGTCATCATCACTACTGCATGCACTAAACAAAAACATACCGGCGACTGTCATTGCCATCATCCATCTCAAATTCTTCATAATCAATTATTTTCTGTTAGTATTACTAGTTGCATCTTACCCCTTTTGATGCTTTCAATTTTGGTGTTACGCTCATTTTGACGAATGGTTACTACAAAAACACCTTGATTATTAATTTTTATCGGCTTAAATTATAGCTAACGGTTTTGTGTTTAGTCTTGTATGTAGTGGTGATGTGACGCCGGTTTTTATGTTTTTTGTATTGTCTTTTTTTTGATGAGTAGGGGATGAAAAAGAAAAGCCCTGTCTCACTCAAGAGGCAGGGCTTCTTTATAATAAATGGTTATGATCAAGCTTCTTCAGCTGATTTAACGTTGTCATTGGGATTCCGGTCTATTAGCTTGTAAAGAGGATCGATTCCGGCTTTTATAGGTTTTTTATCGACGATTATTTTTATGGAGTTTTTCCCATCTGAAATTTTGTGTTTTTCCAGGTAAATTAGTTTTTCTTTACCAGATTCATCTTCTGTATATACACCTACATCAAT
>JAEINY010000013.1 GCA_016342595.1 Marinilabiliaceae bacterium
AAATAGGACGATTTTAAACTAAATCCAGTCATCTATGAAAGCTATGAGTAAAACACTTATTGTGTTCCTGTTATCCCTGGCCCTGATTTCGATGGAAATCATCTGGTCCAGGATTTTTTCTGCCGAATACTTTTACACATTTGCCTTTTTAATACTCAGTGTGAGCATCCTGGGATTAGGCCTTGGCGCTTTATCACTACGCATGAGTAAGAAACTAACGGCCATAAATAACTATGGTGGTTTGTTAGCTATCACCGCCTTTTTGATGTTAGCCGGACCACCAGCCGTGCTACACTTACAACTTGATTTCACCCAGTTAATCAACAACCATTGGATGCTTCTGAAATTAGTGGCCACCATCCTCATCCTGGGCTCTTCCTTCTTTACCGGTGGTATTGTACTCAGCAGTATTTTCAGAAAAGAACATGCCAACATGCCCCGCCTCTACATGTCTGACCTCATTGGAGCAGCCTTGGGTGTGATTGCATCTGTTCTACTGATGAATAGCATTGGAACTGATAAAGCCGCCATCCTTATTAGCCTGCCTGTTTTGATTCCTGCTTTTATCCTCATCCCTCGTTGGTGGAAAATCACACCAGTCATCCTGTTTATCGCGTGTCTGGCCGGTCTCCCCTATAGTGCTCAGTTATTAACCCGCCCCAAAAAAGAACGTGCCGAAGTTATTTATACCCATTGGGATGCTATGGCAAGGCTAAAAGTCTATCAGTTCAGCGATGATTATTGGGGATTGAACATTGATGATGCCGCCAATAGCCCTGTATTTAAATTTGATGGTAATTGGGATCGACCGGATTCATTACGTTTTCAGTTTTCCATTCCGGCCACCAACCTAACTCAACAATTTGACTCCTGTCGCTTCCTGTCTTTGGGTGCCGGTGGTGGTGGTGATGTGTTACAAGCTCTTCAGGACGGTGCTACCGAGGTTCATGCCGTGGAAGTCAACCCACATATTAATGATATGATGACCGATGGCTTTCTGAAAGAATTCAGTGGTGATATCTACAACGATGAACGGGTACAGGTGGTCACTGAAGATGCCCGCTCCTATGTGCGTCGTTACGATAATCATTTTGACGTCATCTACTCATTAAGTTCCAATACGTTTGCAGCACTGGCATCGGGTTCATTTGCCCTGGCCGAGAATTACCTGTTTACCACGGAGGCCTTTCAGGATTATTTCCAGGCCCTATCCAACAAAGGATACCTGCTGATGGAACACCAGTTCTACGTACCGCGTATGGTATCGGAAGTTTTGGAAGCCCTTCGGCGCGAAGGTGTGAAGGAACCGGCCAAACACCTGGCTGTTTACCATTTGCCAACTATGCGTCGCCACTTAATCCTGATGAGTAAGCAACCACTAGCCTCTTCCACTATCCAGGAAGGTATTTATAAAACATCGGCTGAAAACTATTCCTTCTTCAGACTTCTCTATCCGGCTGCCGACTCCCTTAAAAACAACCAGATTAACCAGATTGTGCTCAATGGCTGGGAAAGTCAGCAAGCTCAATCGCCCACCAACCTGGCACCTTGTTACGATGATCAACCTTTTACAGCCCAGTTGGGATTAATGAAGAATTTTGATCTGGAAAAAGTTAAAAAGCGCCTGCTACCTTATGAGTTCCAGGGATTCCCCTTATCAAAAGTGATCATACTGATTATTCTGGGCATCGTAATTTTTCTGATTATCCCACTCAACTTATTACCTTACCTGAAGAAAGGTCCTAAATTGAAACCTGCGGGTTGGTTTTACTTCTTTATGATTGGCATTGGTTTTATGGCTATTGAAGTGGTACTGATTCAAAAATACACCCTATTCATTGGTTCTTCATCATATACCTTTATGACCATTCTGTTTGTCTTATTAGCCAGTTCGGGAATTGGCAGCAGGATGAGTCGCCGGTTTAAAAATCATTGGCCTTTTCTTTTTATTGCCGGCTGGATTTTATTAGACATTTTCGCCTTTCCTTACCTCACTACTGCACTTGGAGGCATGGGACTCGCTGCCCGCATCTTCATCACGACCTTACTAATTGCTCCATTGGGATTCTTCATGGGAATGCCGTTTGTCAAAGGAAGTGAGAAGGCAGGTGAACTCATTGATTGGGGATTTGCCATTAACGGTGCCGCTTCGGTTATTGGTAGTACATTGGTATTAATTCCGGTTTTCAATTTCGGATTTGCCAGCGGTTTAACATTGGCATTACTTTGCTATGTGTGGGCGTATATCTTTTTATTACGACCACTGCGACAAAAAATCAATTAAAGTCTCAATTGAAAAAACGAATTATCTCGGGTGGCTCAGAAAAGTCACCCGTTTTTTTTTTCAATAATGTCTGCGTCAACAAAAGTATCCTCTAATTCATAAAATTCATACGCTAATACCTTGTTCTCAGTCTAAGTTTCCACTATATTTAATAAACAAACGAACAATCATGATCATCGTTAACACCAGAGGGAAAATATATGGTCAGATAGCCGCTTTTTCAGGTTACATTCTTTCTATTGTGGGCCTGATCTCTATGACTATTCTTGGTATTGCAGTAGCACTGACTGGTCTGTTCATCGGCTTTACCACACGGGGTACCATGATCGATACAGACAACAAGCTATTTAAGGTCTATCACAAATATTTTGGGCTCTTTTCACGCGGTGGCTGGCGTCCCGTCAGTGAAATGGAGTGCATCCGACTAGTCACCCATCCACTCAACGGAACTGATCATTCCATAAAAATTAAGAAAAACGATGTGCATATCATCTTTCAGGGCAAATTTGCTCATGAGCATGTTTTCATTAAGCGATGTGACACCATGGAAGCCGCCAGAAACGAGGCTCAAAAATTGGGCGAATTAGTGGGAATACCAGTGGAATTGGGAGGAACCAGAGCCTAAAAACTCCAATACAAATCATGTATTGGAGCATGTTAATTAAATCATATTGGCCTCTCAGAAATCATTTCTTTAAAAATGCATCCGATCTAAAATCTTCTCTCGCAACACATCACTTTTTAAATTCCAGAAATGCGCATCTCCATGGGCTATTCTAAAAACTTCAAGATGTGGCTTGAGTGATAGTCCGGCTAAATCATCCAGGTACTTATGGCCTTCATAAGCTTTGTCGATGATTGCCTGATCATGAATAAATTCGGCCTGACCTGCTACGCGCAACTCACAAGCCTCCATGACATTTTTCGGATTATTGTAAAAACAAACTTCCACATTGGGGTTGTGATGCAATTGATTGCTGATTTCCTTAGGGGCCAAGGTTTCGAAATAAAACCCAGACTCATCCGCATACCACAACATCATAGCTCGAACATGTGGCTTATTATCCTCATCGGTGGATAAAAAACAAACCGGATGTTGATTGGCAAAATTGATCACCTCTTCTTTGTTCATGACACTTCCTCCCCATAATGATGATTATTCAACTCGAATCAAAATCAATACAACTAAAGACTGCTTCCTATACAATTCCTTTATTCTTCCAGTCTAAAGTTACGCCGATTCACCAACTATTGTCAATGGTGGTCATGTAAGAAAAAAACCTTCTGGTCATAAAGGTCCGGAAGGTTTTCAACTGTTTATTAATCTATTTTTTAACTGCGTCGACAGGTAGTGATTCCAAACGGTGCATAAAGCGGGCAAAAATTAATGACGGCTGTTAAAATGGGTATTACACCCAATAATCCCCACCACGATTGATAGTAATAACCAGCAATACCAATGCACAATCCAACAATCAGACGAATCGCTTTGTCCCAGGGGCCAATGTTTTTTCTCATGACAATATTATATTAGATTAATAATGGTCATTGAAACTGATTTCATATTTTATCCTTCGGTTCATACATTGAAGTCTCCACTACCTTTTCCGATTCATCCACACCAACGGAACAGTTCCGCCGTCCCAATAAGTTGTACAATGGACAACACCGTCGAAAGGCTGTGAATCCAAGATAAAAAGCGAGAAACAATAGAGGTTCAGCATAAGCACCAATCAGGAAGCCAGTGAAATACAATATTCCGATAGTTATCGCTGCCAGTAAACGGATTCCTTGATCTATTTTTCCCATTTTACATCCCATAGTGCTTGTCTAAAGTAATCATCATAAGAACGTTTGTCTACATGGATTGTTCAGATCTATTTGTGAATCGTTTTTAGCAACCAAGCCATGTTCTCACCCAAGGTTTGCATGGTTTTTAATCCTTCTTCATCATTCAACACATCTCCCTTGGCTTTGCCTATCCCAATGTTCCAATAGGATGAGCCGGGAATGATCATCTCATTGATCAAAAAGAAACGGTTCATGCTATCAAAGGTTGGCATTCCACCAGCCCGGCGCACAGCCACAACAGAAGCCCCTACTTTTCGGCGAAGGGGATTGCCGCATCCGCGCAATACATAACCACTCACATCCATCAGTGCTTTCATCTCAGGAGTTAGGTCGGAAAAGTAAACCGGTGATCCCAGAATGATGCCATCCGCATCACGCATTTTATCAATGCATTCCTGCAATACCGGGTTTTTAATATGACATTTTCCATCGCCCAACTCACGGCATTTTCCGCAAGCTGTACATCCATGCACTTGCTTTCCGCCCAATTGGTAGAGTTCTGTTTCAATACCATGGGCTTCCAGGGTTTTAAAAACTTCCTTAATAAGCAGCTCAGTATTACCTCCCCGACGTGGACTACCGTTAATTGCTAATATTTTCATGTTTGATTGTTTTAAGGTTAGGCTTTGTTATTCAGACTCCGTGCTATCCTCTTCGCACTTACTTATATCGACAACACATCCATCAATCTCAACAACCCTGAATTAAGTGCTTTCTTATTCTTCAGTGCCTGGTTAAAGGGTACATGAACCACCTCTCTATTAACCAGTCCCACCATAATACTTTTCTGATCGTCAAGCAGTGCATCTACGGCTGCTACTCCCAACTGACTGGCTAAAACACGATCGTAAACCGTAGGAGAGCCTCCTCGCTGCAGGTGACCTAAAATAGTCACGCGTACATCATACTCCGGATGCTCCTGGCTCACCCGATCAGCAATATCAATCGTACTGCCCATCTTTTCGCCTTCCGCTACTAAAACAATACTGCTGGTTTTTTCTTTTTTATATTGATTCTCCAGAAATGACTTCAGTTTGGTAAAGTCAGTGTCCACTTCGGGAACTAAAACAGCTTCTGCTCCCGATGCCACACCACTACGCAATGCCAGGAAACCGGCATCACGTCCCATCACTTCAATAAAAAAGAGGCGGCTATGCGCAGTGGCTGTATCGCGGATTTTATCTACAGCCTCTACCACTGTATTTAAAGCGGTATCATAGCCAATGGTAGAATCTGTCCCAAACAGATCATTATCAATGGTTCCTGGCACTCCAATAATGGGTATATCAAATTCCTGACTAAAGATGCGTGCCCCGTTAAACGTACCATCACCACCGATTACTACCAATCCATCAATACCATGTTTTTTCATATTTTCATAGGCCTGCCGGCGACCTTCTGAGGTACGGAACTCTTCACTACGTGCAGATTTAAGCATGGTACCCCCGTTTTGAAGAATATTACTCACCGAAGAGGACTCCATGGGAATAAACTCATCGTGAATCATCCCGTAATAACCTTTCACAATGCCCATCACTTCCAAATTGTTATAAATGGCACCGCGCACCACTGCACGAGTGGCGGCATTCATTCCCGGGGCATCGCCTCCTGATGTTAAAACTGCAATCTTTTTTATTTTTGACATGATATTGTATAATGGTGATTTAGCAACTACAACAAATCGTTATAAATAGTTCGCCGATGGTCTTTAACCATACTAATGTTTGCACTCTATTCAGCGGCTGAATAAAAAAACGTTGTTAGTCAGACGCTGAATGAATGCCTGTTATTCTTCTGATCTTTTCAGCCACTTGTTCCATGAGCCATTCCGGCGTCGATGTGGCCCCACATACACCCACGGAGCCAACCCCATCGGTGAACCAATCGACTTGCAGATCATCCGGCTCAGAAATAAAATAGCTCAACGCATTTACATCCTGGCAAGCCTGAAATAACATACGGGCATTGCTACTTTTGGTGCCACCCACAAAAACAACGGCATCGTATTGCTCAGCGAATCTTTGAAGCCGGGGTACTCGTCCCGATACCTGACGACACACCGTATCGTGCGAAATGATCTCAATACCATTATGCGTCCTTTCCTGCATCAAAGCGACTATCTGCTGCAGTCCTTCAGGGCTTTTGGTGGTTTGCGAAAAGACTTCAACTGGACGGGAAAAATCTATTTTATCCATGTCAGCCTTTGTCTCTACTACAATTGCTTCATTGTTGGTTTGACCGATCAGGCCAATCACTTCGGCGTGACCTTTCTTTCCATAAATAATGATCTGCCCGTTTTGAGCTTTCTGCTGCAGATAAGCTTGCTTAACTCGCTTTTGTAATTTTAGCACAACGGGACAAGTAGCATCTTTTAATGTCAATCCAAATTGTTGAGCTGACTGATAAGAAGCAGGTGGTTCACCATGCGCCCGAAAAAGTACCGTCCCTGATTTGATTTGATCAAAATCTGACTGTTGAATGGTGGACATCCCCAACTGCATCAACCGATTGGCTTCCGCCTCATTGTGTACAATATCCCCGACACACCACACTTTCTGTCCTTGTTTTAACAATGACTCAGCTGCCTCCACAGCTTTCACCACACCAAAACAAAAGCCAGAATGTTTATCGACCTCAACTTTTATAATCGCCATCGTTTGCTTGCTTTACTGCTTACTCAAACCTCTTTCGTCCATTTTTTTCATGATCCAGAGCAACTGCTCCTCCTTGTTCAAATGACTGTTATCCAATACTACGGCATCATCGGCCTGCATTAAAGGACTTTCTTTACGCGTGCTATCCTGATGATCGCGATATTTCACATTTTCGAGAATCTCCTGGAAATTCACAGGCTCACCTTTGGCTATTAGCTCATCATATCGGCGTTGCGCCCTTATCTCAGGAGATGCTGTCATGAACAGTTTCAATTCAGCCTTAGGAAATACCACCGTGCCAATATCACGGCCATCCATCACAATACCACCTTCGATGCCCATCTCCTGCTGCAACTCCACCAAACGGCGACGCACAAAGCCCAAGGCACTCACTGCACTCACATTCTGACTCACTTCCAGTCCACGAATGGCATCTTCCACGCTTTCGCCATTCAGAAATGTTTCGTTCTTCTTTTCCTCTGGTTGATACTTAAAAGTGATCTTGATGGCATTCAAATGCGCACTCAATTGTTTTTCATCAATAGTTCCGTCTGCAATGAAACCATTCCGCATGGCAAACAGCGTCACACTCCGATACATAGCACCCGTATCAATGTAAACATATCCTAATTCCTTGGCCAGATCTTTAGCCACTGTACTTTTTCCACACGATGAATGCCCGTCAATGGCAATGATGAGTTTTTTCTGCATAATATCCTTGATTCAGATCTACAAATTTAGAAAAAACTATCGCTTTCCATGTAAAACTCTAGTGTCTTCAGTATAACATGTGAAAATCCCCATGGCATTGCTTAGGTTTCCTTCCAATGGAGATGGAAAAGTCAGATTATCATTGTTGGCTTTATTGGCATTCCACAGCGATATCTGATAATCAAAATTCTCCCGGGTCACGCGCTTCAAATTAATTTCAACCTGATTATAATCATCAGCTTTCAATTCGAATTCAAATTCCTCGGTTTGAACAGAATGAATATGTCCATAATCCAGAAACACACTTTCGGTATCGATGGTATCTTGCAAATACATTGCTATACTGGTGATGTAATAATTATGCCTGCCATCAGGAGAGGTATTAAATGAAAATGACAAGTTCTTATCTTTCAGTTGTGCATCTTCAATGGTAACATCTTCTGGAATTGTTGTTGTAGATGTGATGGTGTCATTTTCAGGCGATATCACCCGTAAAGAAACTGTTTTTTGCAGCAAAGGGGCAAAACGAAAGGGATGTCCATAATTAAAGATATAACCTGAGTTGGCTTCTTTGTAAAGGCCTTGAACCAAATTGATCGTATCGACCGTCACCAAAAATTCAAGGGAATAATCAAGGATATAATCTTCATGGATAGGTTGTATTTTTGTGGCTGATAATTTATAGATATCTCCAGGTTTCAGGTAACATTCCACAAAATATCCCGGATCACCTTTCAGGGTAGAGAAATCCAGTTCCTGATCACTGACGCAAGCTGAAATCAGTAAAA
Source organism: Marinilabiliaceae bacterium (assembly GCA_016342595.1). GTDB lineage: Bacteria > Bacteroidota > Bacteroidia > Bacteroidales > Marinilabiliaceae > JAEINY01. The sequence goes on from JAEINY010000013.1 coordinate 8,289, forward strand.
ACAAACCAATGAAAACGAGATACATCTTATTCATAAAGTCATTTTTTATTGAAGATATATGTCAGTGAAAAATAAGGCATAAATGGCAATAGCACTTTTGACTTGGGCACAAACCGGACAAAATAATCATCTTTATTCACCGCCTCAATGTACACAAAACTAGGATTGGCTTGATTGTACACATTGAAAACACCCATTGTAAATTTTATTTGATCATCTACTATGGACTTGATGTAATCCATACTTACATCCATCCGATGTGTGGCTGGCAATTGATAATTATAACGCTCTTTATACACCGGTACAAATTGCATCCCAGCCACTTTCGTTGTTATGTCCTTGCTCACAGCCACGCCAATAGGTAAAGTTGTTGTCACTCCTGAGGAATATGTCCACATGGCATTCACTAGCCACGACGGCGTCAGTTTAAAAGAGGCGTTCAGCATGATGTTATGACGGATATCGTAGGGGGGATGAATCGATTGCCCGTTATTGAACTGATCAAACTGATGCCTTGCTTCAGAGAGTGTATAATTTAATCGTAAATACAATTGAACCGAATTATAGATGCCATCTAATTCCCATCCTACTACTGAACCATCCCCGGCAATCATACTATTGGAAACAACAGCCAGATCAGTTCGGTCCCCAGCTTCGAAATCCTTGATATTGGACAAGTGTTTATAGAAACAGCTGGTATTAAATGTGAAATGTGTATGTCGTTGAAGGCTCATCCCCACCGAATATTGATCGCTCAGGGCCGGTTTTTGATTCTTACCAATGGGTATTTTTAAATCAACCGGGCTTTTTATGGTGAACACCGTTAAGGTCTCATCAAACTGATGCGTCCTTGCATAATCGACCCATACCCCGGTTTTATCTTTTTGATACATGAACTTCACCCGAGGTGCTACTCCAAAGTATTGACCACTGCCAGTGAACAATACCCCATTCATACCCGTTGATAAAGAAAAATGGGATGTCAACCGAATATCCAGGTTTGCATGAACTGCGGTCAAATTCCGATGTAAGTTGGAATGATACTTACTTTCCACTTGGTCCTCCTTCTCTTGAGAATAATCGTACCCTGTCATTTCATTTTTAACACCCAGGGATAATTGTAGTCTATCTGACAATTGATGAATGTATCGCGTGGATAAAGAAAAAGTACCCACATCAGACCGGTTACTAAAATTAACGCGAGAGGCAGAATTAGCATCTGAATAATAGTGATTCGCACCCAGTCTAAATTGAATTTTTTGTCGCGGATTCAAATCCCCCATCAGCGCGACCACACCCGATTGAGAGCCCCATTTTAAGTCATGGCGAGTCGTAGCGCCAATTTCTAAAGGCAGCTTATCAAAGGTAGCCATTGCCAAAGCTGACAACCTCCATTTATCATTAATTGACGCGTCAGCAGAAAAAGTAATATCTGTGAAGGCATAGGCCGGTACTTCGTCATAATCTTCCTTTCCATTGTAGGCCTCTGCCAAAAATTGAAGGTAAGATTTACGCATGGATAAGGCGAATACCGCTGGATTATTCTCACCCGTTTTCATTTTTGCTTTCAATGATGAGGAGATAAGTCCCACGGTAGCTTCACCTGAATAGTGATATATGCTTTGCCGGGTAGGCTGCATATTAATATAAGAAGATAGATAACCGTTGTATTGAGCCGGATAACCACTTTTATAAATGATGGAATGGTCCAATACATAAGGATCAAATGTGGAGAGTACACCGGTGATGTGCTGGGGATCGGCTACCGAGATAGAATTCACCAGGTAAGCATTATGAGAACTGTTTCCTCCACGTACATAAATACCGGCATCCAGGGCACTAATGGATATCACACCCGGCAAGGTAGCCATGTATTTCAACACATCTTTTTCACCCAATAAAGCAGGAATGCGTTCAATGGATTTAGCATTCACCATTTGTACATCTCCCGTATGAAACGCATTGATCAGCACCTCATCAATGGCATTGATGCGATCAGACAAGACAATACTTTTAGCTGTTAAATCATCAACCGTTAATATAAAGGTTTCGTAATTGAGGTGTTTAAACTCAATGATATCACCGGCTTCAGCTTGTATAGAAAACGCACCACTACCATCAGAAATGGTACCTTCTGAACTGTTTACTTTACTAATCTGCACTGCTACAATAGGATCACCTTTTTGATTTCGCACAATGCCTTGTACTTGCGCATAGCTATTTACAGAGCAAAGTAGCCACCCTATTGTAAGCGTAATAAAATATGGAAGAAAGGAGAATCTCACGTAACTGATTAAAAAAACAATGCCCCAATCGAATTGAGGCATTGAAGATAGGAAAAGTATTGAGTTATTACTCTTCTATTTTTTGATAACTTAACTTATAAGTTGTTGCAATGGCTCCGTTAACAGGAAGCTCTCCCAGCTCATCCTCAAAGGGCGAAATTTGTAAGTAACCTTTAAATTTGGTTGGATAACCGCCCTCATTGAAATCCAGATACTTGGCTATGAAACAGCTCCCATGACCAGCCCAGCTTAACTCCTGAAATGCATTCTGCTGATTAAATACCGTAAACAATGGATTCCCTGCTGTAACAGAATGATTCATGAAATTCTTCATGGCATAGTCATACTTCACCTTAAGCAATGGCGTATGCTTATCCGGGAAGGTATACCTCTCCACTACACGCCCCAGATCCTCATCATATACTACTGACATATAAGCTAAGCCCAACGCGGCCAATTCTTCATCCATTCCTTTACCAGCTAAATCTTTAGAGTTCACCAAATATTCAGTAGGATTACCTTTGGCATCGTAGATCACTTTAACCACATTATCCACTTTATAATATGGCGAACTAATAGATGTTAATTTTGAATTGGTATAGTTCAGTTTTAACAGCTCAATGGTTTTCTCATTATTGTAACATATGACTTTATCAATTTTATCATCATTTACCTTAATGGTATACACATCCTGACCATCAAATCGCCCCGTTTGATCAGCACCATCATAGCTATATGCAAAAGTAGCTCGTTGAATTTCATCACCTGGCTTGTAAACATCATACTCGCGAAATAGGAATTTATAATTGCCTGTTATTCCCTCTGGATTTTCAACTTCATTACTTTTAACAGCTATAAAATCCTTAAGATGATTCCCTTTAAGTTCATCCTCTTGTTGAGTACCATATTCAACTACCGGATGATAAATACCATAACATTCGTAACAAGTTTCTTGACCATTTAAAACAATTGATCCATTTGATCCAATCGAAATATCATCTGCAAGCACACCTTCCTTACCCATTAAAGAAGCCCACTCATTATCCCACTCTGAATAATAAGACGTGCAAGCATACTTTTGACCTTTGTAGGTAATGATACCTTTAGTCTTTGTATTATCTTGTTTTATTAAATACTTCATTACATTTCCATATTCAATTTGGTATAAGTAATGATCTTTTATTAATGAATTAATGCCAGTATTTCGACATTTTGAGAAAAACTCCTCTGCTTCGTCTGCTGTATATCCTGAATTCCCACTAGGATATAAGATCATAAAAGCCTCTTTATATGCAACATCAATACCATCTATAGATCCATTTGGACAGAACTCTTCCGTTGGCACAGCCTTCTCAATCGTAGCATATTCCGTTATGGCTTGACTCTCCAATTTATTATCATCATTAAATGTACGGTGTAAAGAATAATTCTTCACCGCTGCATTAAGTACATTTGTGTAATAGGTAATATCGGTTAATTGATTGAGCTGATTATAAACAAAATCAGCGAAAGGCATATCACCATTCGTAATACCCTTTAACAGATACTTCCCGTTTAAATCCCCAATTTTATTGCCTTGCAGACCATCCTCATTGAACAGCACATATTCAAATTTAGTCCCATCTGTCAATATAATGGTTAGAATGGCTGTATTGGCGTCGTATTCCACAGTGGCAATTCCAGTCCCATCTGTTCCATCAACTCCGTCTTTTCCATTAGTTCCATCTGTTCCATCTACACCGTCTTTTCCATTGGTTCCATCTTGCCCATTGGCACCTTGTGCTTTCACGCCGGTATCGGTATCACCAATTTCCATTATCGCCTATAGAAGGCATCTCAGCTTCCGCTTTCACGTCCAAATCTTTTCCATTCACCCACCAATTGCCATTATCGCCAATATAGGGTATTACAGTGGTTGGGGCTTCGGTCTTCACCACGGCACCATTTGAGAAAGTTAATACCATCTCTGCTCCATCAAAAGAGACATCGGTAATGGTTGTTTGCGTATCTAACAGAGCTTTCAACTCTTCCACCTGTTTCTTCAGGTCGGCCACATCAGCACCGTCCTCATCTTTACTACAACTGGTAAAGAATAGGACAAAAGCTGACATCAGTAACAAAAGTAAATTGCGTTTCATATCCATAATTATAAATACTATTGATGTTGAGGCGCCAAATTTACACTAATATCTTACATTATCCGGTTAACAACCTTACCAATTCTATACACTTGTAATTTTGTTCTTATGCAAGATTATATAGGGGAGTGCTTAAAATACAGACTCTCATTAGATAGAGAACAGGCATCGAATGCGTGGTTGTCACCGGAAATTCCTATAGGTCGTTATCTTTGTATTAGTGAACAATACACATCCACTCATCAGCTGAATAAACATTCTAATAATTCCCCCCTTAATTTAAGAGAATAATTAATTAATAATGGACCAACTTATCAAAAGGAAGACAAATTAGTAGAGATACTAAAATGATTAGAGGAACCAGCTAAGTGATAGCGCGCTGATCCATATGCAAAATGAAATTTATACACCCGGAATCCAAAACCCCAGGAAAATCCGGTTGTGGACATTTTAGACTCAATACCCAACTCTTGCCGGCGGCGGTGGTTATACCCAAATCCCACATGGAAATTTTTAGCCGGCAGAAACTCCACCCCCAAAACCATGTGACGCATTAGTTGATCGAAACCATTGGCATCGTTTCCGGCATCATCAACCACCTCATCATTCCCATCTTTCACCTCGTATTTGGTATCCCAATCAAACAAATGTTGAGCTGTGATAGAGAATCGAAAGGGTGCATGCCTTAATTTTTTGCAGATTCCAATTTGCAAATCGGTTGGCACAGGCTCCGTTTCATCATAATAGGATTTCAGCTGAGACCCAAAATTCTTCAATGTAATACCGGCAGTAAAAAGACTGTCAGCTGATTTGTACATTAAACCAATGTCAGCTGTCAATCCTGTTGAGTTATAGTTCTCGAAGTTTGATATAATCGGTTTCACTGCCACCCCTGCCGTTAATTTAGGTGATAACGTTTTTGAGTAAGCTAAGTGAATGGCATATTCAGCAGCCGAAAAGGTACCGGTGATATTACCCTGTTCATCGGCCCGGTCAAATGACCCGTAATTAATGTTGTGAATGCCGAGGCTAAAAGTTCCCACCTGATTAAAATGATGTGCATACCCGGCATAACCATATCGGATATCACTCACATAGGGCACAAAATTAAAAGTAGCCTGATGACTGAGATTAGGATTCAGCGCAGCGGGATTATGGAACACAAAATTCAGATCATTCACATCCATTCCCACCTGATTTCCTCCTAAAGCACCCACTCTGGCCGAATTGGTCAGATTCAAAAAATCAAAAACATACTCACCAGCCCGTTGAGCCGAGACAGGAGTTTGTCCGGCTGAAAAAACCAAAACTACAATTGCTAATATGCTCTGAAATATCTTAATCATTGAATTTTAAAACGTCGAATTTACCTTTTTAGTGTAAAAGAGCCAATCTTATGCATCTATTTGTCATAAATTGACTTCAATTTCTCCACTACATCCAATACGGCCGGACAGACAAACGTGTTTCGATAGGTCAGGTTGGTGATTTGAAAAAAGCGCTTCCGGTCGGTATGTGGATACTCCCGGCAAGCCCTTGGACGCACTTCATAAATCATGCAATAATTATCGGGCATCAAAAACGGACAAGGTGATGTGCGATACACATAATCACCGTCATCGTCCAGCTCCAGGTATTGATCAATGAAGGCAGAGGGTTTCATTTTCAGGTGCCGGGCCATCCGATCAATATCGCGATCGATAATAATGGGACTAATCGATTTGCAGCAATTGGCGCAGGCCAGACAATCGGTATATTCAAATACATCATGATGCAACTGATGCGTCTGATCATCCAGATCCCTGGGTTTCTTCTTCCTCAACCGGGTCAGGAAAGCTTTGTTTTCCTTACTCTTATTTTGTGCCTCTTGCTTCAGCTTTTCCAGATCAAACTTCATGACGTTTCCATTTTATTTGCGACACAAATACGCCGCCTATCACAATAACGATTCCAACAATCTTTTTCACGGTTAATGCATCACCCAAAATCCACCACGCAAAAATAGCCGTAAACACAGGAATCATATTCACAAATACGTTGGCTTTGGTAATGCCAATTTTTCGCATGCCATAGGTGAAAAAGATAAATGCCAAGGCAGAGGCGAAAGTAGATAATTGAATGATGGCCCAAACCGCCTCTTTGGTAATGGTTGTATGGATAAAGTGATTCCACTCAAAGCCGATAAACAGGGGCATAAAAAAGAAGATCCCAATGGTATTCTGATAGGTGATGATGCTCACCGCATTGTAACGAAGCGGAATTTTCTTCAATACCACGGAATACCCCATAGCCGCAAAAACAGCCATAAATACCAGCAGTATACCGTGAATGGGCGCCGACAAACTAAAATCATCTTCAAAAATAATCAGCAACACCCCCAGAAACGACACGGTAATACCGGCCAGGTTAAACCAACTCAAGCGCGATTTAAAAAACACCCGATCCACAATGGGTGCGAATAAAGGGATAGTCGATACAATCACAGCTCCCATGGTGGATGGCACATACTTCAGTCCGATACTCTCCCCGATAAAATACAGAAAGGGCTCAAAAAAAGCCAACAAAACAAACCATTTCAAATCCTGCATTTGCATGGGGATAAGCCGCTTCATCAGCTTCAGGATAACATACATCAGGCCGGAGCTCAGCATCAAGCGCATGGTGACAATGGTCATCGGCTCAAACGAAGTGAACGCCTGTTTGATCCAGACGAACGAAAACGCCCAGCAGACCATCGATAACAACAAGCTAACAAACACCTTAAACTGATCGGACATTGCTTTCCTTTTTAGTGCGCCAAAGGTACTATTTTTGACTGTCCGCTTTCTTGCATCTCAAAGAAAAATTCTCTTTTAATTAGCCCTCACCTACTATATTTACACCACGGCTCGATAAGCAATCGAACCATGGATCACAAAAACACGCGTGGCAGTCCACAAAGTCACACGTCATCTAAACCCAAACCACACTTCTCTTTGATCAATACCACCCATTAATACGATATCTTACACCTTTTTGACCATTTCTTCCCCATAGGTACTATCTTCGTTCCATATTTTTGCAACCAGTTAACTTACTTGAATAAAAGAATATGAAACGTGCACGTCGAACCATTCGTCATGGCCTGATTTTATCGGCAACCCTTTTATTGATTTCCACAGCAGGATGTCAAAAGAGGCAATCCACCATCAGTGAAGGAGAATTTGAGACATCGAGGATTGAACGGGGAAATGTGGAGACCTATGTGTTAACCGAAGGCGTAATAGAACCGGCTAATGAAGTTATCCTGCTTAGTCCGGCTGCCAGTATCATCAAAAAAATACATAAAGAACCCGGCCAACAGGTAGAGAAGGGTGATGTCATCGTGCAGCTGGATACCCGCCAGGTGGAAGCCCGCATTGAAAATCTGAACGATCAGTTACAAATGAAGGAAAACACCTTACTGAAAACCCGGTTGAATGCCCGCAGTGCTAAAATTGATCTGGCATATAATGCCGAAGTCAAAAAATTACGCATTGCCTCCATCAAATCAGTGTTGGCCGACCAAAAGCAACTGCTTGAAGTAGGCGGTGTTTCTCCCGCCAAAATAGAAAAGACAAAACAAGAACTGGTTCTGGCCGAAAAAGATCTGGAACTGATCACTGAAAAAAATGCCATTCGCCTGGCTCAGCTCGATACTGACGAAAAAGGTTTATTGCTACAGATAGAAATGCAGCAGAAAGAATTACTAGACCAACAGGATTTACTGGAGCACATGCAGGTTAAAGCCCCCTCCAATGGGATTATCCTCTCTGTTGTGGGAAAAGAAGGTGAGAAAATTGCCGCTGATAAATTACTGGTTAACATGTCGGATTTAACTCGCTTTAAGGTACGGGCCACCATTGATAATGATTATAAAAACCTGTTGGTGACAGGTCGTAAAGCATATGTCGCCTTCGAAAAAACGCGCCTGGAAGGCCGCATCGGAACCATCAATCCGACTTTAAAGGAGGGCCGCATTTCTTTCTATGTCCGATTGAGTCAAAGCAATCATCCGCAATTACTACCCAACCAAAAAGTAGGCCTTCAAATAGTGGAACGCTCCCGGAAAAATGTCTGGCGTATTCCCAATGGGGAGGCCTTTGGGAAACAGAAAAAACAAAATGTGTTCATCATACGGGATGATTCAGCCTATCGTCAGGAGGTAAAATTTGGATTGATAACTGATGATTACCTGGAGATCAAAACGGAACTGGATAGTACGTCACAGATTATCATTTCCAATACCTCGCATTTCAATCACCAGGAATCCATTCAAATTGAAAAAAACTAAAGGAGAGAACGATATGTGGAGACGATTAACACGCTGGCACTTGCTGATATCTTTTGCCATGCTCTCTTTAGCAGCTGCCGGTAACGGGAAAAGTAAAATACAATTATCCCTGCAAAATGTAGTGGATCTGGCCATCCATCAATCTTCATCGGTTAAATACGCTCAGAACAGGTATGAAAATAACTTCTGGCGATGGAAGAATTTCCAGTCCCAGTTCCGGCCGCAGTTAACACTCAACGGCGACCTGCCCAACTACACGCAAAAAACAATACCTGTCACACAGGAGGATGGTAGTGTCAAATTCAGACAAGTGTCAAAACTGGAGACTTTTGCCAATTTGTCGCTGGCACAAAGCATCCCCCAATCGGGTACAAAAATATATGCCTCCTCCTCCCTTTTTCGCATTCAAAACCTGATCAATGACGAAATCGGTTTCTCCGGTGATCCGTTCGTGATTGGGTTCACCCAACCCCTCTTCTCCTATAACTGGATGAAATGGTCGAGGAAGACGGAACCCCTCATTTACGATGAAGCGCAGAAAAAATTTGTGGAATCGCTGGAAGAGATCTCCCGTGGTGCTACTTTCCGTTTTTTCCGCTACCTCAAAGTACAAACCAATTATAAACTGGCAGAAAGTAGCTTATCCAACAGTCTGGATAACCTGAGAATAGCTGAGATGAAAAAGAAGCTGGGTACCATCAGCGAAAATGATTTCTCCCGCATTAAACTATCGGTCTTGTCGGCCCGAAAAGCTTTGACACAAGCCAACATGGATCTTAAAAATGCCGATTTCGAATTGAAGTCCTATGTGGGATTGGATCAACTTGTGGACATCGAATTGGAAATGCCTTTGGAAATGAAACTGTTTGAGGTGGATCCGCAAATCGCTTTACAGGAGGCTTTAACCAACCGCAAAGAGACCACTCAATATGAACGACGCCTTATCGAGGCCGATCGCGATCTAACCAAAGCCAAACGTAACAATGGTCTGGGGGCAACATTACGTGGCAGTTACGGCCTCTCCAACAGTGCCGATGAACTATGGGGCGTGTATGACGAACCACAGCGTCAGCAACAGGTGCGCTTATCATTGGCCATCCCCATTCTGGACTGGGGTAAATCCACCTCCAGTGTGAAACTGGCGGAGAGTAAACGCGACCTGGTGGTGTTTGATGTGGAGAAGGATCGAGCTAACTTTGAACGTTCAGTCATTGTACAAGTGGAACAATTTAGATTACTCAAAGCACAGTTGGAAACCACGTTGGAGGCGGATAATGTCGCCGGAAACGGATATCTCATTGCCCTGAAGAAATTTCAAAATGGTGAAATCAGTATCACTGACTTAAACATCTCCCTCCAGGAACGTGAAAAAGCCAAACGCGACTACATCAAATCATTGGAGACCTACTGGGTCGCCTTCTATCGATTACGCGAACTCACGTTATACGACTTTGAACTGAATCAGAAAATCATCTATGAGAATCCCTTACTGCAGGGATTGATTAAAAAGAAAAAGTAACACAGAGTTACACGAAGAAGCCACAGAGAGCACAGAGCAAAACAACAAGTTGTTTCTAAAAACGCAAAAGATAACCATCGGCCTTGTTATTACTTCGAATCCAGTGATAAAATCCGTGTTAATCTGTGTAATCTGTGGACAAAAAAATCGCGTTAATTCGTTGATAGGAAAAGCTTGTTATATGAAAGCTCGCTAAGATAAAAAGCATAAGGCAGTTCGCAGAGGGGTATTATACCATCACTACGGCATTAAAATTTCTCTTCCGTTCCGAAATAAAAATAGTGCTCCTTAAAAATAAAACCGGTAACTTAATGCTATGCGCCCCGAGGGTCAATACCGTTTACCAATCAAATCCGATAGCTATCGGATGAGCGATAAAAGATCGCTCTTTAATTGCGTATCGGCATTTACCACTAGTAATAAGCAAAATGTTTTATCAATCATTTTGTTATACTATTGGTATAACATGCCCTGACCAGGGGGTTAGTGCCATTGGAAGAGACACCAGTCACGTACTAATTAAAACCAGGTAAAATGAATAAGTATTTCATTCTTATTTGTATACTAATTTCAGGTGGCGTTGTGATTAGCTGTAATCCCGCTGATCAACAACAAAAAACAAATAACTCCACCATGAATTCCAACGTGGCTGCGGGTAAAGATATTAGTATTGATCACCTATCTCCAAATACCTCTCACCAAATTTATACCAAAGCAGAAAAGGGAGTCACTTCAATCGATACTCTGGCGTATTGTAATAAACTAAAGGCCCTCGCCAATGGCGATACAACGGGATTGTGGCCCATAAAAACCCACCCATTTCCTGTAAAAGGAGCGATTCTTCCATTTAAAAGAATTGTTGCCTATTATGGAAATCTCTACTCAAAAAGAATGGGTATTTTAGGTGAATATCCCCCAAAAGAAATGTGGAAACGACTGAATAGTGAAGTCAGGGCCTGGCAAGAGACCGATTCAACAACACCCGTACAACCTGCCCTTCATTACATTGCGGTAGTGGCACAGAGCGATTCGATGAGAGACGGAAGGTATTGCTTGCGGATGCCTGACAATCAGATCGACTCGGTTCTGACGATCGCCAAAATGGGAAATGCCATCATCTTTTTAGACATACAGGTTGGGCATAGTAATGTGAGGTATGAGGTTCCATTACTAAACAAATACCTAAAGATGCCACAGGTACACCTGTCCATTGATCCTGAATTTTCGATGAAAGAAGGTCATATACCCGGCCGTAAAATTGGAACCATGAATGCCCGGGATATCAACTTTTGCTCAGAATACCTGGCCAAATTGGTTAAGGAATATAAGCTGAGTCCTAAAATACTTATTGTACATCGCTTTACACAAGGCATGGTTCGAAACTACAAGAATATTGTCTTACGCCCCGAAGTGCAAATCGTGATGCACATGGACGGTTGGGGTGGGCCGACACTTAAACGCAGTTCCTACACCGATTACATCTATCGGGAACCGGTACAGTTTACCGGATTTAAGCTATTCTACAAAAACGACCTGAGAAAACCACCTCATCGACTGTTAACACCAACCGAACTAATGCAGCTCAAACCGCAACCTATTTATATTCAGTATCAGTAAATAGAAGCATCATTATAATCTTCAAAATCATCCTGATGACTATCCCTAGTCATTAACTTAAGGGGCAAAAAAGAATTGAAACAGCAATTATATTTACCCCCTCTGTCTTGCAAGCAAGACATTCCGTTTCACGGAACAATGTCCTCCCCCTGCCAGCAGGTGGGAGAAAATGTTAAAGATACTACTATCGGGATCAGCGTCTAAATCCATTTGTTATTGGCCCTAATCCGGTTTAAAAACAAGGTATACTAACGACTTGAAAAGGCGCATTCCCAAAGCATCACAAGACAGGGGCAAGTTGTAATAATTTGTACATAGTCTTTGTCCTTAGTAGGACATGGTGTCGGTCCTTAGTAGGACATGGCGTCGGTCCTTATGGGGACATAGCACCTGTCCTTATCGGCACATAGTCTTTGTGCTAACTTGTACAAAGACTAAACACAGGCCAGTATTTATGTGTAGGAGGTTGTGAGGGAGAATCAAACCTGTTCGAGACGTACCCTAACCAACTACATTATAGCAATGAAGATATTTGGAGGAAGAAAGCATCATTTGGTGGCAGAAAGCATCATTTGGTGGCAGAAAGAGTGGATTTTAAAAGAGAGAGGTGTTTGAAGAATACCATCATTTATTTTCATCGTTCATACACTTGATGTTTTGTTTAAGTTGAGCGTTTGTATGACAATATATTTAATTTAACTTTAAGGTGTTTATGTAACAATTATTAGGAGGGGATTAACACCACTTCGACAATTGTAGATTCAAATTGTAATCAGCCTATTGACAAATTAGTGGGTATTGAAGAAAATAATCAACGAATGAAAAACAAGCCAATTTATACCAGCAAAGCACCTATTGCATTTTATATAGGGATAATTGTATCGATTATTTTCTATACATTCTTTATTATTAAAATTGACTTTCCTGATTCATTGATATATCCTTCAATAATATTTTCCTTCTGGTTCTTTACAATAAGTCGGTACTCATGCAGACTGACTATATATTCTGATCGAATCATTGTTACGTACCTGGCATTTTGGCACCCAAACAAAGAAGTAATATTAACAGACAAAAATAGTATTGATGTAAGGCTAAATTATTGGTCTTTTAGCACACGTTATCGTGGTCATATGCATAAGGATTACATTTTCTATGACCAAATTAGTTTCATTAATAAAGATAATAAATATGAGACAATCAGCATTAACGTAAGGATCGGACAAAGGAATACAATATTAGATATAATTGAGCGACGCGTAAATCAAAACAAACAGCCTGTACGACACCGCATAAAGTAAAAAAGTGGAATGCGGCTGATCAGTCCATTCGTTTCTCACAAGGCACCGTAAAGAAGAAACTTGTCCCTTTACCCAATTCACTTTGGCACCAGATGGCTCCGTTGTTCTTTTGGATAAATTCGTGGCACAGAATCAATCCCAGGCCGGTGCCCTTTTCGCCGGAGGTACCAGTGGTTTTGTACTTCACATCAATGCGAAAGAGTTTCTCCAGGTTCTCGGGAGCTATTCCCACACCCTGATCCTTCACTTCTACCTCCAGAAATTTCTCAATCTCACTGATGTTCACCACCACTTCTTTTCCTGATTCAGTAAACTTGACCGCATTGTTCACCAGGTTGCGCAACACAGTGCTAATCATCTGCCTGTCGGCATATGCAGTACAATTCTCACACAGCACACTTGTCAACCGAATGCCTTTTTTCTCTGCCGGGATACTATGCAAATTAATATTCTCCTGAATCAGAGTTGAAAGATCGAATTGGGAAGGACTGTACTCGATACGCCCACTTTGGGATTTAGACCAGGTCAGCAGATTTTCCAGCAAATTGTATATCAACCCGGCCGATTGGTGGATACGTTTCAGAGCGATCAGCTTGTCCTCCTCATCCAGATTTTCGTAGTTCTCGTCCACCAACTGGCTCAGAGAGTAGAGGCTTGCAAAAGGATTCTTCAAGTCGTGGGCCAATATGGAAAAAAACTTATCCTTGGTGGCATTCAACTCATCCAACTCCTCTTTTTGCCGGCGCATCTGTTCTTCGGCTTCTTTCCGTCCAGTGATGTGACGTGACACAATAGTAATGCCGGTAAGGTCACCCTGTGCATTCCGACGGGGACTGATTTTAGCATTGAACCAACACATACCTTTGTGATTCACACAATAATCAAACTCCTGCACCTGATCACTCTCTTGAAGCTGCTCAAAGGCGTTCTGCAACTCCTCCTCCACCCTTGGTGGAAAACCGACTTCTTTATAATGCTTATGCAGGAAGAAATCAGGGTTCTCATAGATGGGATCCAGATTTCCGGGATTGTAGAATTCCCGGAATACTCCTTCCCGATCGAGCACAAAAACCAAATCATTAAGCGAGGAGATGGTCGATTTCAATTTGGCTTCGCTTTCCTCCACCCGCTCTTTTTGTAAGGCAATTTCGGTGGTCCGTTCACGGATACCGGCTTCCAGCATTCGTTTCTCTTTCATCAGGTTGCGCTCCCTCAACCGGATGACCCCAAACACAATCAGAAAACCCAACAGGATATAGCCGCCATAGGCATAATTACTACGCCACCAGGGGGGCAGAATCCGGATATCAAGCCGGGTGGGCATTTCATTCCAGAGGCCATCGTTATTTGTCCCTTTTACCAGGAAGGTGTAGTGCCCACTGGGCATATTGGTAAAATGTACAAAATGACGGTTCCCAACTTCCTCCCACTCGTCCCTGAGCCCTACCATTTTGTAGGCATATTGGTTTTTGAAAGGCTTGGTATAATCCAAGGCAGCATATGAAATAGTAAAAGAGTAATCCTTATAGGAAAGCTCCAGCTTGTCGGTATACACATTGAGTTTTTGCTTTTGCCCGGCCCGCTCCTTCTCAAACGACGTGATGACGATCGGGGGCACAAAAGAGTTCTCTGCCAGTGAATCGGGGTGAAAGGAAATCAAACCATCCATACCTCCAAAATACACATCCCCATTATCGGCCTGGTAAACAGCTTTTAAATTGAATTCTCCCCCTTGCAACCCTTCATTGATAGAATAAGATTTGAAAGTTTGCGTGGTAGTATTAAGCATGGCCAGGCCACTACCGGTGGAAAACCAGAGATTACGATTCTTGTCCTCAATAATATCATAGATGATGTTGCTGGGTAAGCCATCCTTTATAGAAAAGTAAGTGAAAAGAGAATCTTTTTTATTGAAGCGATTCACCCCGGTACTGGTACCAATCCATATATCTCCTTTGTGATCCTCACAAAGGGAGATGGTAAAATTATCGCAAAGTGTATTCTTTTGGTCCTTGGTATGTGTAAAATGAACCATTTGCTGTTCACCCATATGGTAACGGTCCAAACCATCGAGGGTCGCTATCCAGATATATCCATCTTTGTCCTCCTGAATGGAATAAACCAGATTACTGCTAATACCATAGGGTTCAGCTGCTCCCGTCCTGTAATTGGAACTTGTTTTTTTAATTGGATTAAAGGCCAGAATACCGTTTCCTGTTCCAATCCAAATCTCTCCATTGGAAATCTCAGAGATGCAATACACCCTGTTATTGGCAAAAAAGCCGGTACTATCCAATCCAAAGTGCCCCTCGAAAGGCATGAAACTTTGTTGTTGTTTGTTGTAGATACTAACTCCGTTGCGTGTACCCATCCAAAGCCGTGACTCACTGTCTTCGAACAAAACATGTACATGGTTATTGGGAATGTACCGATCACCTTCAAATTCCGAAGAGTAGTGCACCATCTCTTTGGTTTTTGGATGGTAAATATTCAATCCCTTGCCCCAGTTACCAACCCAGAGCCGTTGATCCTCATCAATATAAACCGATGCGATAATATTATCTAACAGATCCAGCGAATGGAGATCATCCGTCTTTTTATAATTCCGAAACTTCTTTGGTTTCAGATCTGTCCGGTCAAGGCCGGCAATCGTACCTATCCAGAGGTTGTGCGAGCGATCCTCAAAAAGCGAATACACAATGTCGTGGCCAATAAAATTCTCATAGTTGGAGCCACTTCTATACAACGTTAACTCAAAATTCCCATCATCCCAACTCCAATCCATTCGATTGAGTCCCCCTTCACCAGTTCCGATCCAATACACACCATAGCTGTCCTGCAGAATGGAACGGATATAATTATTACTTAAGGCCTTTGTGGGATTTGCCTCATCCTGAAAACGGATAAAGCCGTCCACCTGAGGATTATAAAAATTGATTCCCTTTTCCGTTCCAACCAGAATATTCCCAATCAAATCTTCATAAAGTGCTGTAATGTGATTATTGGAGATGGAATGAAAATTATCTTCCTCATGACGGTAGTTTAGAAAAGATTTCGTTTCGGGATCGAAAACACTCAGGCCATCTGCTGAGCCTAACCAAACCTTGCCCTCACTACTTTTGAGTATGGGGAAACCGATGTCGTGAAGGGCACCATCATATGGTTGAGTATTGATATAGCTTTCCAGACTGTCCGTTCGATAATTGTACCTGGATAGCACCGGAGGAATATTAATGTAAACAAAAGTTTCATCAGCAATCAGACCATAGACAAAATCATCTGGCACCACGGCGTTATTTAATTTGTGAGGGATACGCGTAAATCCACCTGTTTTTTTGTCGTACCGGTTTAGTCCTTCCTTTGTACCTGTCCACAAATGGCCCAGGCTATCTTCAACCACATCAAATATCCAGTTGTTCGAAATGGATTGTTCATCCGTTGGATCATAAAAGAAGTTCTCAAAGCTATAGCCGTCAAACTTGTTCAGTCCATTCTGGGTTGCCAACCAGAGGTAGCCTTCCGTATCCTGGTAGATACATTTTATTTCACTTTGAGAAATCCCGTCATTAACCCCGTAATGCTTAAAAGTGACTTGTTGTGCCTGGCTGCCTGGCGCATTGAACAATAGAGAACCACAAAAAAGGAGCACTATGAGGGTTCGGTAATTCATTGGTTCTTTTAAGGTGAACAATTTAGCTTAAGTAAATTACGCTTTTTTTTAGCGTTTTGTAAAGAGGGTGAATGATAATTATTAAGATACAACAATTGCTCACTTTAATAATGAGCACAGCATTGGCGGGGTATTTCCTTGTTCTCATCTAAAATATTGGTCAAAACTAAAATAATCCTTTGAGATAAAAATATTCACCTTGCTCTTTCATCAGGTAATACGATGATTTAATCATAATCAATTGGGGCTTTAAATAGATAAACCTATTTTCGTGTTTACTTTAGAAGTAGATTATATTGAAACCCGCCTTATACGTATTTGGTATGATGCCGGTATATTTATGATTGAGATTTATAAATGAAACGTCAATAAAGCTCATTTCATAACACAATTGGTATTACTAATCTGATTAAATTGTGCGGTCTTTACCTTGTCAGATAATATTTAAATCAACAAAACATAAATAATAAATTAAGCTAATGAAAAAAACGTTTTTGTTACTATGTGTCTTCTGTTTAGGCTCATTATTTAGTGAAATGGAGGGGCAAACTGCCACCTTCAAGGCACTGTTTCTGTACAATTTCACCAAAAACATCGATTGGCCCGCTTCTGCAAGTGGCGATGAATTGGTTATTACGATACTGGGTGATGCCGAAATTAGTACTGAACTTCAAAAAATTGCCAAAGTGAAAAAGTCAGGACGCAAAAGCATTAAGATTGTTTCGGTAAGAAGCATCAAAGATGTAGGCGAGTCACACATTGTTTTCTTAGGTTCGAGCAAAAGTTCATTAATGAACTCTTTGAGCCATACCCAGCAAAACAAACCGGTTTTATTGGTAGCCGATAAGGGAGGTTTGTGTAAGCATGGGGCAGCTATTTCGTTTTTAACCGTTGGCGGTAAATTACGGTATGAAATCTGCCCTTCTGTGTTTGAAAGTCATAACCTGAAAGTCACACAAAAAGTAATTAGCCTGGGTATTACAGTCCAGTAAGGAAAACCTATTAAAGTCGAAAAAATGTTACGAATGAAATATATTACAATTATACTGTTTTCCTTATTACTGAGCAGTTCTTTGTTGGCTCAGGAAGGTGGAAACACCAGTGGTTTAACCAAGGAGAAGGTCCTGTCAATGACTACAGAAGAACTCAGTGCATTATCGCTGGAAGACCTGATGGCCGCCATTGATATTGTTGGGGTATCGTCATTGGAAGAACTATACGAATTACTATTAAATAAAAATGTAACGTCTGCCTCGAAAGCAGAAGAAAGCTTATTCGATTCACCATTATCAACGACGGTACTATCGCACGACCAGATTATTTCTTCGGGAGCAACCAGTATTGAGGAGGCATTACGTTTGGTACCCGGACTGATTGTACGTGAAAAAACCAATGGTAACTACGACGTGCACATCCGGGGTAATGACAACCTGCCAGCTAAAAACATGTTGTTGTACTCTGAGAATATGAATACCTTAGTGATGATCAATGGACGTCCGGTATTTAACTACTCACATGGTGGCACGCTATGGGAAACATTGCCGGTGAGCTTCGAAGATATTGATCGCATTGAAGTAGTACGTGGCCCTGCAAGTGCCTTGTATGGACCTAACGCCCTGGCGGGTGTGATCAATATCATCACCCAAACCATCACTGATGATTCACCTGTGCTATCGGGTAACCTGCAAGCTGGTTCTTTAAGTACATATGTTGGTGATGTAGCTTTTCGTAAAAAGGTGAGCGATAAATTTAATGTGGGTTTAACGGCAAACTACGAAGTGCGCGACCGCGAACGTGAAGAACTGTATATTTATAATGGGGAAGATGAGAATGGAAATGGCATCTACCGTTTAGGTAAAGATCCGGTTACGAATCCGAAAGATATGTTGGGTAGTGGTTGGTATCCTAAAGAGAAGATTGGTCAAATGTGGAAAGGAGATTACCAATTATGGCCTCCCTATATGGTTGGAGCAGAGGAATACAATGTAAATACGTCCTTTCCTGATCCTGACCAGTCGAAGGAACGAATGGGACTCAACGCTTACTTCGACTTTATGCCCAATGAACATACCACCATTAACGTGATGGCCGGTTATCAAAACTCCCAGGCTCTGACATCCAGCATGGGCGATGTGCCGTCACCATTCTCTACCAAACAAGCTTCAACCGGCTATGTTGATTTACGTGCCAAAGTAAAAAACTTTTCATTACAGGCTAACTACAATGGTGGTACCATTGATTACATGACGGGTAACGAAGGATTTGAGCTTGACAATAAACAGTTTAATGCACAAGTAGAATATGATTGGAACTTTGGTAAAATAGGTATCCGCCCCGGGGTGAGTTACCAGTCCATGGCTTATGATGATTCTGAGCATATCTCAGCTGTTGGCAAGGGATACCTGAATCAGGAATCAACGATCAATATCCTGGCCGGTAGTGCACGTATTGATTACCGACCAATGGATGCCTTACGTTTGGTGGCTGCCCTGCGTGCCGAAAAGTATAATCATCCGGATGATATCTATACCTCATGGCAGTTTATTGGATCCTATAAGCTCAATGACAATAATTTGATTCGTGCCGTTTATTCACGCTCCAACCAATCTTCATTTCTGGTAAATACCTATTCTAATTACACCTGGAACATTGTGAACCGCCCCTATCCACGTGTGATGCAGTTCGATGGTGATAAAAACCATGACCTGAAAACAATGGATATGGTGGAGATCGGTTTCCGTACACGACCTACTAAGAGCTTGTTGATTGATATTGAAGCATTCTATAATGTATCTGAAGGTTTTGGTGCCTTGATGCCTGATTATGCTAATCTGGCCATTAAAAACCCCTTGGCCATTCTTACTGCTGGTGCCGATCCTGATGTACGACCTGACTCGGTTCATATTCAATACACTAATCTTGAGTTAAAATCCAAGCAATTGGGTGCAAGTGTAAATGTAGACTGGGTAATTTCTGAAAAACTAGTGGCTAATGCACACCTAACTATTCAGCAAACTAAACTGGATAATTACCTGGATTATAGCCGGGATAAGTTAATCGCCCATATGGCTGGTGGGGCTGCGTCGAATAGTGCCCAAACAGATGCTGCAAAGGCTAAATTGCAAGAATTAGGATATGGTTTAGCTACCGGCGCCATTACTCCAGCTGATGTACCATCTCAGATTTTCTATGCCGAATCATCATCCTGGCCCACAGACACCAAAAACGATTACGAATATAAGTCCACACCCAGTTATTTTGGTGGTTTTTCGTTAACCTACCGGCCAACTGATAAGTGGGAGATTTTCCCACAGGCTTATTTCTATGGTGAGCAGACGTTCGAAAATCAGTATTACGATGTTAATATTGACAGTAAATTTCTGTTGAATGCCAAGGTCGCCTATAAGGCAACCAATCAATTAACCTTCTTTGTTAATGGTCGCAATATCCTGAACATGAAAGAGCAAGAGTTTGCTTTTATGGATCAGACACCCGGTATGGTACTTGGAGGAGTGAGCTTTAAATTCTAACGCAAACAAATACACATCTTAATATTAAGGCTGCTCCGTTGATCGGAGTGGCCTTTTTTGTGCGAATGACTAATCATCCTGGCTGTATTCTAATTGCCGATTGAACTATGTTAAAATAAGTCAATAAATTATTTAACAGTTGGTTATCCCACACTACTCAGTGTTTGCATCTAAGAAATAAGATCTTTTGATTATCAGTAAAACCTTAGTAGATGAGATCATAGAAAACCTACCTAACCTTATTAGCTTATTGTGTAATTGCTTAATAAAGAGTTTGCGAATATGTTTGAAGAATTGGAAGATTATTCATTCTTCAGCCGTGTAATATAGTCTAAAGCGTATGAGGTCAGATAAGCAATAACGTCAATATTCTGGAAAGGGTACCATGTTTCTAAAAAGCAAATGTAATCAGACCATTCCTCTTTCTCTGTGTTTGTAATAGATACACGGTATTCTCTTATTATCATCATGTTAATTTTACCTTCTTTATTAAACGCGTAAGTATTATGCCAGGAAATAGAGCTTTGGTGCCCTAATATTTTTGATACTTCAAAATAGGCCTCTATTCGACAGGTTATTACATTGGTATTACTTCTTATAAATCTATAGCAGCGATTCTGAGGTCTTCCATTATATTTCTGCACAAACTTGATAAAGTCATTTTTTGTTCCTAAACCATTCCCATAACCATAAAAAGTACAATTCGGATCAAATACAACTTCTAACAATTCAATATTTCGATTCTCGATAGCCTCACCAACCTTCTTTATTATTCGGTGTTTCTTCTTGTCGTTAGAAAACAGGTGACGCGAATATTCTTTTGTCTTATCAATATTGAACAATTCCATATATGCGCTCATTAATTACAGTGACTGCAATAAAATAGGAAAGTGAAAGTGAAAATTTAAAAAGAAAATCAGTTAAAATCAATACTATAGATGCCTAATTTATCGATAGAAAGGTTAATATCTGACCACAACTCGAGTATGCCTCTGTAGTATCATAGCTATTTTTTTGTTTTACAACATACATCAAAGTCAGGTGTAATAGAAACTATTCCAATTGAATTATGCAATAATTAAATTACGCTTTTTGAACCAATTTTATTGTGATTTTTTAATAGTTTTCAGATACTCTTTACTTCTATCAGTTAATTCGTTAAATTTATATCTAGCAATCCTTAAAAACCATACTCATTATTACACTCTTCTCTTCACAAATTTTACTGTAAGTAATTATAGTAAATTATAAAGAGAGTTTTTTTTCTCTGATTAAATATAGTGTAATGCAATGATGAAGCTTTTGAGATATGAACGTATTTAAACAAGGCTGATGAGTCTGAATTTCATGAATAAAAGGATCCGCAACAGTATAGCTATGGCACTAATTATTATGACTATAGTTTTGGTATTATTACTTTTTTTTGTCATCCCCTATTTTATTCCAACTAAGTATCAATCCCTATCCTATTCTTTAAGTTACCTCCTAAATATATCTGCTTTATATTTCTTTTTTGTATTTCCTAAACGGACTAAAAAAGTTGACAAAAAGTATCTGGAATTAGAAAATGTTGATCACATCAAATGCCCAGATGAGTTTTTTAAAGTAAATGACGATTTAAATGATATGGAAGATCATTACGAGAAATTATTTAAAAATATCCCCGAAGCTGTTATAATCCAGGATTTATCGTCAGAAGGCTATCCTTCCACAATTAACAAATGCAATATTGAACTTTACAAAATACTGGATGTACCAGATGATAACCTATCATTGTCTCAATTTCAGGAGATACTGAAACCAATTAACTCTGGTTCGAACACTAATTTCTTTTTGCATGATTTCAATACACTTTCAACAAGACATTTTATAATGCAATTGGAGCATGCTAATACTAGCTCCAGAACTCTCCAATTAAAATGCAGGATTCTAGAAATTGGAAATCTCACTCAATTGGTATCCACCATTGTGGATGTGACAACAGAATTTCGTGAAAAAGAGGAATTATTAAATAACTCAGCTGTCCTTTTTAACTTGATTAAAAATATTAAGTCCAATGTCCTAATCATTAACAAAAACTATCAAATTGATTTTTGGTCTCAAAACATGGAAGTTCTTACCGAAATAAATGCAGGTGATATAATGAGCAAACCACATGCTTCGTTTACCAATGAACTGACTGGTTTTGATTGGACCCCACATATTAATAAAGCACTTACCGGTCAGGTCAATTATTCCGGTGATTTTCAATTAGCAAATTCGAATAACAACTGGTTTAAAATCTCATTTGCCCCTTTCTACAAGGAGCACGAAATATCTGGTGTCATTTCCATTATGAGCGACATAACAGAACCGAAACAACGAGAACAAGAATTGGTGAATCAGAAAATAATTAATGAGGAAGTGGCAGAAATCAAGAAAATTATTCTTTCAAATATTTCTCACGAAGTAAGAACGCCGCTGAATAACATTAATGGTTTTTTAAATCTATTTAGTTTAGACAACCTTTCCGAGAAGCAAAAAAAATATCTAACCTTAATTAAAACAAGTAGTGATCAATTACTTGAAACGGTGACAAATATTGTTAACATATCACTGCTGGAGTCCAATCAATTAAAATTCTATTACACCTGGTTTTACTTATTTGATGTCATTCAAGAATTAAAAAATTGGTTAACAACCCTTCATTATAACAGAAGCAGAGTTCAAGTACACCTACATGATGAAGACGCGTCATTAAAAAGCCTAAAAATATTCTGTGAACGTGACCGGCTGAAACAATTATTAGAAATTTTTATCAAGAATGCCATCAAATTCACCCCAAAAGGCTCCGTTAATGTGTTTGTAAAAATAACCAATGAGAGATTTATAAATATTTCCGTAAGCGATACTGGAATTGGAATGGAAAGAACCTATGCCGATCTGGTTTTCCAACCCTTTCTAACGGCTCATGGAGGTACCTCAAAGATTTATGATGGTATTGGACTTGGACTTTCCATCGCTAAAAATATTGTTGACAAACTTAAAGGATTCATAGAAGTTGAAACCGAAGTAGGAATAGGAACCACATTCTCGATTCGAATACCTACCCCTAATTCAAATAACCAACCGTTACTTTTAAATCAACTGGAAAAAGATTTAGCTATAAATTATAAAAATGCATTACTCATTGAAGATTCCTATGAAAGTAGTGAAATATTTAATGTTTTCTTCTCACAACAAGATCTAAAGATTACATCGGCAGCCAATGGTGCTTCCGGGATTGAAACGTTTTTTGCTAGACATGATTTTGACATCGTGTTTTGTGATCTTCGCCTGCCAGATATAGATGGTTTTGAAGTACTAAAAGCATTGCGACGGATAAATACCAGAATTCCCATCATAGCTCAGTCAGCTTTTGTGTTTCGCGATCTTCAGAAAAAATGCCTCGAAGCCGGTTTTAATGATTTCCTTGCCAAGCCAATTGATCTAAAAAAAATCACTAAGATACTGACGCAATCCTATTAATATCACAATCGTTTCAAGCTCATTCTTACAAGTACAAAGAATAGAAGACTGAAGAACCATATAATAACAAGATTAAAGTTCAGCGTCGAAAATTTCCAACTACCAATGAATTTATATGGTGCATAAAAATGAGCTATTCCAATTTTACTATCCGGGAGGTCATAAATCGGCCTGAAACGTCTAATAAACTTACCATTGGCATATAATATCTTCACCGTCGTTTCATCGTTTAATACCAAAGCGGCTAAGTTCTTGTTATAATAATGATCGTACAAATAGGTGTAAATAGAATCGCCCATGTCGTCTGTTATAGCATCTCGAATGACACGCAAGGAGTCGAGTAGTTTAGAAGATCTTGACTTGGCAACGACAATAAAGTCTTCCAGGTTTATCTCATTAACAGGAGATTTGAGCTCAATTCCTGTGTCAAAATCCATGATTGATTTCAATTCCTGAGCACCGATTAATATAGCATTATTCCGTATTCTATTATCCTCATACCCCAACTCATCTGATGCACCAGAATAAAGCAACTCTTGTATTTTAGGAATATAAAAATTTTGGATATAACTATATCGATTAATATCTGCATCCACCTTATAAAAATTTTGTTCAAACCGGTTGTCTTTAAATAGTTTCACAACCATGGCTTCATAAGCCCATCTTGATACCATGCTATTTCCTATAGCAGGTACGTTTTTATTGGTTGTAAACCACTTATTCAGATTATCGTATTCAAGAACAGCGCCAGCTAACAGAATTTGAGGAATTAGAAGGAATGGAATGGTTATATACACCGCGGCCCGTGTTTGAAAAAGTGAAGATATAAAGAGCCCAAGCATATTTGAAAAACATGCCGTAGACCATAAAACTAAAAAAAATGACCAATTCATGTCTCTAATTTGAAGCACACTGTTACCGACCCAAACAAAAGATAACATTTGAATGAATGACAACAGAAATAAAACTTTCATCTTAGCCAACAGATAAGCCGTTTTACTTAAACCAATAAATGCTTCTCTTTTAAGAAGTTTTTGATCTTTTAATATTTCC
Source organism: Marinilabiliaceae bacterium (assembly GCA_016342595.1). GTDB lineage: Bacteria > Bacteroidota > Bacteroidia > Bacteroidales > Marinilabiliaceae > JAEINY01. Next base: position 33,221 of record JAEINY010000013.1, read on the forward strand.
TCAGCACTGTTTATTAAGCCAATAAATAATGCAACAATCACACTCATCAATAGAAATATAGGAATATTTTCATTGGATGAGTAAAGGTAAATGTTGGATTCCAAATCGTATTGTTTACAAAAAATGGCTAGAATAAAAGCCAGAAGCGGCGAAATACTAATGGTTAAATATGCCGATTGAACATTGGACAATTTGACTAAAATATCTCTATAAATATAAGTTGTTAACTGACTTAGTTTGCCTGGTATATTCAGCTTCGATTCCGATAACTTGATTTCATCTCTAAAATCAGGTATTTCAAAACCTTCCTGCTTACGCAGAAAGTAATTATACCATTTTTCCGGTGTTTTACTTCTTATGGTCATTTCCCTATTTTGGGAAGACATAGGAGGTGCTTGAATGACATGAAACATTTCCTCAGGATTCACATTTCCACAAGAAAGACATTCAAAAACATGATGATCCACTAAATTATAGGCCGCCTTAAAATAGGGCAACGCCTTGAGTGTATCTCCATAATAAATTGGGTAACCTTTTTGATCAATAAACAACAATTTATCAAATAGCTTAAATATATAGGATGATGGTTGATGGATATTAACAATTACAATTCTCCCTTCATTGGTTAGTTTTTTCAACAAGACTATTACCTTATCAGAATCAAAAGAAGATAAGCCCGAAATGGGTTCATCAAGAAATATAACAAGTGGATTGCGTATTAACTCTAATGAAATATTTAGTCTTTTTCTTTGCCCGCCACTAATCACTTTTTCATTGGGTTTGCCGACCTTCAGATCCTTTATTTCCCATAACTCAAAATCATTAAGATTTTTCTCCACCAATGCGTGCAGTTCTTTTTCATTACAATTCCCTAATGATAACTTAGCTGTTAAAAAAAGATTCTGGTATACCGTTAACTCCTCAATAAGTGTATCATCCTGCGGCACATAACCAATAATTCCCTTAATCTCATCTGATTTCTTGTGAACGTTAATACCATTAATGGAAACGGCTCCACAATCAGGTTTTATATTACCATTAAGAATGTTCAGCAATGTCGTTTTTCCGGCACCACTCGTTCCCATAATAGCTATAAACTGGCTAGAATTGGCCAGAAAGGATAATGACTTAATTCCATTTGTGCTATTTTTATAGGAATATTCAATGTTGTCTGCTACCAAACAGACTTGTATCGGATTCCTTATTCGGCAAAACTTTTTAATGACATCCTTATAATATATGGAATAACCATTATCCACAAGAATAGTTGCTCCCTCATCCAAAAAGTAAATACGACTTTTATAAACCAATTGATTATTGATTTCAAATCTGGAATTACCTTTTACTTTAAACAGGATAACGTTCTCCTTGGTCAATTCCAAAAAAATGACAACCCCCTTTACAGACTGAGAATACTCACACATTACATCTCTAATCACCAAACCATCCTGATCGGAGTAGATTAATAACCTATTCCTTTTTGTTATTTGTGAAAAATCATCAGAAATAAATGCGAGACAATCGCTGTAAGTATTTGAATCAATTGATAAATAACTGGCCATTGATTGAAAAACCATTGCTATTGTTTCCGGTGCACTACCAGTATCAAAATTATAATGTTTAAAAAAAGGATAAAATTCCAACAGGTAAATGAAAAAGTTGAGTTTATCTGAAACAGGCAACTCACGGTTTAATATATAACATTCAGCTTCTACCTCTTCGCTAAAAAACTGATCAGCTCCATTTAATAATCTTCTTTTTTGATCATAATAGAACGAGTATCGGTCAGAAAACAATTGAAGATAATTCTGCTGAGTTGATTTCGAGAACTTAGTAGACAAGTAAATCTCCACCAAATTTTGAATTACATAGAAATTAATATAGTCCCTATGGGTGGCAATGAGTGCAAATACATTTATAACTGATTTTAAAATACGTTCTTTCATCTGTTTAAAGTACCAATGATTTTGAATTCAGTTCTTCTGTTTTTTTGTCGACCTTCGGGATTATCTTTACCATCTTCAAGGAAATTTGGAGCAATGGGCAACTCTTCACCGCACCCTCTGTATTTCATCCTAATCTGCGAAATACCTTGCTCCTTCAAATAATCCACAACATTTTTAGCTCTTCGCTCTGATAATCTTTTATTATAGTTTTCATGACCGATATTATCAGTATGTGACCTGACTTCGATGATAATGTGAGGATACTTTTGGGCTAATACCAATAAGGTAGTATCTATTGATTTTTTAGCAGCATCTGTAAGTTCGGTCTTATTAAGATCGTAATAGATATTTTCAATAACAATCGCTTTGTCTGGTATTGATTTCAGCGAAATACTACTCAGATCGATTTTATCAATACCCAATCCTTGTTGGGAGTTAAAATTTATTTTTCGATCAATCAGGGATGAATCCATTACCACCAACTCGTAATCAAAATTTGGCTCCACCCAAAAAGAAAACTCCCCCTTCCCATTCGTTTTCATTTCTTTTATATATACTGAGGAACTATCTCTTTTCACTTGCTTGATGGCAAAAACTTTCTCTTTTAAGACTTCAACAGAATCTTTTGCAGAGAGAGCTTTCTTTTCATCACGGTAATAATTTTGCGTCCTAAAAAAATCCTCTTTTAATAATCTTCCAGTGACCAATACGCGTTCCGTTTCTGTCTCTTCATAAACATATATATCATCACAACAGGCTTGATGTTCAAAATAGTAACTTCCGGGACGGTTGGAAGCAAACAAACCAAAATGGCCTGACTCATTTTTAACAAAATCAGTATCATCGAAAGAGGAGTTTACCGGTACACCTATATTCATTGGCAACTCCCAATTCACCAAATCACCTGCCGATTTAAAAATATCATACCCCCCAATAGAGTTCCAGCCATTTGAACTAAAATAGAGCTGATGGGCCTCCAAATCATAAAATGGAGTTATTTCATCTCCTCTTGAATTAATATATATACCGGCATTTTCAGGTGCAGAATGCTTGCCTGTTTTATGATCATATATGGTATACCAAATATCATACCCCCCCAATCCTCCAGATCTGTCAGACACAAAGTAGATGACTTCAAAATCCTTATTGTAACAGGTGCCGATTGCAGGATGAGAGGCTGAAAAATTAGGCTTATTAATAGAACGGTTCAATTTCACAGGCGGTTGCCATTGGTGATCGACCTTTTGAGTATACCATAAGTGACAAATCATTTTATTCTTAAGGTTCATATTGCATTTAGTGAAATAGAATTGATTCCCATCTAATGAAAATACCCCTCTGCCTGTGTCATAATCCGGATAATTATAAAAAGGCAATGCCGCTTCTTTACCACCTTGCCAATATTCTCCTTCTTTCATTGCTAACTTAAATTTACGAGATGACTGAAAATCACTGTGTATTTCATGAAACTGAACCTCATCCAAAAACGAAGTCCCATAGGCAAAAACAGTGTCATTTATTAACAAGGGTGAAAATTCTATATGTGGCTTATTGATTGATTGATTGAGGTGAATTATTTTTGTCCGAACAGTGGTATCCCGGAAAGATATTGCCAATTCGCATCCTTCCATTTCACGTATGATCATCTCTTTCGTTACACCTCGCATATTAATCCTATCATGCTTCCTTTTTAACTGCATGAAAATTTCCATTGAAGTTTCATATTCGCCAAATACTTTATACAACTTTCCTAAATGAAAAGCAGCCTTGGCATATCTATCCGGAAACTTTTCATAGATTTCATGAAAGAGAGAGAGTGCTTTTTCATAATCCCGTGTTTTCTCATATACAAAAGCCAGCTGAACCTGATATTTAATTTTTTCTGGCTTCCGTTTAATCAATTCGATCAAGTAATCGCGGGCAGCATAATAATCACTAATCCGAATCGCATTATTAACAACACTTTCCAATTGCCAGGTTCTTAGTTTTTCCTTTTCCAGCACCTTTCCAAGCAAGGGATTTGCGAAAAAAAGAAAGATGATTGGGATCCAAATAAAAGAGTTTCTTCTCATGGTTAATAGCGTTCACATGAAACAATCTTCTTTTTCAAATTTGTAGAAGGCAATGTGTACATCAAACTGAATTCAAAGGATGCATTTCTTACATTGGATGTTCTAAGACCGGATACATCATAGTCATAACTAGTTATAAACTTTACATTTGCATAAGTAGCTCCGACCGAAAAAATAAGTGCATGCGCATCATTAATCAATCCATTCCGATAGTGCATTCCTAATATGATGTTTTTCAAGGTTTTGGGTGAGTTGTTATTGAGAGTATATCCAATATTGGCACCCCCAATTGTTTGAGTTGGCTCACCTTGCTTAACAAAAATAAATGAAGGCATTACAAACATGGAGGAACCAACATTTATATCCGCTTTTCCATGCATTACAGACCGAACAGGAAGTTGTGATTCAATTCCGAAAAAACTTTCAGACGGACGATTTAATCGTTGCAAGGAGATTCCCATGCTCCAAACTCCACGAATAAATGAATGTGAATAAAGCATCCCAAAACCGACATCCAGATGAGTAGAAGTGGTTGTTTCAAAATACTCACTGGTTGGAAGATGAGGATCGAACCTTCCTATTTCCCGATTGTACTGATCCGGAAATGTGGTTTCAGCTAAAGAAACCATTTTATGTACATACCCCATCTGGAGTCCCACAATTAATGAATTATTTAATGTTAAAAGGACTTCATGGCTAACATTAAAATAAATTAAATTGGCAGGCAGGGAGTTTCCATATGAGTTATCATGACTAAAGTACAATCCAGTATTGATGCGTTCATTTACTACATAAAATGGCTTTTCAAAACTCAGGTAAAATGTATTATAGGCTTCTGAAAATTGATACCCCTGCGACCGATACATTGACGAAGCCCTCATGTCTCCATTAAAACGCCCTGTATTTGCAGGATTTAATGTTAAGTGAGCTGAATAGTTTTGCGAGAAATGAATGTTTTGTCCAATTAAAAAAGGACTCACCAGCAATATTAACTGTAAAGCGATCCATTTGAAAACTCCTTTGAAACACCTATAATTATGCATATTACACGGTTTTTATTAAAGGTGAGATATTGATACTTCCCGAACTATAAATTACATTTTTCTCTTGAAAAAGGCAATCTTATTCGATAAATTTGATAAATAAAGAGCCGATTATGCAAAATTTCACTCATGCATTACTTGTCCTGTTTTTCTTCTTGTCATCACATTCACATGGCCAAATAGAAGCACAATTTGAGGCGGATAAAACTGACGGTTGTCCTCCCCTGCTTGTGACGTTCAGCAATCAATCGAATTATCCGCCTGGGGCCACATTTCACTGGAATTTTGGTAATGGCCGGACATCTTCTGCCAGTCAGCCACAAACAACCTATCCTGAAACGGGTGAATTTACCGTTACCTTGATCGTATCGGCTGGCGCCGAATCCGATACTCTGTCTATAAAAAACTACATCACCGCATATACTAAGCACCTTGTTGCCTTCACTATTGACAAAGCAGGAATTGGATGCATTCCTGCATCTTTCGGATTCACCAATGAAACAATTATTCATGGAGGTGAACCTGTTGAATACACCTGGAGTTTTGGAGACGGATCGATTAGTAATAGTATTGCACCCCAGTATACTTACAAACAAAAAGGAATCTATGACATCACACTGGCCGTGACAGATATCAATGGTTGTACCAGTTCCCATACAGAAGAGGAGTTAGTGCATGTTTATCGACCAGAGGCGAAATTTGGAGCCGATGAAGTATATTCCTGCAATGGTTCCTTGTTTACAAATTTCAATAACCTCTCCGAATCCGTGTTACCCCTTACTTATTCCTGGAAATTTGGTGATGGCACCTCATCTCAAGTCCCATCGCCCTCCCATAACTACAATCAAACAGGTCGCAAAACAGTACAATTAAACATTCGTAATTCGGTTGGTTGCGAGGACTCTATTCAAGTAGAAGATTTAATAATCATTGAAAAAACCAAAGCTGCATTTAGTTTATCCAATGATACCATTTGTCCGGATCAAAACCTTTCACTTACCAATAAAAGTGAAGATGCTACAATTTATAAGTGGGATTTTGGTGATGGCTCTATTTCAAATGATGTTAATCCTATTAAAAAATTTAGCGAAGCCGGAGATTACTCTATTCATCTACATGCCAGCAATGGCATTTGTCATCACGATTCAATTATCAACGTACATGTAGAAAAAGTAGTTGCTAACTTCCAGGCTGCTGAAACGTTTCTGTGTCAGGTCCCAAAAATTGTGCGTTACTATAGCTTTTCAGAGAATGCGGTACAATGGAGTTGGCGCTTTGGTAATGGTGAAATAGCAATGGCTGAAAATCCAAATGTCAAGTTTGAAGAAACTAAAACCATTCGTGATCTATTTTATGAATCATACAGTGACACCTTGACTGTCACCAGCAAGCATGGATGTAAACATCAACGAATAATTGAAAAAAGTGTAGAAGTTCAAATTCCAAATGTGCGAATCGGTCATGATGAGACCTTAACAGGATGTCTGCCAAAAACCATCCTCTTTAGTGACAACACACAATATGATTCAGATATTGACGAGATTACCTCACGGACCTGGCTAGTTGACGGCCAAAAAATAGATGAAGGCACTACCTTGACCTATACGTTTACAGAACCTGGTGATATACCGATTGAACTGGTCGTTGAAACCGCAAAACAATGTAAGCACTCGAGTACAAGTATGGTAAGTGTGGGGAATACTGTTACACCTGATTTCACGGTGAAGGATGGCCCGGACTTTTGTGCTTCCGAAACGATTTATTTCAAAAATACCTCACCTGATAGAGATGAGATAACATCCCTGAACTGGAAATTTGGAGATGGAAATACGTTTCCTTTTCCCGTCAACGAGCCTTTTCATAACTATACAGATACGGGTTACATGGCTGTCACACTAACCGTCTTCAATTATGGATGCGGTCAGTCGATAACCAAGGAAAAAGCTGTTTATATAAAAGGGCCGGTCAGTTTATTCACAATTGAGAACAACTGTACAGCACCCTTTGATTATCGTTTTATTGGAAATACTATCGATGCTGATTCCTACACCTGGAATTTTGGCGATGGCTCAACCAATATTGATAACATCTCTTCGGTTGATCATACCTATTCCAACCGGGGGGATTATATAGTCACACTCACTTCCGAAAATGAAACAACTGGTTGCACGTACGAAATATCTAATCAAGCCCTTGTCAGGCATTTGAAATCTAAAATCGAAAGTGATAAATTATTGGCCTGTCTCAATGATTCGGTAGTATTTGATGCATCCACATCAGTTGACGCGGTTCCATTTATGCACAATGAAGAAAAATTCAAATACCTGTGGTTGATCACGTCGGATGAAAAAGAATATTTTAGTGACTCAACCATTGCTCATTCCTTTAAACACAAAGGACTACAGGAAATTAAACTGATAACCCAGGATGTGAATGAATGCAGAGATACCACTGTTCAATTCATCCGCACATTTCAACCAGCTACAGACTTTAAAAGTAATCACAAACGCGGATGCATGCCAATAACTTTTAATTTCAATGACTTATCATCATCCGATACCACTATCGTTGATTGGCTGTGGAATTTTGGAGACGATTCCACAGCCAATGATCAGCATCCCATACATGAGTATTCAGAGTTTGGTAGCTATACTGTATCACTCCAGGTAAAGGACATTTTAGGATGCAGTAATAAGAAAGTAGAAAAGGAACACATAAAAACCATTTTTCCTGATCCGGCTTTTAAAGTATCCGACTCAACTTCTTGCCTGGGACAGAACTTGACCTTTCAAGACCTCTCCGAAAGTGAGATAATTAGTTTCGACTGGGATTTTGGAGATTCAAATACGTCCACACTATCTTCTCCGACTCATAGCTACGCTGATACCGGATTTTACACCGTTTCGCTACACATAAAAGATAGTTATGGCTGTGAAGGTACAGGTACAAAATCCGATTACATACATATTCAAAAACCTCCTGTAGCTGATTTTAAAGCTTCCGCCACTCACTCTAACTGTTATCCGTTTTTAGTTCAATTTAGTGATCTTTCAGAAACAAAGTATCCGGGATTTTGGCATTGGGACTTTGACGATAATTACAATCACTCCAATCAACAAAATCCTTCATTTATTTATAATAAACCCGACACATACTCAGTTACACTCATCAGTTCAACGAGCTACGGGTGTTCCGATACCCTATCTAAAACAAATTATATAAATGTAGGTGGCCCACATGCCAATATGCTTGTTCCGGATACCGCCTGTCAGAAAAAAGATATCCGGATGATTGCTGCAGACAAGCAGAATATTTATGATTTGGTATGGGATTTTGGCAATGGGTATACATCTACCGGAGATACTGTTTACTACCAATATAATAAAATCGAACCCGTCTATCCCTCATTATTCATTAGGTCCGATGCGAATAACACCTGCAATAAAGTGATAAGGGATACGATTGAGATCTTTAATCTCGTGGCAGATTATAGCATCCAAAACAATATCGTAGAAGGTTGCGTGCCCTTAACATTGACGTACGAAAATCAATCCATAAATGCGACTTCCGTTTTGTGGGATTTTAGTGATGGTTATACATCTTCCAAAATTCATCCCACTCATCTGTACGAGAAGTCAGGTGTTTTTCCATCTATCCTGATAGCTTATGATAATAAATATGCTTGTACAGATACCCTGTCTAAGTATCTCATTGATGTCCACCCCTTACCACAAGTTACAATTTCCAATGACACATTGATTTGCAGGGGCGATAACTATTTACTACTGGCCCAAGGAGGTCAAAATTATTTCTGGAGCCCTCAAAAAGGATTGGATGATCCGGAGATACCAAATCCTATTGCTGAACCTGATTCCTCAACTCGTTACACGGCTCAAGTTACAGACAAGAATGGATGTATCGATAGTGCAGACATTTGGATAGCCGTGCAACAAATACCATCGGTTCCTTTAAGAGACACAACCTTAATTATTGGTGAATCATTTGACCTAAACATAAGCGATTCCGGTATTAAATCCTATGAATGGACCCCAGACAAGGGACTCTCTTGTGCTGATTGTTCTGAACTTATAATTGGTCCGCTGGAAACAACAAGTTATAATGTTACTGTAACAGATACCAGTGATTGCTTTGAAATCGTGAATAACTTTAATGTTGAAGTATTGCATAAATTCTCCATCGCACTACCTTCTGCATTTACACCCAATGGCGATGGGCTCAACGATTTTGCTTATGTAAAAGGTTGGGGAATAAAAGAACTCATCGAATTTAGTATTTATAATCGTTTTGGTGAGAAAATTTTTTCAACCTCCCAGTTAAATCAGGGCTGGGATGGTACTTTTAATGGCGAGATACAGCCTATTGAAACGTACAGCTTTTTGGTAAAAGCAATTACCTATCATGACGAAATAATTGAAAAAAACGGTTATATAAAAATACTGAAATAGGGTGCTCAATTCATTAAATACTAAGCATTATAATCATGCAAAACCTATCACCCCATACTTTCTGTAATTCATCTCTGTCATTATTTGTAGCCGAGAAATCGCCTATGGAGGTTTATATACTAGAAGCAAACGGATCCATTGTATTTGCAAATGAAATGGCACGGATTGCATTAGGTATAAATGAAGGCCGGGATTTATCATCGCAAAATATTACGGACTTGATGAATCAGCAACCTAATCTATGCTGGAGGCGTGTACTCGATAAAAAGAATCAAACTTATTTTCGCTTCAAGACCACGCACAGGAACACAAATGGTGATATTTATTCTGTTAATGTGTATACGCATGCGATTGATGATCATGGCAAAAAACAGATAGCTTATTATGCAATTCGCAATCAACAACATAAAAATACTCAACGCTCCTTAATAAGGCAAGTTAAAATTAAAGAGAGAATTGCTGAAGTTGCTAAAGAGCTTACAATTCACTCAGATGTTAAAGATATTGCAATACTCGTTCGGCAGTATGCACTGGAGATTACAGATAGTCAATTTTGTTTTATTGCTTTCAATGATCCTGTTACAAAGGAGTTCACATTCTCCATTTACTCAGATTTATCCCGGTCATACCGTCAGGAAACAGAGAGGTTTTATCACTCCTTTTGCAAGAATATGGAAACAATAAACACCGATTCATATGCAGGAAATTGTTTTTGTAATGGGGACCATCTGCCCGATCATCTAAAAAAGGGAATATGCAGTGAAATGCCATATCATAGGATGGCATGGAGTAAGATTGTTTTCAATAATAAGTATAAAGGAATGATCTTCACAGCCGGAAAAAAGTCTAAATACACGGCACAAGATGCCCATCACCTGCAAATACTTGCAGATCTTTTCGGTATTGCAATCTATAAAATGCAATCACATCATGACTTAATCCAATCGAAAGAAAAAGCAGAAGCGGCGAATAAAGCTAAAAGTGCTTTCTTAGCTCGAATGAGTCATGAAATTCGAACACCAATAAACGCTATCCTGGGCTTTTCTGAACTACTGCAACCTCATATTAATAACCCACATAATAATTACCTGGAGAGTATCTATCACAGTGGAAATACACTTTTATCCCTAATAAACGACATTCTTGATTTTTCGATGATGGAAGCTAATAAATTGGAGTTAAATCCAATTAATATTGATATACGAGCCCTATTTAATGATCTGAATCTATTATTCAAAAATAGTATTTATGACAAAAAACTTGAATTTTCATCCTTTATTCCCGAAAACTTTCCATCTTCTATTTTCATCGATGAGTTGCGATTAAAACAAATTCTCATTAATTTACTGGGTAACGCTATTAAATTCACCAATCATGGAAAAATCTGTTTAATATGCCAGCACATCAAGAAAGAAAACGATAAAATTGATCTTTCAATTACCGTTGAGGACACTGGCATCGGAATAAAACCAGAGTCACAAGAAAAGATTTATGAGGATTTTTATCAACAAGAAGCCCAGGATAATCGAAAATATGGCGGAACAGGATTAGGCTTAGGCATCGTAAGACAACTCATAATCTTAATGAATGGATCCATTAGTCTGGAGAGCCAAGTCGAAAAAGGTAGCCGATTTACGGTTGTCTTTTATGAGGTACCCATCGAGACTCATCTTTTAGAAAAAGAATTATCTATAATTGAACCCAAGCCATCAGTAGCCGCTTCCATTATAGAGTTCTCCACACTACTTGATCAAAAAATTTGTAACCAACTAATTCCTAAATGGCAAAATGTGCGACACACAACCTCTTTTAATTCAGTGGTTCAAATAGCGAGCGAAATCATGACATATGCGAAAACACACAATCATGAGGAGCTTCTTGAGGCAGCGCATAAACTCAAACAAAGTGCCACCTTATTCAATGTTGAAGAAATGGAACATCAAATGAAAATCATCGATCAAATATTCATTGCCAGCAAATTAACAAATAACTGATACACTTATGAGTGAGATTCATAACGCTGAAAACAGAGGTCGGATTCTTATCATTGATGACAATTCACGAAATGTCCAACTTATTGCTACCATTCTCGATCATTATAAATATGATGTCGAGTATGTGCTGGATGCTTCTAATGGCTTAGACCGGCTACAAAAAGGAGGAATTGATTTGATTCTTTTGGATATTATGATGCCTGATATGGATGGTTTTGAGGCCTGCAAAGAAATAAAAAAGCTACCTGACTTATCTGATATTCCAATCATCTTTGTGACCGCAAAAAATGACCGGGCAAGCGTGAATAAAGCCTTTCAATCAGGCGGAGAAGACTATCTCGTCAAACCCTTTGATGCAAAAGAGTTAATAGCTCGCGTAAATGTGCATATTGATCTGAAGAAAAATAAAGAAAAATTAAAGGCTGTGAATCAGGAACTGTCCCAAAAGATTATAGAACGAACCAAGGAAATTAAAAAAGCTTACGATACACAGAATAGGTTAAACAACGAGTTAAAAACGGCTAATAATGAATTACTCACAGCAGATCAGACAAAACATAAATTCCTTTCAATTCTTGGTCATGAGATAGGTGATGCTTTAAACGAAGCCATTGGAATGCTTCAGATTTTAAAACATCGGGTTGAATCCAAAAAAGACGCCCAAATAGTTGAAAAAATTGACAATTCCCTTATCAAACTTGAAACGTTTATCAAATCAGCTTTAAGAATAACAGCACTGCAATCTGAAAATTCTCAACTGAGTATTGAACGCTTTGATCTTAACCAAATTATTGGCTTTTGCTTGCTTAATCTCGATGAAAAACTGCGTAATAACAATATACGAATTAGAGGTAAACACCTGGATGAAGAATTGTTTATTCATGGGGAACATCATTTAATTTCCGGAGCACTGTTAGCACTTTTCGATTTTCTGGTGACTAATAGTGTTAAAAAAAGCTCCATGCAACTGGAAACAGTAAAAGATAATGACAAAGTAAGCCTCACAATTGAAGTTGACGATATCCTATTGAAGAAACACATAAAGGAAAAAGAAGCTACCTTGAGCACTAATTACCAGATGGGTATCCGATTTGATTCGCTTGAATTTGTGAAGATGATAATATTGGAGCATCGTGCCAGCTTGACTTTTGATTATCATTCTAATGAAAAAATTAGCTGTGAGATCATCTTTAATGAACAGCAATACCATACGATTACTGATCCAAATTATTTAACCGAACTAAACTAAATATCATGAATCAAACTTTCTTTCTAAAACGACACAGTGGAAAACTACTACTTTTAGTTTACCTGACTTTTGGTACAATAGAATCTCAATGTGCAAATTTTCATTACTCAAATACCATTGCTGAGGAAGATTCCATTGTTGCAACCTTATACTCTATCCCCTCTCCAGATGAAATATTCAATTATATTGATGCTGGCAATTTAAGATACAATCCTCAGATATTGAGCGATCCTAAAAAAATTAATAAGTATAAGAACTCAAGAGAACAGTTTCTGGCTGTTGGTATCTTTCTGGCAGACCTCTCTTATACCCTGGCTTTTCAACAACCTGCCAAAGGATTTGAGTATATGAAAGTGATCGATGAGGTAGGTAACAATCAAAATCTATTTCCTTATCTGGACTATGAGTTTAAGGAACGTTTTCTAACAAACATGTCAAATATAGACTCCTTAATTGTCTTATCAGATTATGCTTATGATTTGGCGATGGATAATTTATTTGAAAACCAGAGATTTGATGCCTATTCTCTCGTTTCTTTTGGATGTATCCTGGAGAGTATGTTTTTAACCTTAAGTTCACTCAATAAGGAGAATCCAAGTGCTGAATTAATGAAACGAGTGGCCGATCAAAGTAACCTTATCGACCAGTTGGTTGAAATGATTAAGCTATATATGAGTCAACGTGAAGCTAGAATTCTTCTTAAAGATTTAAATCCCTTAGTGACATCGTTTGATTCCTTTAACGTGAAAAAAAATGAAACTAAAGTAAAAACAAGGTATGATCGTGTTTTTATCCAACCAACAAAAGAGATTAATGTGACGAAGGAAAAACTAGATAATCTTAGGATTGCTGTGGATGAGCTACGAGTAAAATGGGTTAAATAGAATAAACATGAATAAGACTATATTTTTAATCAATCTATATTTCGTTTTTTTGACAGGAATAAACTTACAAGCTCAAGATTGTAAGAAGTATGAAAACAAATGTCCATCACCTCCCAAAGAGTTTAAAGTGAGTTCAACCTCAAAATCATTTAGCTTAAAGAAAATGAAAAAGGTCTATTTGAACTTAACGCTTTTTGGTAATCGTGCTTATTTTATCTCAACCAAGGGCCACTCAAAACTTGGTAAAATTCATTTTAGATTAATTGAAGCAGATGAGAAGCGAACTATATTATATGATAACGCCGCTGATTCGTACAACTCAAATAAAATATTTGAGATAGCATCCACCTTAAATGTTATTGTGGAAATATCAGCTCCAACTTACCAAACGGAACG
>JAEINY010000420.1 GCA_016342595.1 Marinilabiliaceae bacterium
ACGTACGGTTTGACGAGGGGATGGGGGAGTATTTGTGCTCCCACCATTCTACTCTACTGGTTAAAAAAGAGTTATATAAAGCGCAAAGTTCAGGAAAAGAAAACGGTCACAGAGCCTTTTAAATTTAATGAAGAAAATTATGAATACCTTACTTATGAAAATACTCTGTGCCCATATTGTTTTTGTTTTTCTCCGAAACTCTGTGTAACAACTTGATGAATTATCAAAAAAATCAAAACTACATTAATGATTATAAAATACTAAAAGTACGTTTGACTACCAGAAGCTGTTTTACCGGTTACTTTGATGCCACCTTGGTCAATGACCAGGTTGCGCCGTCCGATAGTGCCTTTGGCTTTGAGGTGACCCGAGGTGGCTGTCAGGTAAAAGCTTAGCTCTTGCTTCCCGTTAGTCAACTGCATGTTGATGGTACCTGAGGTGGATTGAAACGAGGAGTCATCCGTTAGTCGAACACCGGTACCACGTTGACTGCCTGATATGGTGCTTAGCTGAAGAGCCCCCGTAACTTGATTCAGTTCCATCGCCCCCCTTTCAGTAGAAGCTTTTATGTTGCCTTTGATACCGGTCATGATTAATTTGCCTTCCTTGGCTTCGGTGGTGACGTGGCCGCTTATGTTGTTTAAGGATTGGTTTCCCCGGGTGGTATGTAAGGTGATGTTGCCATTTATTCCACTGGCGGTAATAGTACCCGTTTCGGCTGTTGCAGTAACTTGCCCGGTAATATCTTTAAGTTGTTGTGCACCCATTCGGGTGGTTGATTCCAGATCACCTTTTAAACCTAGTACATTCACGCTTCCTGAGGTGGAATGAGCGACTAATTTAGCCGATAGTTTGCGGGTAGTAATTTTACCTAAAGTAGTTGTTAAAGTATATTGACTACCCGATAAGTTTTCCAATAATACATGACCATTGGCATTTTTAACCGTGACGGTGGTTCGAGCCGGTACCATAAAAGTCAGTTGACCCTTGGTATTACCTGGATTTGTCTTGGGATGATCCACCCATATTTTTAAGACACCGCCATTCACGCTTTGGTGAATGTTGAGATAGTAATGATCGGATGATCGAATCTCACCTTTAAATTGTACGTCCGATGTCGTTGTACCTGATACTTCAACAGCACAATAGTCACCTTCTATTTGAATACTATTAATGCCCGAAAAAGACTTTTCAAGTGTGGCAACAATGGCTTGGGCGTGTGGAAGGGCCGGCCATGTAAGAAGCCATAGCAGGGAAAGAAGAAGTTTAGGTACCAGGTTATTACTTTTCATAATGGCTGATTTATATTGTTCTTGATTAAAGTTACAGCATTATTGTTAGAATGGGAAGAGGGAGCCCTTGATTCTTAGGATTCGGTGAACCACTTTTATTTCGTGCAGTGTACCTTTATTACTGTTCCCTTGAATTTCGCAAAAGAAAACATGACAAATGTCATTAGTCTCGCAAAATTGCATTTCATAACTTTATTATAACCAAAGAAAAGCAGATAGCCGGAAGGTCCCATATTCACAGACCAGCAAAGCTTGAATGGTCTCCCGGCTACTGCCAGTACTAACTATTAAAACTAAAAAAATGTCAAATCAGGAACAGTATTCCCAATTATTGCCCGAAGCGAAGGCGATGGATCCAAAAGAGGTGAAAAGCCCTTACATGCCGGTGGGCATTTATCTGCAGGAAGCAGAAGATCTACGGCGCTGGAGTCTGGTAGATAAAGTGAAGCTACTGGGGGCCGGGTTACCCGAATCTATTTTCGAAGATCTGGATGTACGGGCAGGTGCTTTGCGGGAAGCCCAATCCATCTGGATGGAAGATGTGAAAGCTAAACAGGAAGCTGAAGAAGAGTGGGCCGAAGAATCACCTAAAGCCTATGATCTGCGCAATCAACTGGTACACACTTTCCGCTATGCCTACCGTGAAAATGAAGCTGTGTTGGATCGGGTGCGTACCATTGCTGAAGGGTCTGGTCATGCGGATATGATTCAGGACCTGAATGATCTGGCTGTGTTGGGGCGTAAGAATCCGGAACCATTGGTGAAGATCAATTGTGATACGGCTGTTTTGGAGGAGTCGGCTCAATTATCGGCCACCATGGCGGACTTGAGAGCAATGGCTAATGGTGAAAGATTGAATATGAATGAAACCCTGCACATCCGCAACGCTATGTATACGATACTTAAACAAAGGGTGGATCAGATTCGGGATTGCGGTAAATACCTTTTTTGGCGGAATGAAAAACGCTTGATCGGCTACACCAGTAACTATAACCGTAAACAGAATAATTAATTGCTGTTTAGAGGTTGAATGATGTATAAAAAAATCAATCTATTTCAGGGTTGTGCTGACATATTGCCAATACCATGGAGCTGTCTCATATTACTTTCTAAACTTCTAATTCGTAAGTCTGGGATTCAATTTGATGACTTTTGAGACAGCTCCATGGCTAATATTGTTGGTTCGATAACTATCGTGCCGCTTTGCGGTTTCCTTGCAGCATGCCAATCCTGAAGGGATTAAACATCAATAGCCACGGGTGAAACCCGTGGTTGCAACAAAGTGTAATCAAGAACTCTGGAGGATTAGATAAGTTCATCAATCTGCTAAAACCTGCTCCCTGCCAATTGTACCCTGCCAATTGTTATTTGTACCCTGCTCCTTGTTAATTATTATCTGTACCCTGCTAATTGTACCCTGCTCCCTGTCCACCAACTCCCCGCCAGGCCAGGTGAAAGAGAACCTGCGCGATCCTAAAATCAACCCCGATAGGCTAAAAATGGTCTCCATTGGCATTTTTTGATACAGGACAGCATCACGGATTTCCAGTGTGACCATTTTTCTTCGCAGGATGAGTGGCCACGGCAGCCGGATGGCCTCAAAAGGCAACAGTGATGAGGTAAAAAACGCCTGGATCGACAAAAAAATAAACAGGAGATGGTAATGACTCAACCTCTTGAACGTTTTTTTCGGCAGGGCAGCTAAAAACAGCGACAGGAGGCTTCAGGAATGTGGCAGGCCCATCAAAATGTATAATAGTTCCGTGAGGGCCATTGTTCCTATTGATGCGTGGATAACCGGAGCCTTCAACTATCAATCAGAGTAGCAGACCGAAGCGCAAAGTCCGACGTCCGATGTTGAGCCCCAACGTGGGCGATCTCAATAGCCGGGTGCGGAGCGCCCGGTTCCAGTGGAAATGAGAAAACACTCGATAATTATCGAGGGCTATCACATAGATCGCCGATTCACTAAGTAATCAGGCGATGGAATATTGAACGCCTTGTAATCGAGGAATTTCAGGCTTGTTCTATCAAAACATGAACCATTAATGGGATATTGTGTAACTGCGCCTTGGAAATAATACGCATCAGGATTGAACTCAGATTCCTTATTCAAACCAGCATTTTTAATTATTTTTGGCCTCACCTCATTTGAGGAGAGGGT
>JAEINY010000014.1 GCA_016342595.1 Marinilabiliaceae bacterium
TGATACTAATTTGAATGGAGAAAGAAATTATACCCAAACTATGTGCATTATGAACAAAGAACACGAACGCTATTTCAGAATGTTTGGCAATGTACAATCGGTAATGGATACCAACACTGCCACCTGGAGCGCCATTCCCATTGTATCGGGATTTAAAAATGAACTGGATGAAGTGATCCAGCGCATTGATGGCATTTATGGCGATAATCAGGATGACAGTAAAGCCATTACCCGGCGCAAGGAGCAGCACAGAGATAATCTGGCCATTAAAGTGCCCATTGTGACCAGCGCTTTATTTGTTCTGGGAGATTTAACAAATGATGAAAAACTAAAAGACTTCAATCGCATTAATAAATCGGCTATCAATACCGGTCGTGAGTATGATGTGGTGGCCAAAGTTACGGCAGTCTTAAAAATCTGTGAAGACAAGCTGGATGAACTGACTGACTTCGGTATTTCTGAAGCCCAAATTACAGAAATAGAAACGACCCTTGATGATTTCAAACACTTAATTGGCGAGGCACGAAATGTACGAAACACAGTATATGCCAACATCAATGAGGCCGACCAGCTGATTGATGCCGGAAATCAGTTGCTGCGTAACAAGGTGGACAAAGTGATGAAAGTGTTTGAATTAACCCATTCCAATTTTTACGACCTCTACACCCGCGCCCGCTCCATTGTGAATTAGTTTAGTTTTTTGGTTATAATTATGAGTATTTAGGGTACCTGGTTCCAATGGAGGAACCAGGTATTTTTTTGCCATGCCGGGTCACAGTATTTCTTAAAGCACAGAGTAATATCAAATGTAAGGTAAAGATGTCACATTGAACTCCGTATTTAATTTGATGACCTCCAAAGTTGATTATTTGCAACCCTGAGATTACAAAGTAAGCACCAAAACTGACTTGGTGGCAGTTCAGGAGGGTTTGATGAACTCCACCACTGACTTGGTGGCAGTTGCACTCCATTTAGTGTAAACTGAGGATTACAAAGTGATTGCCGGGAACGAACTTGTGCCAAAAGAAAATAAATAAATGCTTTGCCACGAAGACACCAAGGCTCAAAGAAAACACCAAGAGTTAAATTTCTAAAAGTTAGTTCTTGGTGAATACTTGGTGGCCCGATGATTATCGGGCTTGTGACTTTGTCGCATTTTTTTTGCAAATGAGACAGGCTAATGCACATCCTTATGTGAAAAACTTTCACTAATATTACCCCATAAATCAATCAACGTGGAACCATTCATCAAGAAAATTATTTCAGGCGGACAAACCGGTGTAGACCGGGCTGCACTGGACTATGCCGTAAATCAGAACATACCCTGCGGCGGTTTTTGCCCCAAAGGCCGATTGTGTGAAAATGGAACCATTCCAGTGCACTATCCATTGACCGAAACCTCTAATCCCAACTACGATCACCGTACCATGAAGAATGTACTGGCATCGGATGGCACGCTGATCCTTACTTTTGATTTAAGAATGGGCTCTGGTACACGTTTAACGCTTGATTTTTGCAAACAAAACAATAAACCCACCCTGTTGATCGATCTCAACCGATCAGCCATTAACAATGTGCATAAAATACAATGGTGGATGGAAAATTATCCCATTAAAATAGTTAATGTGGCAGGTAACCGTGAAAGTAAGGCTCCCGGCATTTATGAGGCCACGCTCAATTTTCTGAATCAATTACCGCTTCATGCCACGCCTGTTGATTAAAAAGTATCATCGAACGGTTCTGCTTTCATTGCTTATTATTTCAGGCCTGACATACTGGTTTTGCCTGCCTTCTTCCCTTTTTAAGGCATCTTATAGTACTGTTGTCACCTCACGTGAAGGTGATTTGTTGGCCGCACATATTGCAGATGACGGACAATGGCGGTTTCCGCAAGCAGACTCAGTCCCGTATCGCTTTGAGCAGTCCTTATTGTTATTTGAAGATGAGTATTTTTATTCACATCCCGGCTTCAACCCGGTATCCATGGCACGTGCCTTGTGGCAAAATATCCGCTCTGGCGAGATCATCAGCGGTGGCAGTACCATCACCATGCAAGTGATGCGTTTGTCGCAAGGTCGCAATCGCTCCGTGTGGAGCAAATTGATTGAGACCCTTCAATCCACTCGCCTGGAATTGAAATATTCCAAAAAAGAGATCTTAGAAATTTACGCCTCTCATGCACCTTTTGGCGGCAATGTGGTGGGTATTGACGCAGCCGCCTGGCGTTATTTTGGTCGTCCGGCACATCAGCTTTCCTGGAGTGAATCGGCACTATTGGCGGTTTTGCCCAATGCACCTTCTTTGATCCATCCGGGGAAAAACCGTGATCGGCTACTGGCCAAACGCAACCGTTTACTGCAAAAACTACTTGCTAAAAACAGCATTGACTCAACCGAATACTGGCTATCCTGTGAAGAACCACTTCCGGAAAAACCCTTGCCACTGCCCCAGTTGGCACCGCATCTGTTGACCCGCTTCATGAATGAGGCACCCAACCAAAAACATGCCACGACACTAGACCTCTATCTTCAGACGCGCACCACACAAACGGTCAGTAACTTTCATAGTATTTACCGATACAACCAAATTCATAATATGGCGGCTTTGATTGTGGATAATACCACGGGGGAAGTCTTGTCATATGTAGGAAACACACCTGCCTATGAGGGGTTTCATGGGAATGATGTAGATGTCATCACGGCACCTCGTAGTACCGGTAGTATCCTCAAACCCTTTCTGTATGCAGCAGCTTTGCAGGATGGTGTCATTCTGCCGGAGATGCTTTTAGTAGACATCCCCACCTACTACACCGATTTTTCACCAAAAAACTATACCCGAAGGTTTGACGGAGCTGTTCCTGCACATACAGCTCTCTCCCGTTCGCTAAATGTGCCTGCCGTGCGTCTATTGGATGATTATGGCACTGAAAAATTCTGTGATCTGTTAAAGAAAATCAATCTCACCACCATCAACCGACCAGCTTCCCATTATGGTTTATCACTGATTTTAGGAGGTGCCGAAGCCAGTCTTTGGGATTTGACCGGGGCCTATGCATCCATGGCCCGAATACTCACCACCTATACCAACAACAGTAGTCAATACAATACTCAGTCTTTCAAACCTCCCAGACTATCTACTTCACCCAGTCATTTAGAAGAAAACTTCACTTATCAACAACCGGCTTTATCAGCCTCAAGCATCTATTTTACTTTTGAAGCACTCACCAACGTGCAACGACCGGCAGAAGAAACGGGTTGGGAAAACTTTTCGTCCGGCCGAAAAATAGCCTGGAAAACCGGCACCAGTTTTGGCTATCGCGACGCCTGGGCCATCGGTGTCACACCTGAATATACAGTGGCTGTATGGGTGGGTAATGCTTCGGGAGAAGGCCGCCCCGGAATTATTGGCGGATCAGCAGCAGCCCCTGTCCTGTTTGAATTATTTCGATCCTTACCACCTACCTCCTGGTTTGAAACACCCTATGATGAACTAAAAAAGGCTCTTATTTGCCGGGAAAGCGGTTTTCTGGCAGCGCCGGATTGTCCCCATCCCGATACAAGCTACTTGCCTGCACTGGAAGTACAATCACCCGTTTGTCCCTATCACCAATTAGTCCATCTCTCGTCAGATAAAAAATACCGGGTAAATGGCGACTGTTATCCTGTGGATGAGATGGTGCATCAACCCTGGTTGGTTTTACCGCCGGTCATGGCCTGGTATTACAAATCCAAAAACCCATCCTATAAACCATTGCCACCTTTTAAACCGGGCTGTCTTCAATCCGACCAATCCGCCATGGCCATCATTTATCCAAAATCAGGGGCTGAGTTATTTATCCCTGTTGATTTGGATGGCCAAGCTGGTCGCATCGTGTGTAAAGCCACTCACCGGCATAGTTCGGAACACCTCTTCTGGCATCTCAATGATGAATTTATCGGCGAAACCATCCATCTGCATCAAATAGAAATATTTCCGGCAAAAGGACGCCATCTGTTAACCATTACCGATGAAGCGGGTAACCAGGTGAAACGCTGGTTTAGGTGTTTGGGACGGGGGGATTCGGACATTTAGTGAGTCTCACGTTTGAAACATGTATGGAAATATTATCTTTGTTGTTCTACTCTATTGATTAGATGAATAAAAGTGTAACCCAAATGAATAATTAACCGTTCCTAAAAGGCAGAATAAGAGACGCTAGTATCGACTGCAACAACGACAGACAAAAATATTGCATATGAGAGATTTTATTGGAAAGAAAAGGGTGAAGTGGATGGCCTCGTTTTCCGTGGTATTTGTACTGCTATTCGGGCTTTATAGTTTTAATGATGATAAGCGGAACTTCGAGATCATTAAAAACCTGGATATTTTCTACACCCTGTTCAGAGAGCTGAATAGCTATTATGTGGATGAAACGAATCCGGAAGAACTGGTAGAAACCGGTATTAACGAAATGCTTGAATCTTTAGATCCATATACTACTTACATTCCGGAATCGGATATGGATGATTTTAAATTCATGACGACTGGTGAATATGCCGGCATTGGATCGTTAATATCACAACGCGGTGATTACGTCATTATTGCCGAGCCTTACGAAGGGTTTCCTGCTGCTAAAGCCGGACTTAAGGCCGGTGACCGGATCCTATCCATTGATGGAAAAGACATGGTAAAGAAGCGCTCCTCTGATGTAAGTGATGTATTGAAAGGGACTGCCAATACGACTGTTAAAATAAAAGTGGATCGTCCGGGTGAGAAAAAACCGATGACTTTCGAGCTGATGCGCGAAAAGATCCAAATCAATCCTGTTCCCTACTACGGTATGGTGAATGATGAAACGGGATTGATCATCCTGAACAATTTTACGCAGAACTGTTCACGTGAAATTGAAAAGGCATTCCTTGATTTACGTGATCAGCAGGGAGCTAAAAGTATCGTATTGGATTTACGTGCTAACCCAGGTGGTTTACTGGATGAAGCGGTGAAAATTGTTAATCTTTTTGTTCCACGTGGATCAGAAGTGGTGAGTACACGCGGTAAAGTAAAGCAGTGGGATAAAATCTATAAAGCCACCCGTCAACCTATTGATACAGTGATGCCGTTAGCGGTGATGATCAGTCGTGGATCGGCTTCTGCGTCGGAAATTGTTTCAGGTGCCTTGCAAGATTTGGACAGAGCTGTAGTAGTAGGTCAGCGCTCATTTGGTAAAGGATTGGTGCAAACCACCCGGAATTTATCGTATAACGCCAAACTTAAAGTGACTACGGCCAAATATTACATTCCTTCGGGCAGATGTATTCAGGCTTTGGATTATACACATCGTAACGAAGATGGAAGTGTGGGCTTAGTGCCGGATTCGCTCATCTCTGAGTTTCAAACAAAAAATGGCCGTAAAGTATTCGATGGTGGTGGTATCTCGCCTGATATCAAGGTGGAGATCCAAAAATACGCCAACATTACTTTTGCTTTAGTGGCTCAGCAAGTGATCTTTGATTACGTTACTGATTTTGCAATTGCCAACAAAACCATTGCAAGCCCTGAAGAGTTTGAATTAACGGATGACATTTACAATGAGTTTAAGGCCTTTGTTAAAGCCAAAGAAGACTTTAGATATGAATCCCGCTCACAGGATAAACTAAAAGACCTGATTAAAATAGCGAAGCGTGAAGACTACTACGATGTGGCTTCGGAAGAATTCGAAAAACTAGAGGCGGTACTGAAACTGGATGTGGAAAAAGACTTAAACCTGTTTCAGGAAGAGATCAAGGAAATTATGTCGATGGAAATAGCCAAACGCTACTATTATCAAAAAGGTGCTGTTAAAGTAAGTCTTAAAAGAGATAAAGAGTTGGATGAAGCAATGTTGCTTCTGAAGGACCTGACACAATATGATGGTTTATTAACCGGCCAGGCCATTAGCCATGCTGGTGATAAGCGGAATTAGTAATAGTTATTAAAAAATCATCCTCTGAGGTTAGTTATTATTTGTTACTCAGAGGATGAATAGAAGAAAAAGCCCCGATTCGGGGCTTTTTTATTTCTATCTATTTCAATGTATTTCTATAATTAATGCGCTTCCAACCAGTTCAGCCCTACTCCCATATCCACATCCAGTGGCACTTCTAATTTAATGGCATTCTCCATCTCTTCTTTCACAATGGCTTTGACTTGCTCCAGCTCACTCTTCACCACATCGAAGTTCAATTCATCATGTACCTGCAGAATCATCTTGGATTGAATTTGTTCAGCTTCAAACCGTTTTCCAATATTCACCATGGCTTGTTTAATGATGTCGGCCGCTGTACCCTGAATGGGTGCATTAATGGCATTACGTTCCGCCATCCCGCGCACCACCCCATTCCTGGAATTGATATCACTCAAATCACGTCGGCGCCCATACAAGGTTTCCACATGACCTTCTTCTTTGGCTTTGCTGATGCAATTATCCATAAAAGTCCTCACACCCGGAAAACTTTCAAAATAACCATCAATGATCTCTTTTGCCTCTTTTCGGGGGATAGTCAGCCTTTCAGCTAATCCGAAGGCTGAAATGCCGTAAATAATACCAAAATTGGCCGTCTTAGCCTTACGCCTCATATCCGATGTCACTTCTTCCAGTAGCACTTTGAATATTTTAGCAGCCGTCGCAGCATGAATATCTTCTCCCCGGTTAAAAGCATCAATCAAGTGTTGATCACCACTAAAATGAGCCATTAGGCGCAATTCGACCTGTGAGTAATCCGCTGATAGAAAAAGATGCTCATCGTCAGTAGCTGTAAAAGCTTTCCGTATTTCTTTTCCATTTTCATCCCGAATAGGAATATTCTGTAAGTTCGGATTAGTACTGCTTAAACGTCCCGTTACAACTACCGCTTGATTATAACTGGTATGTAAACGATTAGTCGTTGAATTAATCAATTTTGGAAGCGCTTCCACATAAGTATTCAGCAACTTCATTAAACCACGGTATTCCAATATTTCAGGAATAATGGGGTGTTTATCTTTCAGTTTTTGAAGCGTTTCTTCGTTGGTACTATATTGACCTGACTTTGTTTTCTTAGCCTTTTCATCAATCTTTAAATGATCAAATAATACTTCTCCCACTTGTTTTGGACTGGAGATATTGAAAGTCATACCTGCCATTTCAATGATCTTTTTCTCCAATTCAATAATGGTTTCACGCAGTTTACCGGCAAACTCATGTAATGCTTTATCATCCAGTTTCACGCCTTCAAATTCCATGTTGGCCAGTACTTCGATCAAAGGCATTTCAATGGTTTCGAACAATTGCTTCACCGGGCTATCCTGCAATTCCTTTTCAAATTTCAGCATCAATTGAAGGGTCACATCTGCATCTTCAGCTGCATAATCTTTCACTTGCTCTACCGGCACATTACGCATATTTCCTTGTCCTTTGCCTTTCTTACCTATCAGGGTTTCTATGGAAACCGGTGAATAGTTCAGATAGGTTTCAGCCATGAAATCCATGTTGCTCTTTTGGCCGGGATACAATAAATGATGCGCAACCATAGTATCGAAATACGGCCCTTTTACATCAATGTCGTAATTCTTGAGCACCAACATGTCATATTTCAGGTTTTGAGCTACTTTAATAGTGGATGAAGACTCAAACACAGCCCTGAATTTTTCTATTAACAATAAGGCATCCTCTCGATTCGCAGGCACCGGCACATAATAAGCTTCATGTGGCTGCCAGGCAAAAGACATGCCTACTAATTCAGCTTCCAATGCATGAATGGAAGTCGTTTCGGTATCAAAACAAAAACGCTCCTGAACACTTAACTCGGCACATAAAGAAGCAATGGCCATATCATTATCAACCAAATAATAATGATGTGGGATATCACTCATGGATTGGCGTAAAGTCAGTTCCGCCACAGGAATTACTTCGGCGCTACTTCCTCCTCCAAACAAATCTCCCTGAACCGGAGCAGCTCCGAAAATAGTATTCACACGCGTGCTTAAATTCCTAAACTCCAACTCCTCAAATAATGCATTGACGGCATTCATATTGGGTTTTTCGAGCTTCAGGGCTGCTTCATCAAACTCAACAGGTACATCTGTTCGTATAGTGGCTAAATCATACGATAACTCCACTTGCTCACGGAAGTTGATCATATTTTCCTTTTGCTTGCCCTTCAACTCATCAATGTGCTCATATATACCTTGCACACTACCAAAACTGCTAATCATATCTTTGGCTCGCTTTTCACCCACTCCCGGACATCCCGGAATGTTATCGGCTGAATCGCCCCATAAGGCCAATATATCAATTACTTGTTTGGGCTCACTGATGGAGAATTTCTCTTTTATCTCTTCAACGCCCCATTTATCAATCCCACCACCCTTACTGCGCGGTTTGTACATGATGACATTATCGCGTACCAATTGGGCATAATCCTTATCGGGTGTAACCATATAAGTCACAAATCCACTATCGGATGCCTTCCATGCCAGGGTGCCAATAACATCATCTGCTTCAAAACCATCTTTCACAATAACCGGGATATTCATGGCTTCGACAAGGCGTTTGATATACGGAACAGCCGACTTAATATCTTCCGGGGTAGATTCACGATTGGCCTTATATTCTGAATATTGCTCATGTCGAAAAGTAGGCCCTGAGGGATCAAACACTACCGCTATGTGAGAGGGATTTTCTTTTGTCAGAATCTCCAATAACGAATTGGTAAAACCAAATGCGGCAGAGGTATTTATTCCCTTTGAGTTGATACGCGGCGCACGGATAAAGGCATAATAGGCCCTGTATATTAATGCGTAGGCATCTAACAAATATAGATCCTTCCTGGCTTCTGTTGTCATGATGAATTTTTTTTATAAAGATAGAAAACCTCTGGCAGATTATCTCCTGATTATTCAAACCGAAAACACTCAGGGAGTATTCTCATGCAAAGAGATTTCGATCAAACACAAAAAACCCCCATCTATAAAGATGAGGGTGTGAAATTATATCCTAATTATTTACTCATTATCTGAAGCAAACCATTCAGCAAAACTGGTGGCTGTTTCATTGAGTTTTAAACTGTATAATTGTACATTTTCGGGCATACGCTTTTCGATACGCGTTGCAAAATCAACCAGCATATTCTCGCATGTAGGCTGATAATTAACCACCTCGTGTCGTTCGCTCATTTGGGGTAAACTCAAGAGTTGCTCTGTTGGTGCCTGGTTATTCACCACAATGGCATGATCCAAACGATCCACCACCTCTTCTTTAACAATCGCCTTTAAAACCCCAAAATCCATCACCATCCCATTCTTAGGATTAGATACATCTGACTCTGGTTCCCCGATCACCGTCACTGCTAAAATGTAGGAATGCCCATGAATATTACGACACAATCCATCGTAATTCCAAAGTGCATGTGCCATTTCAAACCTGAATTCCTTTGTTAATCTAATCTTCGCCATCTCTCTAAAACAAAAAAAGACTGATCATCAAATCAGCCTTGGAATATCTGTTGATAATTATTTATCGCGCAATGGTGCATTTACTAACGCACTCTACAATGTTTTTTAAACTATTGTGCTTCAGGAAATAATAGGTATTCTTACCTTCTCTCTTGCTGGCTAAGACACCTTTATCTTTCAAAATACCTAAATGGTGAGAAGTCGTGGATTGCTCAATCTTCAACAGTTGATGTATCTCGGTTACTGTCAGTTTTTTACCTTCCTCCAGGTGGCTCATAATGGCAATTCGCATAGGATGCGCAATAGCTTTAAGCATTCCAGCAGCCCGCTCTAACATTTCCGTATCTAAATCTTTAATTTTCATCTTATTAATCGCCTTTCTTTGGTGGTTACAAATACAAATATATAAATATATTGAAACAACTCTCTTATTGTGATGCAAAAATATTTAAATATTTAGATTATATCAATATGAATAATAAAAAATCGCGATTAATTTCTAAATTTGAGCACATAATGAGCAAATGACCTTCCATTTTCGTGGCGAACGAAGTGGTGTATATCAATGTAAATTAACTTATGTCGGGAACAGATACGATAAAAGCCCCTATAGAAGAAGAGATGAAAAAGTTTGAGCCCTACTTCAGGTCTCAACTCAAAACAAAAATCCCTCTGCTTGATATCATTACCAATTATGTATTACGTCGCAAAGGCAAACAAATGCGCCCAATGCTGGTTTTTCTGGCGGCTAAACTGAACGGAAATATTAGTGATGCCACCTACGTTTCGGCAACTCTGATTGAATTGTTACATACAGCTACGCTCATTCATGATGATGTGGTGGATGAAACCTATCAACGACGTGGATTTTTCTCGATTAACGCACTCTGGAAATCCAAAATTGCTGTTTTGGTGGGTGATTTCTTTCTGTCAAAAGGGCTCATTACCGCTTTAGATACGGATCAAATTGGTGTTTTAAAAGTAGTGTCAAATGCTGTGAAGGAAATGAGTGAAGGGGAATTATTACAAATTGAAAAATCCCGTAAACTGGACATTACCGAAGATGTTTATTACGATATTATTCGCAAGAAGACGGCTACGCTAATTGCTGCTTGTACACGCGCTGGTGCCCTATCCGTTGAAGCGAATCAAGAAAAAATGGAAGCCATGAAAGTGTTTGGTGAAAACCTGGGTATTGCTTTTCAGATTCGTGACGACTTATTCGATTATGAAAAAAATGGTATGATTGGCAAACCAACCGGTAATGACATTAAGGAGAAGAAATTAACTCTCCCCCTCATCCACTCCCTTCACAGTGTTGATAAAAAGGAACAACGACGCATTTTATCGATGATCAGACGTCATCATAAAAATGAAAAGAAAGTGGAAGAAATCATTGCCTTTGTGAAAGCAAATGGCGGCATTGAATATACCCATCAACGAATGCTGGAGTACAGTGAAAAGGCACTCAATGCACTCTCTATTTATGAAGAAAGCGAAACCAAAAAAGCACTTAAAACACTGGTAGATTTCACTATAAAACGAAAAAAATAAGGCCGTTGAATAACGGCCTTTTCTTTTAGAAATATTTAATCTCTTTCTTTTCGCCCGTTTCCATCGCATGGATCTCTGTTAACAAATGGTTAGCCAAGCGACTTGCTCCAATTCGGAATAATTCATTGTTCAACCACTCTTCACCCAAGATTTCTCTGACTAAACCATAATATACCAAAGCATCCTCGGGTGTAGAAATACCTCCTGCGGGTTTAAATCCAATCTTACGCCCTGTTTTCTTATGGAATGTTTTAATGGCATTAAGCATTACATATGCTGCTTCAAACGAAGCCGCCGGCTGTTGTTTACCGGTTGATGTTTTAACGAAATCAGCACCATATTCCATGGCTAAAAGACTGGCCGACCATATCTCTTGATCTTCCTTCAAGGCTCCTGATTCTAAAATAACTTTTAAATGCGCTTCTTTCATCACATTTTTAATCTGACGGATCTCTTCACCGACAAATTCATAATTACCTTCCAAAAACTCTCCAACAGAAATTACAATATCCACTTCATCGGCACCAAAATCAATGGCCCGTTCTGTTTCTAAGCGTTTCACATCCAAGAAAGTTTGAGATGAAGGAAAACCTGCCGAAACGACAGCTTTATTAACCCCTTCTGCTTTCAAGGCACCGGCCAAAACAGGGGTAAATACCGGATACACACACATTGCAGCCACTTGTGGAACAAATGGATATTCCTTTTGCAAACCATTCACCTTATCCACAAACTCACGAATACTATCCGCAGAATCTTCAGTATTTAAGGAAGTTAAATCAATACAATTAAAAAGAAACTTCAGAATCTCCTTATCTGTCGCCCATTCCCCAACGCTGTTTTTAACATTGGTAATAACTTGCTCCATTTCTGCAGTTTTGATGGTGCAAGGATATTTATCCAAAATTGTATCCATAAGTGACTATTTATTTGTGTTATGTAATTTATCGTTATTTATATGTCGAACCTTATCGCGAGCTGTCTTTTTCTCCATATTACGCGTGAACGTCTCTGTCAAATCTACTCCGGTTTGATTAGCTAAACAAATCAATACCCATAAAACATCCGCCATTTCGTCTCCTAAATCCGCTTTTTCTTCCTCCTTCTTAAAGGATTGATCGCCGAACTTACGCGCAATTAATCGCGCCAATTCCCCTACTTCTTCGGTTAAAATAACCATGTTGGTTAATTCACTGAAATAGCAAACGCCATACTGTTTGATCCATTGATCGACTTTCTCCTGTGCTTCCTTTAATTCCATTTCTATTCTTTTCGTTTGGAATCCATAACAATTGTAACCGGACCATCGTTCACCAAAGATACTTGCATATTGGCACCAAATTCACCTGTTTTCACTTCCTTTTTAATTCCCAATTGCAATGCCCGAACAAATGATTCATACATGGGAATTGCAATATCAGGACCAGCAGCATTCACGTATGAAGGTCGATTTCCCTTTTTAGTACGTGCGTGCAAAGTAAACTGACTAACGACTAAAAGTTCTCCCTCTACATCCAATACAGATCGATTCATAACGCCTTCTTCATCGGCAAAAACACGCAAATTGAGGATTTTTTTTGTCAACCATTCGATGTCTTCTTTACCATCAGCATTCTCAACACCCAAAAGAACCATTAATCCCTGACTAATAGATGAGTGCCCCTTTCCATTTATGGAAACAGTAGCTTCCTTAACTCTTTGAATAACTACACGCATACTGTTTTATTTTTCAAACAGATGCCGAAAATAATACATATCTTTCGATTGACCATTAACTGCCCCCTCAATTCAACTTTTTTATCAAAAAATACTTGAAATCAACCTAAACAATTTGGGCATAAATCAGTTTATATCTCATAATACTCAAGTATGATCGGACTATTTAGCAACTCTACTGATCCCAAATTCAACCTGGCTACGGAGGAATTTCTATTAAAGACGATAAAGGAAGATGTCTTTTTTCTTTATGTCAACACACCTTCAATTGTAGTTGGTAAACACCAAAATACATTGGCCGAAATAAACCTGAAATATGTCAATGCAACTGAAATTTCGGTTCATCGACGTCTATCGGGCGGTGGCACGGTATACCACGATGAAGGAAATCTAAATTTCTGCTTTATCCTCAATGGCGAAAAAGGAAAACTAGTGGACTTTGCCAAACATACCCAACCCATCATTAATGCCTTAAATGCGCTAAATATTACTGCTGTATTGGGCAAACGACATGATGTACTCATTAATGGTAAAAAAGTGTCTGGAAATGCCTCTCATGTCTATAAAAACAGAGTAATGCATCATGGTACCCTTCTATTTGATTCCGAATTAGATATTTTGAACCAAGCTTTGAAAACAAATCCCAGAGCGTTCAAAGATAAAGCTGTTAAATCCGTACGAAGTGAAGTAACAAATATCAATAGTTACCTCAAGGCGCAAATAGATTTCAAAGCATTTTCGGCACATGTGTACACCTACTTGTTGAATCATTTTTCAAATGCCGTCACTTACCAATTAAATTCAATAGATCGACAAAAAATTCAATTGCTCGTTGACGAGAAATATTCGACCTGGGAATGGAATTATGGATACAGTCCCTCCTATGAAGTAAAAAAACGGATACGCACAGAATCTAACATAATAATAAAAAGTCATTTTCATGTGGAAAAAGGAATTATCCATAAGCTTTACTTTAAAACACAGAATAATAATTATGAAGATCATTTGCAAATTGTTGCGAATTCGCTAGTCGGAATTCAACATGACCCAAATATTATTAACAATAAAATAAATAACATTACTAAATCTACAAATTCTCTATTAAACTCTGAAATTCTGACAAATTTACTTTTCTAAGAAATTTTCACAAACAACACCTCATGATCTTCACCCCTCTCTTTCAATCACATACAGCTATTCATCTCTATTAAACCATGAATAGACTCGATTTCCCTTATCCTTACCAACACAAGCTTGCAAATCTTCGAGTGTAGCGCCCTTTATTTTGTTAAATGTCTTAAAAACGGAGAATAACTCTTCAATTGTCTTTTCACCCACTCCAGGAATATTTTCCAAATCGGATTTAATGAAATTTTTAGATCGAATGTTCCGATGGAAAGTAATCCCAAAACGATGGGCTTCATTTCTTAAATGCTGGATAACTTTTAACGATTCGGAATTTTTATCCAGATATAGTGGAATTGGATCCCCTGGATAGAAAATCTCTTCCAAGCGTTTTGCAATGCCAATTATTGCTATCTGTCCTCTCAGATCTAGTTTTTCCAATGCATTTAAAGCAGATCCTAACTGCCCTTTTCCACCATCAATAATAATTAATTGAGGTAAGGCTTGACCTTCTTCCTTCAATCGTTTATAGCGTCGGAAAATTACTTCTTCCATCGAAGCAAAATCATTGGCTCCAATGACCGTTTTGATATGAAAATGTCGGTAATCCTTTTTGCTTGGTTTACCATTTTTAAAAACAACACAAGCAGCTACAGGATTAGTCCCTTGAATATTTGAGTTATCAAAACATTCAATTTGCCTGGGCAATTCTTTAAGTCGCAAATCCAATTGAATCGTTTTCATGAGCCGCTCTTCACGCGTCTCCTTCTTGCCTATTGATTGCTGTTTCAATTTTTCCAATCGAAAATACTTGGCATTGCGCTCTGACAATTCAAGTAGCTTTTTCTTATCCCCTATTTTGGGAACTAAATATTGAGAATTCGAAAATTGCATTTCTGGCTTAAAAGGAACCAAAATTTCACGCGCTAACAATTTCGTGCGGGCTTGAATCTCCGACATGGCAAAAAGCAATATATCGGCTCTTTCCTCACCTATCCGCTTTTTAAACTCCATGGTGTGCGATTGAATAATACCACCATTAACGACGCGTAAAAAATTTATGTATGCAGAGCTTTCATCATCAACAATTGAAAACACATCCACATTACTAATTCTTGGATTTACAATGGTTGATTTAGATCGATAGCTTTCCAGCAGCTTAATTTTCTGTTTGACTTCCTCTGCTTTTTCAAACTCCAATTCGCCAGCAAAATTCATCATCATTTGTTTCATAAAATGAATAACCGACGCTATATTTCCTTTTAATATATCCATAATAGTCGCGATGTGTTCATTATAGACAGACTCCGCATACGCACCTATACAAGGCCCCTTACAATTACCAATATGATACTCCAGGCATACTTTAAATTTACTCTTTTGAATATTTTCTACTGATAACTTGTGCTTACAAGTTCGTAAAGGAAACAATTGCTTAAATAAATCCAGTAAGGTTCGAACCATTCCAATGGAGGTATAAGGTCCGAAATAAGTACTCCCATCCCGAATAAAATGACGAGTTTGAAAAACACGTGGAAAGGACTCATTTTTGATTACAATCCAGGGAAAGGATTTATCATCCTTTAACAATACATTGTATCGCGGCTGATACTTCTTAATAAGGTTGTTTTCGAGCAATAAGGCATCTTGTTCCGTATCAACTACTATATGTTGTATATCGACAATTTTACGAACTAAAATACGAGTCTTTCCATCCTCATGATTCTTAGTAAAATAAGAAGAAACCCGTTTCTTAAGATTCTTCGCTTTACCAATATAGATAATAATACCTTCAGCATTAAAATATTGGTATACCCCTGGCCCGTCGGGCAGAACCGCAATCTTTTGTTTTAATCGATCGATGTGCTCATTTACCATGATGAGAAAATACAATTAATTCAACAAATGCAAAAATAACCATTTACTATCACCAATCAATAACATTAGAAAAACGAAGATAAAGCGAGACCTTCAGAGTACTACATCCACAAATAAGACTCAATTTCTCCTCTTACATATGATCATTTTAATCCTAAAAAAGAGTGGTATTGACTATTTGAAAAGGATAAACGTTTCCTTTGCTGTAACTATAATTAATCTGAAAAATGTGATTTAGTGCGGAACAAGAATCTAAAAACACGAAAAAAACAATTAGATATAAAATCTAATCGACTAAAATCATTTATTCATCACATGAGATGCAAATAACAGACCTCTTTTTACTAATATAAGGATCTACTCTACCCCCTATTTAGGGTGAAACAATACTAAAATTCACTTAAAATAATGGATAAAATCAGCTTCAATTGACGCTAAATAGGTCTCCATTTTAAAGCTTAATTCCTCACAAAGGTCTTTTTTACCATCCACCTATGGCATAAAATGTAAAAAACTTATCACACTTGAACAATAAAATATTAGAAAAAACCAGCCATATCAAATAAAAAAAGAGCATTTTTAAGTGCTCTTACCATATATTACTCAACTATTACCCCAATAATTGATTCTACTT
This sequence comes from Marinilabiliaceae bacterium, assembly GCA_016342595.1. Taxonomy (GTDB): domain Bacteria; phylum Bacteroidota; class Bacteroidia; order Bacteroidales; family Marinilabiliaceae; genus JAEINY01. The sequence continues at coordinate 16,358 of JAEINY010000014.1, forward strand.
GTCCATTCAATCACATTTAGAATCTAAAAATAGATCTGTAAAAGTGAATGAATTAACATCAAACAATCCCTTATCCCCTATTTTAAGGGATGGAATGACAAGCAAAGACATAAAAGCAAGTGTCATAAAAGGAGTTTTCAGTTTAGTTCCCATTTCTTTCACAAAATCATTGAGTAATTCATACTCTTTTGCAATTTTAAATCCAGGAATATCAGTCATTAATCCTGCTATGGGTAAAGATATTCGTTGTAATTCAGTGCCGTTAAAGGCAGAAATACCCCCTTTTACTTCAATAATAGAATTGATAACCTGTTCTAAAGAGGCATCATCACAACCCACGGCTATTATATTGTGGCTATCATGTGCAATGGATCCGGCAATAGCCCCCTGTTTCAAGCCAAAATTACGAATGTAACCAACAACTGGATCATTGTTTTTATAACGATTAACGACCACAATCTTTAAAATATCGCTTTTCAGATCCGGTTTAACCACCTCTCCTTTTCTTAAATTGGGCTTCCAAAGATAGGTTTTTGTTAATAATTCCCCATCAAAAGCATCCATAACTCGAAGCCAATTTCCATCTTGGGGTATTTTAATTTCCAACTGAGTAGCTTGAATAGGCTCACAATTAAAAGCATTGAGGGCCTGAACCGGGGATAAATCAAAATAAACTTCACCATTTTCAGCCACTTTTCCCCCATTAATGTAAGTGGATTGTATCTTAAATTCTTCTAGATTATTCACAATGATAAAATCAGCACTATCCCCTACTTGCAGTTTTCCAACAGGAATTTGATAATGGTCAACCGGATTGAGCAAAGCCGCCCGATATAAATCAAATATGGATAAACCTTTTTTTAATCCTATACGAATCAAACGATCGACATGCCCCTGTTGAAGTATTAAATCAGGGTGACTATCATCCGTACAGAGCATTACCTTATCTGGATAATCTCGAATTAAAGTCCATAAAGCCTCAAAATTACGAGCCGCACTTCCTTCACGGATCTGAATCAACATCCCGCTTTTAATTTTCTCAATAGCTTCCTCTAAAGTTGAACATTCATGATCGGTAGAAATACCAGAATCAATGTACTTTTTTAACTGATCCCCTGTCAAACCGGGTGCATGTCCATCAATCCTCTTTCCTCTTTGGCGAGCCATCCTTAGTTTTTCATGAACCTCTGCATCATCATAAATAACACCTGGAAAATTCATCATCTCAGCTAAAAAACAACCACCATTATCGAATAAATAATCGACATCTTTTGGGGCAATTTGACTACCAGAGGTCTCAAAGGCTGTAGCCGGAACACAAGATGGCACACCAAAAAAACACTTCAAAGGCACTTTGGCTGCATCATCGATCATAAACTGAACTCCCTCACGTCCCAATACATTGGCTATTTCGTGGGGATCACTAACCACGGCTACTGTCCCACATGGTGTAACCATTTGGGCAAAGCGTGAAGGAATCGTCATGCTACTTTCTATGTGTACGTGAGAATCGACCAAACCAGGCAAAATATAAACATCCTCGCAAACATCAGTCCGCTGAATGGATATAATCTTATTGTCTTCTATTTCAATAATGCCTGAAAAAATTTCCTGATGTATTACATCAACTATATACCCTGAAATTTTCATATTTTAATTTTTAATAAAAAAAGTGTTCCACGTGGAACACTAGCGACCTAAAAGAACTAACAATACATTTATGTCACTTGGAGAAACACCAGTAATTCGACTGGCTTGTCCTATTGTTTCCGGATCAACTTTCGTCAATTTTTCACGCCCTTCAGTCGATATGGTTTTTAACTCCTTATAATTAAACTTCCCTTGAATTTTAAGATGGTCCAATCGTCGAAATTTTTCGGCAATTAATTTTTCTCGATTAATATAACCTGCATATTTAAGACGTATTTCTACTGATTCTAATATTTCATCTCTCCGCTCCAAAGGGATCGTTTCCACTAACTCTTTAAAGCTATCAATTTGTGTAACTAAATCCCAAATGGTAATTTGAGGTCGCATTAATATATCAATGAGTTTAACACCTTGCTTCAAAGGTGATGTTCCCATTTTTACTAACCAATCATTGATCCGGTCTTTTTTTACACTAAAATCGTTGACAAAATCAATACATATATTCTGAAATTTTATTTTTTCTTCCAAATACATCAAGCGCTCCTTAGAAGCTAGTCCTATATTATAACTTTTGGCTGTTAATCGGACATCAGCATCATCCTGACGTAAGAGAATTCGGTACTCCGCTCTGGAAGTAAACATCCGATATGGCTCATCAACTCCTTTTGTTACCAAATCATCTATTAAAACACCAATGTATGCTTCATCACGTCCCAACACAAAAGGTTCTTTATGGTTTACTTTTAAATGGGCATTTACTCCAGCCATAAATCCTTGAGCTCCAGCCTCTTCGTACCCTGTAGTGCCATTTATTTGCCCAGCAAAAAATAAATTCTCAACGGATTTTGTTTCAAGAGTGTGCTTTAATTGAGTAGGTTCAAAATAGTCGTATTCAATAGCATAACCCGGTCTGAAAACTTTTACGTTCTCTAAACCTGGAACTAATTTTAATGCATCGACCTGAATACTGAAAGGAAGTGAAGAACTAAAACCATTCAAATAATATTCTATTGTACTCTCACCTTCAGGTTCCAAAAATAACTGATGTCTATCTTTGTCTGCAAACGTTACTATTTTAGTTTCGATACTTGGACAATACCGAGGTCCTAAACTTTGAATGGTTCCATTGTACATTGGAGATTCTTGTAGGCCTTCTTCTAATTTAGAGTGTACTGAATTATTTGTATAGGTAATATAACAACTTCTTTGTTTTAAAAGTCTATTAGAACCAGGCATATAACTAAATCGATAATGCTCTTCCTCTCCTTTTTGCTCTTCTAATTGACTAAAGTCAATACTTCTCTCATCTATTCGAACCGGTGTGCCCGTTTTCATGCGCCCCACAGTAAATCCAAGAGAAAAAAGAGCTTCTGACAACCCTGTTGATCTAGGTTCAGACACCCGTCCACCCTCTAACTGTACTGATCCAATGTGCATTAACCCATTCAAGAAGGTTCCTGTTGTCAAAATAACAGAGCTTGCCATGAAACAGACTGAATTTTTCGTTCTAACACCTTTAATTATGTTTTCTTCGATAATAAAATCACTTACTGTATCCTGCCAAAAAGAAATATTTCGCAATCCTTCCAATACTGCTCGCCATTCTGCTGAATATACCATACGATCACATTGAGCTCTCGGACTCCACATGGCAGGCCCTTTAGACCTATTTAACATACGAAATTGAATGGAGCTCTTATCAGTTATTATCCCCGAATAACCTCCAAGTGCATCAATTTCCCGAACAATCTGACCTTTAGCAATCCCACCAATAGCTGGGTTGCATGACATTTGCGCGAATTTAGACATATCCATGGTAATCAGTAACACCTGACTACCCATATTCGCAGCAGCAGCAGCAGCTTCACATCCGGCATGCCCACCTCCTACGACAATGACATCGTATTCAAAATTCATATCTGCGTGTTATTAAATAGAAATACTGAAACTAAACAACAAAACTAAGCAATTGTTTCAAATTGCTTTAGTGCCAAATCTTCATTTTGACGCATTTCTTTTGCTTCTTCAGGAGTTTTATCTTTATAGCCAAGTAAATGTAACACACCATGAATAATAACACGATGTAATTCAGTATTATAAGAAGTATTAAACTTTTGGGAGTTGGATAAGACAGTATCCAAGCTAATAATAAGATCACCGGAAATCTTACATCCGGAGCAATAATCAAATGTTATAATATCGGTATAATAATCGTGTTGTAAATAATTTTGATTGACATCTAATATGTATTCATCTGAACAAAATACTAAAGAGAGATCTTTAATACATTTATCCTTTTGTTCGACTACACTATTAATCCACTTATTTAGACGATCCTCTTCAATGTCAGGAAACTCAACACCTTCAGTAATTATATTTATCATAAATTAAACGTCATTTTCACGATGCTACCATTCTCATCAAAATCTATTTCATCCGCCAAATGATGCATCAGGAAAATTCCCCTTCCGTGAGTTTTCTCAAGATTCTCCGGTTTAGTAGGATCTGGTACGTTAGAAAAATCAAATCCATCACCTTGATCCATTATGGTAAACTCTATTTTTTTTTCATCAATGGCATAAGAAATAATAACATCTTTAGACTTATCCATTTTATTACCATGTACAATGGCATTGTTCACACCTTCAACTACTGCTAACAACAATTTTCCATATACATCACTGTGAAGATCGAATTGATTCGACAAATCATCTATCAATTTTTCAACCAAATTTATATTCTTCGTGTCCGAGTTAAAAACTAATTTATCCACAGTTAGTTCCATTAATCACTCATTAAAATTATAAAGAAAATCTTAATTTCAAAACATTAAGACATACTTCTTGCCAATACAATTAATCTTTATACTTAAATAACCACAAAAGAGTTCCGTTTTTTTGAAAAAAAAAGATTTTTTACTTTGAAAGCCAAATTTCCGGATTGATCTTCATATTTTCTTCCCACAACTCGAAATGCAAAACCCCAGAATTCTCACCTTCACCTCTATAAATTGTTCCAATGATGGAGTTTTTCTCAACAATAGCTCCAGGTTTTACGTAAACTGAAATCAAATTTGCATAAACAGTAAGATACTTACCGTGCCTAATAATTACTGCTTTATTATAACCAGGAATTCCCACAATCCGACTAATTTCACCTTTAAACACAGAAGTTACTGTATGAGTTTGAATGGATTTAATATCAATACCATTATTATTAACTTTAACATACTTCAATACAGGATGTTGATGCTCTCCAAATTTACTAATAACAAGGCCATTTAGAACAGGCCATGAAAGAGTTCCCTTAGCTTCGCGAAAATTGGTGACAACGGTACCTTTAGAGACTTCATTAACAAGCCGTAGAATATTCTCTTCTAACACTTTTAGCGCTTTTTGCTGCTTTTTAAGTTCCCTTCTAATTTGTCTTTCTTTTTTCTTTAACAGAACAATATTGGATTGATGCGAATGTTTAATAACCTTTAATTCTTTTTTTTCAGATTCGACTTGTGTGATTATAGCTGACTTATCATCACGTTTTACTTCTAATTTAGCATACTCAATATTTAATAAATCTCTCTTTCTTTCTATTAAAAAACCTTGATTTTTTCTGAATTTATTATACTCTGTTAGTAAAATGTATTTCCGATAAGCAGCATTAAAACTTTCCGCCCCAAGAAAAAAAGTAAATTGATTGTAAACTTTTCTGTTTTGAAAAGCTTTACAAACCAAACGTGCATAGTCTACCTTTAATTGCTGAAGCTCTAACTCTATATTTTTAATATTGCTACTAAGCTGTTCAATTTGAACATTTAATAAATCGAGTTCTTGACTATATAGTAAAATAAGCTTTTCACGATCCATAATCTGACGATCATAAAGCCGAATTTGAGTTATGGATTTAGCTTTTTTTTGATCATATGATTTTAGCAATGAATTAGCATGGTAAATCTTTTTCAATAACTCCTTCTTCTGAGTAGTTAATGAGGTAAGTTCTTGGCCATGTATCCAATACCACGAGCTGCAAATAAGAAAAAACCAAATGACACAAAGCTGCTTATTCATGCAATAAATCTTTTACATCGTATTTTTTAGAAACCTTAAAACCAATAGAATTATTGCCTGTTATATCAATAGTGGGGAAATAAATATTTAAACTAAAACAATCACCATCTCTATTTCCATTAATCATAATCTTGTTTGGCATCAACGAACTTTGAATCTGAGTAAAATTATCGTATTCAATATTAACAGATGTGTTAGAACCGAAATCCTTAATATAAGATTTACTCACCTTAAAAACTTCAGGCAAAATACTGAATTCATGCAGAATAATCCCATCTGTACTTTCTTTTCTGTACAAACGACTAAAGCGCCCTTTTTTAATAGACTGAAATGTGTACATATTAGCTTTCCGATCATGCTTGTACTTTTTTAAATCCAAACGTATATTATCACCTATTGGATAAGCATACAATTCATTCAACAAAATATCCTGTAGCATATGATAATCCAGTTCAACCATAAATTTTTTCCATAGAAGCCGATAATCACTTTTGGTATACTCCTTTTTAGTGCGATCCATAATCTCAACCAAATCAGGTTGAAAACGAACACGCACCAATTCAATGTTCATTAATGTATAAATCGAAACCACAATGGAATGATCACGCTCAATAAACATATTGCCTCTAAAGGATTTTTTATCTCCATTTAAAACGATTTCAGCATGAAACTTCTTGAAAAAAACAGAATTAAATGGAACATAGTTCTCTTCAGTATTTTTTATAAGTTTTGCATCCGTAATATTCTTTAAAGTTCCAGTATTACTATAAAACTCTTTACTACTACGACATCCAAATAACAATAATCCTAAAAATCCAATCTTTAATAATCTACTCACCACGTTCCTCTATAAATTGTTTTTGATTGATTTTAAGGGGTAATAGTTCGCTTGTATTACCCATTTCCAAGGCTTTATTCCATTGAATTAAAGCTCCATCAACATCACCGTTTTTATAAAGGATATCGCCATAATGTTCAACAATAACATCACTATTCTCACCACCATTATCCATTGCACGTTCAATAATGTATTTTGCTTCGAAATAGCGCTCACGCTTGAATAAAACCCATGCATATGTATCAAGGTAGGTAGAATTACCAGGTTCCATTTCCACACATTTGCTACTCATACGCTCAGCTTTATCAAGGTCAAGGTTCTCCAAGGTCAGATAATAACTAAAATTGTTTAGAACAACGATATTCAATTCATCCAGTTTTAGTGATTCATCATATGATTTGAATGCTTTATCCGGTTTATCCAAGGAATAATATACATCACCAATATTAGCTAAAAACTGAGCTTGCAGAGGGATGTTTTCTCCAGTATACTTCAAGCCCTTTTCTAAAATCTTAATGGCCAAAGTGTCCAAATCAATTTGTGAAGCAGAAGAACCTGTTAATAAATAGAAAAATGCATTGGAGGGAAATTTCTCAATAGCTTGCATTCCATATTTATACAGCGAAGTGAAATCTTGAATATCTATGTGCAATAATAAAAAATCCTGCCATATTAATTCATTACTGTTTTCTATATCCAGGGCACTCCTTAAGGCTATAATAGCTTCCTCATTCTCACCTTTGGCTTTCAGATAGTTGCCATAATAGATATACCCACGGGCTTCGTGCGGGTGAGCTTCGATTAATTTCAGAAAGAAACCATTCAAATAACTCTGTTTCTCTATACTTTTTTCCTTTCCTACTAAAAGTGGTAAAATACGCTGAATTTTGGTCTCAAACGGAGCCTGTGGATTACTTATTCCATTCTCGTAATAAGTTACAAAATTAATAGTATCCTGACTCATTAACGCCACATTCCCTAAACTAAAATTAGCCATCGCATTAGTAGGATCTTTAGCTAAAACAATCTTATAATATTCTTTAGCTTTCTCATTGTCTTCCAAATACAAAAAGTAATCAGCTATATACCCGTAATACCTAGCTTCCTCTGGATGTTTATTGATTAGTTTTTCTAATTCACTTAAGGCTTGCTTGTGTTTACCCAGCTGAAGTAATATTTTTTCCTTCTCGAGAATAATCATTTCATTAAGCCCTAACTTCTTCTCCAATTCATCATACTGCTTCAAAGATTTATCATATTCTTGTGCTTGCAAGTACAATTGCGCTAACCCATAAATATACTCTTCGTTTTCAGGATTATCTCTTACCAATTTTTCATAAATATCAACAGCCTGAATACCCATCTTATTTTTTTGATACAAATCAGCAAGCATCAATTTATACCAAATATTATCTGGCGAAATATGAACAGCTCTTTCTAACAAGCCCTGCGCTTTAACCATTTTATTATTGGCAGCCAAAATATTGGCCAATTCATACATAGTGGCACTGGATGTAGGGTCAATTTTCAAGCATTCACTTAAATACATGGCCGCTTTCTCAATATTACCTTTCATCTTTTCACGACTAGCCTCGTAGAAAAGATAGTCAAATTTACGTTTTTGTAAATCATCCAATTCTACTTGCTTAACCATAGCTGAGGTAACAGCAGTTGAACGTGTAGCTTTCTTTACCGATTGACAGCTAATGAGAAAAAATACACTTATAATAAGGGATAAAAAGATTAATCTCATCTGTTATATTTTAATACAATAGGATAATATAGAATCAAGGAATATTAGAAACATGGATAAAAAAAAAGATCTATAAATTTCAAACATTCAATACAATTCATTCATTTTAAGGTAATTTACTTATATCTAGTTAATAATTAATGACGTCCTGTATGACCGAAACCACCATCTCCCCGGACACTTTCTTCTAAAATTTCAACCTCCGTTAAAGTAACTTTAGTATACTCACTAATAACCATTTGACAAACCCGTTCACCATCTATAATTTCAAAAGGTTTAGTAGAAAAATTAATAAGAATAACTTTTATTTCTCCTCGATAGTCAGCATCAATGGTACCAGGCGTATTCAGAACAGATATACCATGTTTAGCAGCTAATCCACTTCTTGGGCGTATTTGGGCTTCGTGCCCATCCGGTAATTCTATGTATAACCCGGTGGAAATAAGCGCTCTTTCCAAAGGTTTAAGTATCACTGATTCGGATAAATCAGCCCTTAAATCCATTCCTGCAGAATGTTCGGTACTATATGCTGGTAATTGATGCTTACCTTTGTTAATAATTTTTACTTCAACCATTTTATATCAATGTTTTAAACTCTTTCCTTTCAAGGAAATATAATATCCCCAAATAACAAACAAATATAGTTCCTTTCAACACTATATGAAAAACATTATCGCCTTCAATGAAGTACTTAGAGACTATTACAACAACAATGCCAATACATATATGTTTGATAATATTAGAAACAGGATAAGGAATGAAATAATATTTTTGCCCAATAATGTATGATGATACAGCCATTAAAGTAAAAGCCACTAATGAACTAATTGCTGCACCAATGTATCCAAATTTTGGAACTGTAAGAATATTTCCAATTAAAACTAATAGTGCCCCAAAGCCGCTAATAAAAGCTCCAAAGTAAGTTTTATCCGTGAGTTTATACCACAGTGATAGTGAATAATAAACACCAAACATGAGCTGCCCCAACAAGACATAGGGAATAATCATATTTCCTTCTTCATATTGAATGGGAAAAATCATGTTGATAATATCCATGAACTGAAGGATACCAACAAATATAACCATTCCAAAAATGACAAAGTATTTCAAGATCTTTCCATACAATTGCTTGGATGCCTGATCCTTACCTTCTTTAAAAAAGAAAGGTTCAAACGCTAAGCGATAGGATTGAATGAATAATGCCATCAACACACCAATTTTAAAATTTGCTGAGTAAATAGCCAACTGTTTCATTCCATCATCAAGCAGGTAAGGCATTAGTATTTTCTCAATATTTTGAATAACCATTCCAAACAATCCAACTATCACGATGGGATAAGAATAGCGAATCGTATCTTTTAATATACTTTTATCAAATATAAAGCCCCCTTTCAATAACAGTGGCGAAAGTATGAATGCAATAGTTCCTGAACTAATAAGGTTTGATATAAACACATATTTAACCTTGTTGTCCTCAGAAAATATAAATTCAGGAATATCAATTCCATTTGATATTAACCATGGACAAATAACCAGGAAGAACACATTAAAAAACACAGTAATTACAACTTGAAGAAAGCGTAATCCTGCATATGTCTTGGATTTTCGTCTGAAACGTAAATCTGCAAAAGGAATACTAATTAATGCATCTAACGCAACAATAATGACTGTATAAAAAATAAAATCCTCAGTAATCAAATCCTCCCCCAGGAATGATTGAATTTGAGATTTAAACACCCAAAATAACACTACAAACAAAAAACTCCAACTTGTTATAGTAGCACCCAAAGTTTTAAGTACCACATTACTATTTCTTTTGTTTGCAAAACGAAAAAATCCAGTCTCAAAACCAAATGTTAACAAAATGAGGAAATAAGAAATATAAGCATAAAGATTACTTACCACACCAAATTCTTCCATGGGCAAAAGGTGTGTATAAAAAGGCATCAATAGCCAATTAAGCAACCTTCCTAAAATAGTACTGGCACCGTATATAATGGTGTCGCCTGCTAGGCTTTTAATCTTACTCACAAGCAGTTAAAGCGTAAAAAGGGTTCCTTGATTAGATGTATTCTCTTTTCCAAGATGAGCATAGGCCAGTGGTGTTACCATCCTTCCCCGAGGTGTTCGTTTAATAAAGCCTTCCATGATCAAAAATGGCTCATACACTTCTTCTATAGTACCTGAATCTTCTCCCACAGCAGTCGCAATCGTACTTACCCCTACAGGACCTCCCTGAAATTTATCAATAAGTGTTAATAAAATCCTATGATCCATAATATCAAGGCCATGTTTGTCTATATTCAACGCATTTAAGGCAATACGACTAATATCTATATCAATGATACCATTGCCTTTAACCTGGGCAAAATCACGCACTCTTCTTAATAAGGCATTTGCAATACGAGGTGTCCCCCGACTACGCCGCGCAATTTCAATAGCCGCATTATCATGAATGCGTACTTCCAATATATCAGCTGACCTTTCTATGATCCCACTTAAAACATTAGTATCATAATATTCGAGGTGCGAGTTGATTCCAAAACGAGCTCTCAAAGGAGCTGTTAATAATCCACTACGGGTTGTAGCCCCAATTAAGGTAAACGGATTTAATTCGAGTTGAATACTACGCGCTCCTGGTCCTTTATCAATCACAATATCAATGCGAAAATCTTCCATCGCACTATATAAGTACTCCTCTACAACCGAACTTAACCGGTGTATTTCATCAATAAAAAGGACATCATTCTCTTCAAGGCTTGTAAGTATACCAGCTAAATCACCGGGCTTATCCAAAACGGGGCCACTCGTAATTTTAAAACCAACACCTAACTGATTGGCAATGATGTTTGAAAGGGTTGTTTTCCCCAATCCAGGAGGACCATGTAATAAGACGTGATCCAATGCCTCACCCCTCATTTTTGCAGCTTCAACAAAAATTTCCAGGTTTTCAACAATCTTATCCTGACCTTTGAAATCATCAAATTCTAAAGGACGTAATTGTCGCTCCACATCATTTTCTCTCTCCTCTGGTCGTCTTATATCAAAACTCATACAAGATATTTATTATTATACAATCTTTAGAAGTTTAATATTGGAATAAAACTCTTCCAGATCGAATGGTTTGGCCATATATTCATCCATACCATGTGCTATACACTTTTCACGATCGGCATCATAAGTATTAGCCGTTAAACCAATAATGGGAATGTGTTGTTGACCGTATTTTTCATTTTCACGAATACGAAGTGTTGCTTCTAATCCATCCATAATCGGCATCATCAAATCCATCAATATTAAATCATAGGATTGATTTTCTAATTTATCTAATGCTTCTTGACCATTATTGGCTACATCAATTTTAAACCCAAATTTAGCCAGGTTAAGAAATATCAATTTTTGATTTAACACATTGTCTTCAACCAACAAAACTGAAATTGGGGAGGCTAACTTTTCCATTCTATTAACACAGGTTGATAAGTTGTTTATAATCCAAATTGCCTAGAGATATCAAGCATTCGGTTAATTGGTTTAACAGCCTCTTTCCTGATTTCTTCTTCAACCTCAATAGCGGGCCATTCATATTTTAAACAGTTATATAACTTCTCTAACGTATTTAACTTCATGTATTCACAATCATTGCAAGCACATGTTGAATCATTAGGTGGAGCAGGAATAAACACCTTTTCCGGATGATACTTTTCCATCTGGTGAATAATTCCACTTTCTGTAGCAACAATGAATTTACAGCAATCACTTTGCTTGGTATAATTCAATAAAGAAGCAGTGCTACCAATAAAATCTGCTAAAACTAACAAAGGTTGCTTGCACTCGGGATGAGCTAAAACAAGAGCTTCAGGATTCTCCTTTTTTAATTCAACAATCTTTTCAACAGAGAATTTTTCATGCACATGGCATGCCCCATCCCAAAGAACCATGTCTCTTCCTGAGATGCTATTCAAATAGTTTCCCAAATTACGATCGGGACCAAAAATAATTTTTTCATTGGCCGGTAAGCTTTCAACAATATTTCTTGCATTGGTACTTGTTACTACAATATCAGAAAGAGCTTTTATTTGAGCTGTTGTATTCACATAGGTTAAAACAGTGTGTCCGGGATGATCTTTTACGAACTCCGCAAATGCTTCAGGAGGACAACTATCAGCCAAAGAACAACCCGCATTTAAGTCTGGTACCAATACCATTTTATCTGGAGAAAGTATCTTAGCTGTTTCAGCCATAAAATGAACACCTGCTAAAACTATGATTTTAGCATCTGTTTTAGCCGCTTCTTGAGCTAAAGCTAAACTATCCCCAACAAAGTCTGCGATGTCTTGAATTTCTTTCTTTTGATAGAAATGACCCATAATTATGGCATCTTTCTCTTCTTTCAATCTAATAATTTCCCCTTTTAGATCAATATTAGTTGGAACCGATTCATCCACATATCCACTTTTCAACCAACTATTCTTTATATTCATATTTATTGAGAGATTTAGAAAATATATAGTAATGATGTTATTCTGTTAGCAAGGTTAGTATTTTTTTTTGAAAATACTTGGTTTGCGACTTATTGTATCAAAAATAACAAAATTCAACTAATAATTAACATGTTTGAATCCTGTTAATTGTTTGAATATGATGAATATTCAAATGTCTTTCACAAACTGTTAAAAACGTTCAAAAGTAATAATTTCTTTCTTCCCGATGGTTCATTTCGATGGTTTATACTGTGAAAAAGTGCAATTAAAGTTTTACTGTTTTAAACACGATGGTTTCAGATACGCTCTTGTATTAAAAATTTTTCTTAATATTCCAATAACATTTTCTAAAATTTAATTCAATTTCCTTCACATGATTTTAACAGATATCAAGCATGTTTTACACAGCTAATTTTAAAAAACTGACACCTCGTTTATTTATTATCTTTGTCAAAAAAAAAGTATGCTTTTTAAATCAATCGCTCTAGCTGCGGATCACGCAGGATTTCCAACTAAGGAACTTGTTAAAAATTACTTATTAGAGCTAGGTTATGTAGTGAAAGACTTTGGTACTCATTCCTCTGACAGTACTGATTATGCTGATTATGCCCATCCAATGGCGGCCGCTGTTGAAGCTGGAGAATTCGAAATAGGTTTTTCTATTTGTGGTAGTGGTAACGGAATTAACATGACTGTTAATAAACATCAAGGTATTCGTGCTGCGCTTTGTTGGAAAGAAGAAATATCATACATGGCTCGTTTGCACAATGATGCTAATGTTTGCACAATTCCAGGAAGATATGTGACCGAGGCAGAAGCAAAAGCCATTGTTGATAAATTTGTGAACACGGAATTTGAGGGTGGTCGTCATCAGAATCGTATTGATAAGATACCGTTGTAATAGATATTGTGAATAAAGTTGCTCGTCTTTTGAAAAAAGAGCTGAAGTTGTATCTTCTAATTTGAGGTGCTATAGTGTTATTTATTTTGCGATTACTAAATATGATAGCGCCTCGGCATCTTTTGGAATTGTTCTAGCTATAAGGTATTCTCAATAGGGCTACAGTGTTAGCCATACAGTTCAAACTATGGTTGGGGAAGGAAATGCTATCCTGGTGATGAAGAGTAAATCAATGATTCCAGAAGAGATGGAGTTCAATCATGAACTTTAAAAAGTGAATGTAGAATCAGTTGAAACTTGTTTGAGAGAATTTATAGCGCACGTGACAGGTGATCGACTTTACCCTATTTTTACATCTGCCGTGCACAAGTCTAAGTTTGATATTACACGGTGTATTTACCCATGAATCTACTTATATTAGTCCTGTTATTAATGACTTTTTTGTAACCTTTTATAACTTATATTTCACATATAGATTATATAAATGACAAGAGGTTTTCCGGTTAGAGTTCCATTAGCTTATTTATTTATAGCTATGAAATGATAAAAAAGGGATGCCTCTGAACTTTTAATTTGTTGATTAAAATTAAGAAATAAGGTGTTTATAATTATTTGTCTTTCAGATTGTATTTAGCTCGATCCTTCATTATTAAAAATTCTTTTTAATAAAGGAATGGTACCATTCCTTATAGGTAAAAAAAGGAAAATCAATAGTTTTGATAGTAATTCATTTAGAAGGTAAATGAGAAATGATAAAAAGAAATAAAGGTTTTTTAATGATTTTATTTAATTTAGCCACAAAAGCTAATAATAATGTTATCCAATACGTGTAAATATGCCATTCGAGCGGTGATTTATTTGGCTCAAAATGGCGGAGATAAAAAGAAGATAGGGATCAAGCAGATATCGAAAGAGCTGGATATTCCTACACCCTTTTTAGGGAAAATATTGCAAAGTCTAGCCAAGCAAAAGTTATTAACCAGTACTAAAGGACCACATGGTGGTTTTGGTATGGGCAAAACAGCTGATGAAATAGCTCTGATTGATATCGTTGAAGTGATTGATGGCCGCGATGTGTTCACGAATTGTTTAATCGGGATGCAGAGTTGTAAACAGAACGACACAGAGGGATATGCTTGCCCTGTTCATGAGCAATACAGCTCTATTCGCCAACAATTATTTGAATTCTTTAGTGGGCAGACTATTGGAAAGATTATTGACAATATGAAAGATAAAGGCGATTACATCAAGTTATAATTGGCCCTTAAATGGAAAAGTGATTAAATATTCTACTACATGGTTATTTCGTACTTTCATAAAAATTAAATAACCAAATAGTAATCCGCAGGTATTTGCAGCCAAGTCCCACCACTCAGCGCCACGATTTTCTGTCAGATAAAATTGACAAATTTCCATAATACCGCCCCATATAAAAGGAATAACCGTAAGCCGTTTTAAAGCGGCTTTATTTTTTTTATGATGCAGGAAGTATTCCAACAACAATACAAATGTAGCTGTGAAATACATGGTGAAATGAACAATCTTATCGGAATGCGGTATTAGTTTTATTTCATTTGGTGTTATTTCTCCAACGTTTAATAAACTTAACAGCGTAATTGCAATGAGTATGGTAATGGTTTTATGATATTTTAATAATGTGTTCATTTTATTATTATTCTGTTGATTAATGTAGTATTTTTGTTGACAACGTGTTAATAAAACACTAATAAAATACTGTTTTACAGTGTTTCACGTGAAACATCTTTAGTTATGGCCGGCATTTACATTCATGTTCCTTTTTGTTATTCACGATGTTCTTATTGCGATTTTTATAAAACGACTGATCAATCTTTAAAGCACGAATATATTAAAGCTATTTGTAAAGAAATTGAACTAAACTCTCAATTTTTCTTAAATAATGTAGTTAACACTCTGTATTTTGGTGGTGGTACCCCATCCACACTTAGCTGTAATGAATTGGCAATTATCTTTGAAAAGTTAAAAAAAAGTTCGGATAATTTTTCACCTGCAGAGATCACAATGGAAGTGAATCCAGATGATGTAACCGATGCATATGTAGAAGAATTGGTTGTATTGGGCGTTAATCGCATTAGCATGGGGATTCAGAGTTTTTCCGATGATCATTTGCGTAAAATGAATCGTCGGCATAATTCAAGTCAGGCTATCGATGCTATCCGGATATTGAAATCTCATGGTATTAAAAATATTAGCATTGATTTAATTTATGGGCTTCCCTATATGAGTTTTGATCAATGGAAAAGTAATGTTCAAAAAGCATTAGATTTAGATGTAGCGCATGTATCAGCTTATCATCTTACTTTTGAAAAAGGAACACCTTATTACGATTATCTAAAAAAAGGAATTTTTAAAGAGATTGAAGAAGATGATAGCGTGCGTCAGTTTGATTACCTGGTGAAGGAAATGGAACAAAATGGGTTTATTAATTATGAAATTTCCAATTTTTGTAAACCTTTCTCACAATCTCATCATAACAGCAATTATTGGACCGGTGAAAAATATCTTGGTTTGGGGCCTTCTGCGCATTCTTTTGATGGAAATAAAAGACTGTGGAATTTTTGTGACCTTCAAAAATATTGCGCTTTTGTACAGAATGGTGGAGTTTATTTTGAAGAGGAAGAGTTGACTCGTATTGATCGATACAATGAACTAGTCATGTTGGGATTGAGAACAAAGGAAGGAATTGATGTAAATCGATTAAAAGCGATTTTGAACACCGAATTAAATGTCTATTTTCAGGATGAAATAAGGAATCAGATTGAACATGGTAATATTCAGATTGTAGATAATTACTATAGAGTAACTGATGATAAGCGATTCATAACGGATCGGATCATCTCTGAACTTTTTTACATTACGGATTAAGTGATTTTTGAAATGCAAAATTATTTCTGAATGCATAATAAGACTGGTATAATGGCTACTTATGGATCAATATTTTTAAATATTGGTTTGTTTAGTATAAAAATTTGGGCAGGAATTGTAAGTGGTTCTGTAGCACTTATTGCCGATGCATGGCATACCTTAAGTGATAGTATTTCCTCTGTAGCAGTATTAATTGGTTTAAAAGTTTCAGCGAAACCAGCCGATGATAATCATCCTTATGGGCATGGCCGTGCTGAAATTATCGCTTCTTTAGTTGTCGGTATTCTACTTGCTGTCATTGGCTTTAATTTTCTAATGGAATCTGTACTTAGGCTGAGAAATCATGAAGCCGTCAATTATGGAACCCTGGCTATTGTGGTAACTATTATTTCAGTTGTTGTGAAGGAAATTATGGCCCAATATTCCATTATAATCGGTAAACGCACAAAATCAAGATCCATGATTGCCGATGGTTGGCACCACCGGTCAGATGCTATATCATCGGGTGTTATTCTAGTGGGCATATTTCTCGGTCAACGCTTTTGGTGGATAGATGGTGTATTGGGTATTCTTGTTTCCTTATTATTATTTTATACAACCTTCTCTATTCTTAAAGAAAATATTAGTGTCTTATTGGGTGAACGCATTGAAGATTCTCTTAAAAAGGAGGTTATTCTTATTGCTACACTCGTATCAGAGGATGACCTCAGACCTCACCATTTTTTAATACATCAGTATGGTTATCATACCGAAATGACTTTTCATATCTACTTACCAGGAGATTATAAATTAAGTAAGGCACACCTAATCGCCACCAAATATGAGCAGTTGGTCAAAGAAAAACTAAACATTACTGCTACTGTCCATATAGATTCTGAAGATTAAAGTCTCTGTCAGTTTGAGTTTTAAGGTGTCATGTTAAGAAATTGTTAATACGTAAAGTATTTTTATGTAAATTTTTAAAGATTGACAGAGGCTAATCCTTCATGCTATCTTTGTATCGTATATATTCTACTGATTTCTACATATTAACACTAAATACCTCTGGCATGAGAAGAAAGGTTTTTTTGCAGCGCGCGTGGTTGGTAATTCTGTTATTAGGTGGATCCACGATTATTCTGGCTCAGGGCTATTATTTTGAAGCAACAACCAAATCGGATGAAGCTCATCGTTTTTATGAACAAGCTGTGGAAGCTTTTTATCGAACGGAATATCCGCAAATGTTTGAGTTGACTGAAAGAGCATTAAAGGCCGATCCTGAATTTTTTATGGGATATGTATTGGGTTCGTTTCATTTTCAAGCCGATAAAAAAGAATGGTATCTTAATAAAGTGGTGCAGCACAAAGGACGACTTAATAAAGGGGAACGTATTATTAAACAAATGGCTGAGGATCTTATTGTTGATTCTCAAGCCTCAATTACTCAATATTGGAAAGAGATCATCAAGAAGTATCCGGATAACTTACAGTTGATGGCCATGTGGTCATTTATGCTTTTTAATCAGGATGGACAGGAGAAAAAGACCATTTGGGCCTTGGATGAATGTTTGAAACTGAAGGCTAACCTACCGTTTGTGTATAAATTCAGAGGCTATATTTTCTTGAAGAGAGAACAGTTTGAAAAAGCCGAATATGCATTTAACCGCTATGTTTGGTTAGTACCGGAAATGGGCAATCCCTATGATTCCAAAGGTGATTATTACATGGCAATAAAGGACTATGATAATGCCATTGATAATTACAGAAGAGCCTATGAATTAAATAGTGGGAATTCACATTCGCTCGAAAAAATGGAAGCGGCAAAAATGTATAATGATTCATCAGGTTATTAATATTTGTTGTTGATAGAGTGTTAGAGTATTTTGTATGTGTCTTTTTAATAGTTAGTTGTTAGATTGTAAACAATTGTTTGGAAGATACAGATACTAGTAATTAATGTCTGGTACCTTTCGTCTCTAAAAAAATCCGATGTTGAGGAGCATCGGATTTTTCCTTCCATTATATTTGCGGTATCTTGCTTCTAAAAGCAATCATTTATGTATTTGAAGTACATCTTAACTACTATTGCTCTTTTAATTGGAGGTTTATTGGCTATACAAGGCAGTATCAATTCTCAGTTAGGTGGTTATTTAAAGCATCCCATTCAAGCTGCATTTGTTAATTTTTTGGTGGGGACATTCTGCTTGTTGATTTTTAATCTGTTTATGCGCACCGGTGTTCCTAAAATGAGTGTGGTGACTCAAATTCCACTTTACCTCTTTTTGGGTGGAATATTAGGAGCTATCTTTGTTAGTTCAGTAGTGATACTGATTCCTAAAATTGGAGTCGCTACCATGTTGGGAGCTTCCATAGGGGGCCAGATGATTTTAGCTGCCGTTATTGATCATTACGGATTCTTCAATTTAACCGTTCATCCCATCTCTTCGGGGCGAATTATGGGTATTATTTTTCTTATTGTCGGCATCTTTTTGATACAACGATTTTAGCTTTTATTAAAGAAAAAAAGCATTAAAACGTGCTGATTCATTTAACGTTGACACATGTGAAGAATATTCCATACTATGGCATCTTTTATATGCTATTGATTATCATGCTGTAGAACACCTATAAAAACAGTTAAAATTTAGGTTTAATATCAACAAAAGGCTTATTTTTGCGCCTTGGAAAAAACAAACAGTTACATTATGGCAGATAAAACAAATCAACTGTTATTCAGTGATTTCTCTCCTATTTCCACCAAGGAGTGGATGGATAGAATCACGACAGACTTGAAAGGAGCGGACTTTGAGAGAAGACTCGTTTGGCGAACCAATGAAGGTTTTAAAGTGCAGCCCTTCTACCGGTCGGAAGATCTGGAACCATTGAGCTATCTGGAAAGCCAACCGGGAGAATTTCCGTATGTGCGTGGTAACAAAGCAAACAACAATACCTGGTTTGTACGTCAGGATATGGTTGTAAGTGATGTGAAAGCAACCAACGAAAAAGCACTAGATATCTTGAATAAAGGTATCGATAGTCTGGGATTCAAATTTGAAGATGAAGCTATCATCACAGAAGAGAATTTGACAAGCTTACTGAAAAACATTGTTGCGGAAATCGTTGAGATCAATGTGGAAACCAAGCATGGTAATAAAAAGTTGGTAGAAGCATTGGAAGGTGCATTGAGAAAAGCAAACCACGATTTAGCAAAAGTTCAAGGATCGATTAACTATGATCCAATTGGAAATTTGACCATTAGCGGTAAAGTTTGTTCTTCTATTGAGAAGGCCCTGGACTATGCTAAAGAAATTATTGAAGCAGGTAAAAATCTTCCTGAATTTAAAACTGTCGCCGTTAATGGAAGACATTTTGGGAATGCCGGTGCCAATGTGGTACAGGAGTTAGCATTTGCTTTGTCGCAGGGTAATGAATACCTGTCACAGTTAACTGAGCGCGGTTTATCTATAAATGAAGTAGCTGCTAAGCTCAAATTCAATCTGGGGGTTAGTGGTAACTACTTCATGGAGATTGCTAAGTTGAGAGCTGGTCGTTTATTGTGGGCTAAAATTGTGGAAGCTTATCAACCAACTGGCAAAGAAGTTTGCAAAATGCATGTCCATAGTGAAACAACGAATTGGAACAAAACCATTTTTGATCCAAACGTGAACATGTTGCGGACGCAAACTGAGGCCATGTCTGCATCCATTGGTGGAACGCAGTCTTTGACTGTTCAGCCCTATGATACTTTGTATAAAAATTCTGATGATATTTCAGAACGTATCGCACGTAACCAGCAGTTGTTGTTGAAAGAAGAATCTCACTTCGAGAAGATTGTGGATGCAGCAGGTGGATCTTATTATATTGAAACTTTAACTGACAGCATCGCCAGCGAGGCTTGGAAACTGTTTGTTGAAATTGAAGATAAAGGTGGATATTTGGCTGCCTTGAAAGAAGGATTTATTCAGGGATTGTTGAAAGAGATGGCTGATAAGCGTCGTAAGGCAGTTGCTACACGTCGTGAAAACCTGTTAGGTACCAATCAGTTCCCTAATTGTAACGAGCAGATTTTGGCTAACATTGATGCTTCGAAATTGGCAAAAACTACTGCTTGCGAAGGTGAGTGTGAAGTTCAACCAATTGAAATCTTCCGTGGTGCTGAGGAGTTTGAGGCTTTACGTTTAGCAACTGAAAAATCAGGTAAGCGTCCTAAAGTATTTATGTTGACTTACGGAAACTTAGCGATGCGTTTAGCACGTTCTCAATTCTCTGGTAACTTCTTCGGATGTGCCGGATATGAAATCATTGATAACTTAGGTTTCAAAACAATTGAAGAAGGTGTGGAGGCTGCTAAAAAAGCTGCAGCTGACATCGTTGTGCTTTGTAGTGCTGATGACGAGTATGTGGACGCCGCTCCAAAAGCATTTGAATTATTAGGTGAAACACCATTAGTAGTAGCTGGTGCTCCTGCTTGTGCCGATGACCTGAAAGCAAAAGGCATCACTCACTTTGTGAATGTACGTTCAAATGTGTTGGAGACATTGCAAGGATTTAATACGTTGCTTTTAAGATAATAGATTTATAGATAATAGATTGTTAAGATGCATAACTTTAGAGAATTGATTGTTTGGCAAAAAAGTAGAATGCTTGTAAAAGACATTTATACTTTAACTGCCAGCTTTCCAAAGTCTGAGTTGTATAGTCTTGTCAATCAAATGAGAAGATCTGCTGTTTCTATTCCTTCAAATATTGCGGAAGGTTCTGGACACAAATCTGCTAAGGAGTTTTGTCGCTATTTAGAAATAGCAAATAGTTCTTCTCTTGAGCTTGAAACGCAGATTTATTTGTCTCTTGATCTTTCTTTTATTAATGAAGCTGAATTTGAAAGTATTCTGAAAAAGATTCATGAAATACAAAAGATGATCTTCAGTCTGGAAAGAAAGATTCAATCTGATAAAATCTAATAGTCTCTTATCTATAATCTCAAAATACTAAAATATCATGCGACCAAAATTTAATAATACAGATATAAAAACCAAGTCTTGTGCCACAGATGCAAAGGCCTGGGAACAAAAACACGGGATTAAAAAAGATTGGGTGACACCTGAGCGTATCCCTGTAAAACCCGTTTATAGTAAGACTGATTTGGAAGGGATGGAGCATTTGAATTATGCTGCCGGCCTGCCTCCGTTTTTACGGGGTCCTTACTCAATGATGTACGCCTTCCGTCCATGGACAGTGCGTCAGTATGCTGGATTCTCCACTGCTGAGGAATCAAATGCATTCTACCGTCGTAACCTGGCTGCCGGTCAGAAAGGTTTGTCGGTAGCATTTGACCTGGCCACACACCGTGGATATGATTCCGATCACGAACGTGTTGAAGGTGATGTGGGTAAAGCTGGTGTGGCTATTGATTCAATCCTGGATATGAACGTATTATTTGATGGTATTCCATTGGATAAAATGTCTGTATCGATGACAATGAACGGTGCTGTACTACCGATATTGGCATTCTATATCGTGGCTGGTTTGGAGCAAGGTGTAAAGCTGGAACAAATGGCTGGTACCATCCAAAACGATATTTTGAAAGAATTTATGGTGCGTAATACTTACATCTACCCACCTAAATTCTCAATGAAAATAATTGCGGACATTTTCGAGTTTACTTCTCAGAAAATGCCTAAGTTCAACTCTATCTCAATCTCTGGTTACCACATGCAAGAAGCAGGTGCAACAGCTGATATTGAGTTGGCTTACACCTTGGCCGATGGGTTAGAGTACTTGCGTGCTGGTACTGACGCTGGTTTAGATATTGATGCCTTTGCACCCCGTTTGTCTTTCTTCTGGGCTGTGGGAATGAACCATTTTATGGAAATTGCCAAGATGCGTGCCGGTCGTATGTTGTGGGCGAAAATCGTGAAGAAATTTAATCCTAAAAATCCAAAGTCTTTGGCTTTGCGCACGCACTCTCAGACTTCCGGATGGTCATTAACGGAGCAAGATCCATTTAATAACGTGGGTCGTACCTGTATAGAAGCAATGGCTGCTTCATTGGGGCATACACAATCGCTGCACACCAATGCATTGGATGAAGCGATTGCTTTACCAACCGATTTCTCTGCACGTATTGCACGTAACACTCAGATTTTCATTCAGGATGAGACTCAGGTTTGTCGCGGTATCGATCCTTGGGCGGGTTCTTATTATGTAGAATCATTGACTAAGGAATTGGTGGACAAAGCATGGGCTCACATTGAGGAGATCGAATCATTGGGTGGTATGGCTGCTGCGGTCGAGTCCGGTATTCCTAAGATGCGCATTGAAGAGGCTGCGGCTCGTACACAGGCTAAAATCGATAGTCGCAACCAGACTATTGTGGGTACTAACAAATACCGTTTGGAGAAAGAAGATCCAATCGATATTTTGGACATTGACAATTCAGCTGTACGTACATCTCAGGTAGAACGTTTAGCTAAATTGCGTGCCAATCGTAATGAAGCAGAAGTACAAGCGGCTTTAGAGGCCATTACCAAAGCTGTGGAGAGTGGCAAAGGTAACTTGTTGGAGTTAGCTATTGATGCTGCCCAGAAACGTGCTTCACTAGGTGAGATTTCTGATGCGTGTGAAAAAATTGTAGGAAGGTATAGCGCTGTGATTAGATCTATTTCAGGAGTGTATAGCTCAGAATCAGGCGACGACCAAGAGTTTGCAAACGCTCAAAACTTAGCAAAAGAATTTGCTGAAAAAGAAGGTCGCCAGCCACGTATCATGATTGCCAAAATGGGGCAGGATGGTCATGACCGTGGTGCTAAAGTAGTAGCAACAGGTTATGCTGATATCGGTTTCGATGTGGATATGGGACCCTTGTTCCAGACACCTGCCGAAGCAGCTAAACAAGCTGTGGAGAATGATGTACACGTAGTTGGTGTATCCTCATTAGCTGCCGGTCACAAAACATTGGTACCTCAAATCATTGCCGAGTTGAAAAAACTGGGGCGTGAGGATATCATGGTTATCTGTGGTGGTGTGATTCCAGCTCAGGATTACCAATATCTGTATGATGCAGGTGCAGTGGCTATCTTTGGTCCTGGTACTTCTGTGGCGAAAGCGGGTGTTGATATCTTGAATTTGTTATTGCAAGGTAGCGAAGAATAGTCATTAGTGAACAGTTAGTAGTCAGTAGGCCGAAGTGGCCTGGTGGCTGTAACGAGATATAGAAAAGCCTTCCTGCGTAAACAGGAAGGCTTTTTTAATGTTATATTTATTACTCTTAAATAGTGCGGAAGCCACCGATTTAAAGATCACTGTATTTTGTGTTGAGAAGGTGTTTGTCTTTTTGGGTAACAGCTTCTAAATCTTTAATATCTATTGAAAAGCTCTGATCGGTTGAGATAGATAATTTAACGGTGCCCAATACATTATTGGGATTAGGTTTAGACGATGTCCAACATATTGTACCGTAGCTCCTGTTTTTAACCAAATTTAAATCATCCTTGGCGTTTAATTTTTCTGCCACTAATTCGGCTTCTGTCTCTGAATATTTTTGGAGTGATTTATAATTGATGGAGATGATTTTACCTTTGAATTTTTCTACACTTACAATCCCTGGTTTCTCAAAAATTGTTGTTTGAATTTGCTTCTTCCCCCATAAGGGACCTAGTAATCCATTGCCTCCTATTTTAATTCCTTTTATACTTTGTGATTTTAAATTCATACATACTGTAATGATGAATATTGCGCAAAATAGATACTTTAACTTCATTATGAGATTTATCAAAAAAAATGAGTGGGAAAAAATAATAAATCTGTTTATAGATACTAGAAAAATAAAGTATTAAATTTCTAGATTTCACCCCTTTTAGGATCTCTTTAAGGGCTCATTATTAATTTTTAGGAATAACGTGTGGCAAGGATACACGGAAGGAACAAATACACCCGCTTTCTTTGCGCCCCTGCGACTCTGCGCGAGATTTTTCTATCCTCTCTTCTTCCGCACCAACTGAATACTCCCAAAGCCCGCAATAATCGAAATGTAAAATCCAAAATCATACCACCACCCCGTATTAAACGACTCATATATGGAGACATTGGATTTAAACAGTCCTATAATCAAAGAGATGGGTGCAATCCAACCGTGCCAGATTCCGGTAAAGAAACCGGCCGGTTTGAGGGGTGAATATCTGCCTGCACCAGGAAAGCAAGATGAAAGGAGTAGGGTCAAAGCAAACAGGCTACAGATGATAAGGATGGTTTTTCGCTTGTTCATAACGTGTTGATTTAGCTTATGAATGGATTGAGTTAATGTACCAATCTATTTATGAAAAGGCAAGTAGGGGATTCTGAGAACTTCTTATTTTACTTCTTTTACATCAGGTCTTTATAGAAAAAACTTTTTTAAAAGTCAACTTGAATATTTACTATTTTTCCACGAATTTGAATAATAGTATAAACTAACAACCAAACTATTATGAGCGTATTATTCAAATCTTCAGCTAAGGTAAATCCGAGAGATGTGTCAGCACCTTTAAAGTATTATGCCACGGCCATTCGTAAGGATGTGACGGATATTGATAAGCTGTGTCAATTGATTTCGGCCAACTCCACCATGAGTCGTTCGGATGTGTATGGGGTAGTGATTGAATTATTGGATAAGATCAACTACGAGTTGAGTGAAGGCCGGACGGTCAAACTTGATAAGTTAGGGCATTTTAGCCTTTCTCTTAAAAGCGAGGGGGTTGAAGCGCCAGAAGAGGTCTCCTCCCGGCTTATCAAAGGGGCCAAAATTAATTTCCGGCCCGATAAAGAATTACGTGATATGTTGACCACACTGAAATATGTAAAAGCAAATTAGGAGTGGCTGGTCTTTCATTTTTTTTAGTAGTAGAAAGCTCCCTCTGGGAGCTTTTTTTATATGCTGATTGGGATAATCAATTATCCCGCGTACCAAAATCAATTATCCCGCTGGGGAAAACAAATTATCCCCATGGGCATAAATATTTATCCCCAGCGGGATAATTAGATAAGCTACTTTCCACAAACGTTTGCAAAGCGGTGGAACAGGGTATGATATTTCATAACTGATTGATAATTAATTAAAAGTTGGTGATGTAGTTTGCGCTTCATCCAATACATTAGTAATTTGCAGCTGAAACACTTTGGCATGGTGACATGCCGTCACACCATCTTTTGAATTATGAAACAACCCTTTATTAATCTGGCGATTTTAATCATGGCATTTGCCTGTCAGCTTCCAAGTGAAAAAGTAATTTATCAATCCGAGGCCTTCACCATCGAAGCCGATCGGGTTGTGCAAGGAGAGTACACAGCGAAGGTCCTCTCTCCTACCCATATGGCCTCCGACTACCAAAGTCCGGCCAATGATAACTTTCCCAATTTCATTGAATTTAAACTGGCCATCAACGGTAAGGACAATGAGATGCCCATGGGGGTGAATCATACCTTTGTGCTAAATGCAAGGGATGATGGAATGATTCAGTTGCCCCAACTCATTTTTGGAGAAAAGCATGCCGATGAACAAGCAGATGGTGCCGATGGCAGTATTGCTGCCAATATGCCTTTTAAGGTGAAGGTGGATTGCCGCAAGGTCATGAAATCATTTGAAGAAAATGGTTATTTTGAGACTTTTGATGGGGATAAAATCTATAAAGATGATTTCAAAGGCTTTTACATAGCTGGTAATCTATCGCCACTCAGCTGGGATTTTGATAATCTGGCCGGTCGTACCGATAAAGAATTGACCGATACTGACGGTGATGGCATTTATGAGATCACCTTGGCTTTAAATCCTTTCAATCCGGAAGATTTCACAGCTAAAGCGTGGACTCTAAAAAATGATATTTCCAATTATCCACAACTTCAATCCGCTATTCCTTTAATCGATGCCTTGTACAATTTATCATTGGATGAAACAGTGATGAATAAAGAGGCAGATGGAACCTTCCGCACCGGTGAAGCCTGGCCTGGTGTCTGGACCCGCGATATCAGTTACAGTATACTTCTGGCTTATGCTTATTTGGATCCGGAAATGGCCAAGACCAGCTTAATGCATAAGGTACAAAATCAGCGCATCATTCAGGATACAGGAACGGGCGGGGCCTGGCCGGTGTCGTCCGACCGCACCACCTGGGCAGTGGCGGCCTGGGAA
This sequence comes from Marinilabiliaceae bacterium, assembly GCA_016342595.1. Lineage (GTDB taxonomy): Bacteria > Bacteroidota > Bacteroidia > Bacteroidales > Marinilabiliaceae > JAEINY01. The sequence continues at coordinate 43,090 of JAEINY010000014.1, forward strand.
ATTTATAAAGTAACCGGAGATCAGCAATGGCTAGATACCATTTATCCAATTATTATGAATTCGGTGGAAGATGATTTAAAAACCTTGAAAGATGAAAAGAATGATCTGATTAAAGGAGAATCTTCATTCTTGGATTGGCGCAAGCAAACCTATCCGGTGTGGATGAATGGGGTAGATATATTTGAGTCACGTACGCTTGGTACGAATGCCGTACATTATCAAACCTATAGCATACTGGCTGAAATATCAGAACTAATGGGTAAGAGCAGTCAAAGGTATCAGCAGGAAGCTTTAAAAGTAAAACGTGCCATCAATGAATGGTTATGGGTGGAAGAAGCTGGTTATTATGGGCAATATTTATATGGTCGCCAGCACCTCATGCTATCCCCTCGAAGCGAAGCACTAGGTGAGGCGCATACTATATTATTTGGTATTGCTGATGCATCACGTGCCCAAACCATTGTTAACAATACCCCCATTGTGAATTATGGAATACCTTGTATCTATCCACAAATTCCGGGTATTCCGCCCTATCACAACAATGGTATCTGGCCTTTTGTACAGGCTTATTGGAACTGGGCCTGTGCGAAAACCAAACACATGGATGGTTTAGAACATGGATTAGCAGGTTTGTATCGATCGGCCGCTTTATTTTTAACCAATAAAGAAAACATGGTGGCCGATAATGGTGATTTTCGGGATACGGAAGTGAATTCCAATCGTCAATTGTGGAGTGTGGCTGGTAACCTGGCCATGGTTTACCGGGTTTTCTTAGGGATGGATTTTCAGGTTGAAGGATTACACTTTGACCCGATGATACCGGAAAACTACGGTGACCATTTGGCCATTTCTAATTTCAAGTATCGCGATATGGTTTTGGATATAGAGGTTACTGGTACCGGTGATCAGGTGAAAACCTTTTTGTTGGACGGGAAATCCGTGTCTGATCCGTTTATTGATGGATCATTAGCGGGTAAACATACTGTAAAAATAGTCTTACAAGGAAGTAAGACCATTGATCAGCCCGTAGCAATGCTTCCGAATAAATTCTCATTGGAAACACCAATTGTGAAGCGCCATCACAATACCTTAGTATGGAATCCGGTGACGGATGCAACTCTTTATCTGGTCTATAAAAATGGTAAAGAGGTGGCTCAGATTTCCGATACTGAATATGTTTTTGAGTTATCCAATCTGTTGACTGAGTACACTGTAAAAGCAGTAAATGATAGTAATTACTCATTCATAAGTGAGCCTGTTAGTGTGATTCAACCCAAGCAAATTAGTAGTGTTCAAGCCGAACAATTTGGCAAGGTTTCAAAACTCGATTGTAAGGGATATAATGGAACCGGATTTATTGAATTAAGTCACGATGATAACAGGAAGGTGAAGTTTCGGGTTTCTGTCCCACAAACGGGTAGCTATTTCATCGATTTCCGATATAGCAATGGATCCGGACCGGATAATACCGATAATAAATGTGCCATTCGCAGTTTGTATGCCAACAAAACATTTGCCGGTGTAGTGGTGATGCCGCAACGCGGAAAAGATGAATGGTCCAATTGGGGATGGTCTAATGGTATCTCTGTTGATTTATTGAAAGGTGAGAATGAGCTACTACTTTCTTTCGAGCATTTTAATGCCAACATGAATGGTGCTGTCAATCGTGCCATGTTGGATCAAATGCGGATTAGACGAGTGAACTAAGTTAAAAAATACCTTTAGTGGATTTTAAAAAGCTATTCATTGTGAATAGCTTTTTCTGTTATGATTGTTAAGTTACCCTTATCCTTTTTTGTTTTTTTTATTTACAAAATGTACGGTTAGTATTGGTTCAATGCTGAATATACCCCTTTTTTGAGGGTTTTATTGTTGAATATTAACAGTTCGTAAAGTTTTATAAATAAGGCGACCGACCGTTTGGTCGAGTCTGAAATTTTACATTATTTTACAATCAGTAAATCACCCGTTAAAATTTGTATAATACAAAATAACTTATCAATTCTAACACTACTATTGAAATGAGAAAGCCTTTGAGTCATTTGTTACTGATACTTCTCCTTGTATCGTTTTTTTCATGTAACAAAGAGGAACAATTAGTTGAACAAGAGGTAACAAGTGGAGTTAACCTATGTCTGGATTTAAAAAGTGCAACGACATCTTTATTGAAAGATCATCTATTGGATGTGAATAACGATCAGGGCGAGGTGGTTCAGAGTTTTATCGATTTGGATAACTTACCGTCTACAATTGATTTGAAATCCGGTACCTATGAAATCGCTGTTCGTTATACTGGCGCTTTAAGCCCACAATTTAATTATCCCATTTATGGTGGCAAGCAAAGTGTTACGGTGACAAAGGACCAAACAACTGATCTTTCACTTGAAGTTACTCAGGCTAATTTTGGTATCGCCGTTGCATATGCTGATGATTTTAAATCTTCATTTTCCAATTATTCGGTGGCTATCTCCAGTCCGGATGGTGATTTAAGTTATCCTGATTCAGAAACACGTTTCGGTTATTTTTTCAAGGGACCCATTACTATTACATTAACTTATACCGATGCTCAAAATGCGGTGCAGCAGCAGGTGAAAACGCTGGCAGCAGATAATCCCTCTATTAATGCCGGAACAGCTCTGACTGTAAAATATCAAATCGGTAACGGTGGTGATGTCTATGAAGGGTATTATGAGTCGGCGTCTAATAAAACAGGGTTGGAGTTAAAGAGCACATTGGGTGATATTATATCAGCAAATTATCGTTCTCGCTCTTATGGCGATCTGTGGAATATTTATAAACTGTCTGATATCCGTGCTGATGGTACCATTTGGGACATGTATTCCGATAACCCCAATGGAGCGAATCCCTATGATTTTATGCCAGGAAGTAATCAATGTGGAGGTAGTGGTTTTAGCGGTGAAGGAGATTGTTATAACCGGGAACACTCTGTACCTAAAAGTTGGTTTGATGACGCATCGCCGATGTATACAGACATGGTACATTTAGTACCTACTGATGGTAAAGTAAATAATATGCGCAGTAACTTTCCCTTTGGAGAAGTGGGCACAGCCAGTAATACCTCAGAGAATGGATGTAAGGTAGGATCAGCGCGCAGTGGACTCGGTTATTCAGGAACAGTTTTCGAACCCATTGATGCCTATAAAGGTGACTTTGCCCGTATCTATTTCTATTTTGTGACACGGTACGATGATCGAATCGCCGGCTGGAACAATGCTGTATTTAGTACCGATGAGTATGGGCTTGATCAGTGGGTGATCAATATGATGCTGGAGTGGCATACAAATGATCCGGTGAGTGACAAGGAGCGCAATCGAAATACCTACATCCAGGAATTTCAGAGTAACCGCAACCCCTATGTGGATCATCCTGAGTTTGTGGATATGATCTGGGGAGCGGTAGAGAGCAAACAGGTGCTTAAAAATGGAGTCGTCTGCGCGGGATTTGAATTGATCTATTCTGTGAATTAATCCGTGTGCAAATAAGTACGTGGCAAGAAAAATGTAAAACAATCTGACTTTATAATTTCAATTAAT
>JAEINY010000015.1 GCA_016342595.1 Marinilabiliaceae bacterium
AAAGAACTACCCAAATGTAGCTTTTTGAAATTGGAGTAGAAACCGGTTAAAACAATAAGTCCGACAGGCTGCTAGAAGATGAGCTAGAAGTTACTATTACTGAATTACTCAAGGAGCAAGGCTATACTACCGGATTATACGGTAAATGGCACTTGGGGCATCTACCGCAATACTTACCTTGCGTTCATGGATTTGATGAATTTTTAGGCATTCCTTATCCGAATGATCATGGTCCCGAAAGAATAGGAAATTCAGGATGGCGAAGAGGAGGTATAAGTGATCCGGCGATCCCATTAATAAAACAAGCACAAACTATTAAAGAATGTGATAACAATGATTTGGCTGAACTTCCGGCATTGTTTACTCGTGAAGCTTGTAAGTTTATTTACCGGTCTGTTAAGGAGGAAAAGAAGCCTTTTTACCTGCAATATGCCAACATTGAAACGCATACGCCCTGGTTTGTGCCCAAAGGTTTCGAAGGACAGAGTAAAGCAGCTGCTTATGGCGATGCGGTAGAATACCTGGACAGGTCGGTGGGTATCATCATGAATACTTTAAAGCGCTTGAAGATTGAAGACAATACCATTATTGTCTTTTCATCTGACAATGGGCCTTTGGTCCATAATGATAAAGAGTTGGAGAACTGTTATGGTCGTTTTGGTTTTACCGATCCTAACCGTGAACATATTCTGCGGGAAGGGAAATACCAGGAACGATTTGATGGTGGCATCCGGGTGTCTTGTATCATGGCCTGGCCCGGTCAGATCCCGGCCGGTTCAACCTGTGATGAGCCCATTGCAGCCATGGATTTGTTTACCACATTTGCACATGTGGCAGGTGCCGAAATACCTCAAGACCGTGTGATAGATGGGAAAGATATTTTGCCTTTAATGAAAGGGGAAGAAGGAGCCCGTTCACCTCACAAGGCCATTTATGGTTTTAAGGCCAGAGGCGGTTTAATGAGTGTGCGTTATAAAAACTGGAAGATGGTACTACCCGGTAAGCATTGGACGGGAGAATTCACTTCGCCGCAACTGTACGATTTAACTAAAGATATGGGTGAAACCACTAACGTAGCGGATCAACATCCGAATGTGCTGAAGGAGATAATGAAGCTTGCCGCAGATGCCGATCAGGCGGTGAAAGAGAATCAACCAATCAAATAAATTAAAATTATGGCATCAGATAGAAGATCCTTTTTAAAGAAAATGGCAATAGGCACAGGAGTTGCAGCAACTGCCCCCTTAATGGGCTGTGCCGATAAAAAAGAAAAAAGCCAGAAGGCTTTTATTAAAGAATCCGCTGAGCGCGTTCCTCAAATGCATTTTAATATGTGTGGGTATGCGGCTCCCAAGCTGGATACAGTACGAGTGGGATTCGTAGGTATTGGCGATCGCGGTATTGGTGCTGTGGAACGCATGACCTATATCGATGGGGTGGAAATCACCGCTGTTTGCGATACCCGTCAGGCTGCTTTGGATGGTGCGCAGGCTAAATTAGTGAAAGCCGGTTTACCCAAAGCCAAAGAATTTACCGGAAGTGATACCGCTTTTAAAGATTTATGTAACAGTGGCCTGGTGGATCTGGTGTACATCGCGACCCCCTGGGAATGGCACGTACCTGTGGCCATTGCCGCCATGAAAGGAGACAATCACGCCGCAGTTGAAGTATCTACCGCCAAAACCATGGATGAGTGTTGGGAGATGGTAGAGGTATCAGAGCAGACCAAAAAACACTGTGTCATTCTGGAAAACTGTTGTTACGACTTCTTCGAAATGTTGACCCTCAACATGACGCGCCAAGGCGTATTTGGTGATTTGGTACATGGCGAGGGTGCTTATATTCACGACTTGGATTACTGGCATTTTAATAAACCAAAGGATGATAAACCAGGTGGTGATGGTGCGTATGACAAGTTGTGGCGTTTACACGAAAATACCCGCAAAGCCAATGTGTATCCAACACACGGTTTAGGCCCCATTTGTCAGGCCATGGACATCAACCGCGGTGATCGCTTGGATTACCTGACGGCCATGATATCGGATGATTTTACCTTGGCCAATCGCATCAAAGAACTGGCGCCTGAGCGTCCCGATTTACAACAGTTTGTGGGTAAGGAAATGCGCGGTAATATGGACATGCAGATGATCCGTACCGTGAAAGGACGAACCATTATGATTCAACACGACATTAGTTCGCCACGCCCTTATTCACGTATTCACATGCTGAGTGGTACCAAATGTTTTGCCCAGAAATGGCCCTTGCAGCACATTGCTTTTGGACATAATGTGGCAGATGAGGCCAAAATGAAAGAATTATGGGATAAATACACTCCTGAAATAGTACGTCGTGTGGGTGATATGGCCAAACAAGTTGGTGGCCATGGCGGCATGGATTTCATCATGGACTGGCGTTTGATCGACTGCCTCCGCAATGGCTTACCCATGGACATGGATGTATATGACGCCGCAGCCTGGAGTTGTATCACGCCATTGAGTGAATGGTCCATCGCCAATGGCTCTAAACCCATTGACATCCCTGACTTTACCCGTGGTGCCTGGAAAAATAACAAGCCGGTGGATTTAACACTGGCAGGTGGCGGTAATACAGTGGTGCGCAACCTGAAAAAAGCCGATGCTAAAGGGCAGTTGAGTGTGCATTAGAAGAAAAAAATAGTGATTAAGACGGATTAGGTATAAGTAGGATGCCCCTTTAACATTTTTAGGACAGGTGTTAAAGGGGCAAATTTTCTTTCGTTAGGTTTTGATGGTGAATAGTTAGCTCCAATGGGGCGTCCGGTAAAAGCACAGGGTGAAACCCTGTGTCTCCATCGAGTCCGTTTACCGGCGCAATCAAATGATTCGGGAATGCACCCAAACGACCATGCGCCGGAATATAGAACGTTACTTGGAATTGAATTCTCAAGCTTTATTAAATTGTGACAGACCAACTAAAATTACACTAATGATTAACATGAAACAACTTACCCGCCTCATACCAATGCTCATTGCAATGGCTGGCCTGTGGTGGCCGACTGCAAATGTATTGGGTGCCAAACAAACGCAACAAGACTGGGAAAATCCATCCATGTTCAACCAAAATAAAGAAACGCCCCATGCCACGCTGATGCCCTTTGCAACCGTTGAGGCCGCATTAAACCAGCAGCGAAAGGGTTCTATCTATTACAAAAGCCTCAATGGTACCTGGAAGTTCAACTGGGTGCGCAAGCCCGCTGATCGGCCACAGGATTTTTATAAAACCAATTATGATGTGAGCCAATGGGATGATATCGCTGTGCCGGCCAACTGGGAGTTGCAAGGCTACGGTATTCCCATCTATGTGAACCACCAGTATGAATTTGCGGATTATAAAGCACCGGTTTCTCCCGAGATTAAGTTTGTGGAGAAGATTTATCCGGCCAATCCAGGTCAGGTACCCCACGATTACAACCCGGTAGGTTCTTATCGACGCACCTTTTCGGTACCTGAAAATTGGGACGGACGCCAGGTGTTTATCCAGTTTGGAGCTGTGAAATCGGCCATGTACATCTGGGTGAATGGAAAAAAGGTAGGCTATAGCCAGGGTAGTAAAACACCGGCGGAGTGGGACATTACCAAATACCTGCAGAAAGGTGAAAATACATTAGCCGTTGAGGTGTATCGCTGGAGTGACGGCTCCTACCTGGAGTGTCAGGATTTTTGGCGTATCAGTGGTATCGAACGTGATGTGTTTCTCTATTCCACACCTAAAGTACGCATCCGCGATTTCTTTGTGAAAGCTGATTTGGATGAGGCTTATACCGATGGAAAACTGAAGATTGAAGTGGATCTCAAAAATCATGTGAGTAAACTTCGCTCCGGTAATTATAAGTTGAGCTATCAGTTGTACGATCAACAGCAGAAAGTAGTGGCAGAGGAAAAAATCAATGCTTCTATCAATAGGAAAAAGGAACTGGCATTGAACTTCGAAACCACCGTTTCCAATCCCTTAAAGTGGACTGCTGAAACACCCAATTTGTATACAGTAGTCTTGCAATTAACGGATGCAAAAGGTGTGAGTCAGGAAATCGTTTCTTCTAAAGTTGGCTTCCGTAAGGTGGAAATTAAAGAAGGTGTTTTCTTTATCAATGGCGTGGAGGTGTTAATTAAAGGGGTGAACCGCCATGAGCACGATGAGTTTAACGGTCATGTGGTAAGTGAAGAAGCCATGATTCACGAGATTCAGCTCATGAAACAGTTTAACATCAATGCGGTGCGTAACTCCCATTATCCAACCACCGAGCGGTTTTACGAACTGTGTAACGAATATGGCATCTACATCACCAATGAGGCCAACATTGAATCGCATGGGATGTATTATGGCAAGCATTCGCTGGCCAAGAATACGGCCTGGAAAGAGGCACACCTGGATCGTAACATCCGCATGGTGGAACGCGATAAGAATCATCCTTGTGTGATCGTATGGTCAATGGGTAATGAAGCCGGCGATGGCGATAACTTCACAGCTGTTTTCAACTGGATCAAACACCGCGACCCGTCCCGTCCGGTTCATTACGAACGTGCCGAACATCGTGATAACACAGAATTGCACTGTCCCCAATACCCGGGTGTCAGATATCTGAAACAATATGCTTCCAAGACTCAGAAGAAACCGATGATCATCAGTGAATATTCCCATGCCATGGGTAACAGCACCGGTAACCTGGTGGATTTGTGGGATGTAATTCACGATCGTACCAACCGCCAGTTGCAGGGTGGTTATATCTGGGACTGGATTGACCAGGGATTAGCCGAAACAGATGAGAATGGCCGTAAATATTGGACCTATGGTGGTGATTACGGTGAAGGGATGCCAACGGATTATAATTTTGTGTGCAATGGCATTATCTCACCCGATTACACGCCGCATCCGGCCATGTGGGAAGTGAAATACGCCTACCAATACGTGCGTTTTGAAGCCGGTAATCTGGCCAAAGGGCAAATCAAAATTACCAACTACCATGATTTTGTATCCCTTGAGGATTATGACATCCGCTGGAGTGTGTCGTGTAACGGAGAGGAATTGCACTATGGCTTTCTAAATAATGTGGACATTGCTCCTCATCAAAGTAAAGTGGTAAGCATTCCTGTTCCTTCTATTCAAGGACAAACAGAGTGTGAATACTTCCTGGATTTGTCAGTGCGATTGAAACAAGCTACACCACTATTGGCCGAGGGGCATGAAGTGGCCCACGATCAGTTCGCGTATCCGGTGCCGGTGCATCCCATAGCGAAAGCGGAGACCTATGCAGAGCTTACTTATCAGGATAACGAGACTACCATCGAAGTGAAAGGGGAGAACTTCACTATCCATTTCGATAAAGCAAGTGGTAGCATCCAATCATGGATAGTAAATGGCGTAAGTCTGCTGCAAAAAGGACCGGCCCTTAACTTCTGGCGGGCACCCAATGATAACGATAAAGGCAGCCGCATGATTGATCGCCTGGGTGTTTGGCGTGAAGTCAGTAATGCTCCAAAAGTAGAAGATGTGGTCGTAAGCCAATCGGAAAATGGATCAGTAAAAGTTGCCGTTTCTTATCAATTAGAAGCTGTGCAATCAACCCACAAAGTGATTTATACCTGTCTGGGGAATGGTCAAGTGCGTGTGAAAAGTGAATTTACCATGGGCGCCGATAAACTGCCGGACATGCCACGCTTTGGGTTGAAAATGGAGCTGCCTGTTACATTTGATAATCTGCGTTACCTGGGCCGTGGCCCCCATGAGAATTACTGCGACCGCAACCGGGGTGCCTTCGTTGGCCTTTATTCGGGTAAAGTGGCCGATCAGTATTTCCCCTATGTCCGACCACAGGAGAATGGTTACAAGACCGGTGTACGTTGGATGGAGCTGAAAAATAACAATGGATGGGGCATCCGCATCAGTGGTGCACCACAGTTTGGTTTCTCTGCCCTGCACAATCCCATCGAAGATTTTGACCAGGTGACCCATGACGATTTCCGCCACATCAACGACATCACGAAGAAAGATGGTGTGTTCGTGAATTTTGACCTGAAGCAAATGGGCGTGGCCGGTGATAACTCATGGGGTGCGAGGCCTTATGAGAAGTATTCGGTGCCGGCTCAGAATTATAATTTTGAGTTTGTGATGGAGCCGGTGTTTTAAATGAAAAGAGGATTGTAATAAATAGAAATTGAAAGAGCTGTCTCAAAAGGAATTTTGAGACAGTTTTTTTGTTGCGGATGATTATAATGTAGTGAAAATAAACTTAGGGTTATTAGAGTTTTTTTATAGAGGATGTTGAACTAAACCTCACTTCGCTCGTGCAAGAGGATTAACTGAATTTTATTGAAGGTCTGGAATTACTGTTGCAGGCAGAATAAGATGATCGAAAAAATAAAGGGTTTGATCGGCTAAAAATGAATAAAATAATAAACTGGTGTTCATATAACTTTGCTAGTTGTGGTTGACAAGCAAAGTAATGAATTCCAGTTTATCTTTTTTGAAAAAACTACTCATCTATCTGAAGAACCTAATTTGTGAAGGGACTACTAGTCATACAGAAATAGCCAATTTCCAAAAACAAAGTCAAAACAGTCCCTAAACTATTCTTATTTTATGCCCTTTAACAGCATAAAACAAAAAATACATATAAATGGGTAGTAGCATCCAGTACGCTTGCTGATAGGATGTAAAATAGTCTTTTAACAGACCCAGAACAGGCGGAAGCAAGCCACCACCGGCGATTCCCATTACCATTAAAGATGAGCCTTTTTTTGTAAATTTACCAAGACCAGCAAGTGCCAATGGCCAAATAGCTGGCCACAGCAAAGAGTTAGCAAGGCCTAAAAGTGCTACAAAATAGATAGACATTCCTCCAGGAAGAACGACAATGCACATCGATGATATTATTCCTAAAGCGGCATTAATCTTCAATGCATTGGTTTGGGATACTATTTTAGGGATTAATATAATTCCTAAAAAATACCCCAAAATATATCCGACAGAAACGTAGACTGCAAACTTTTCTGGCGATGGCAAGCCAAGTTCAATGGCGTAATCGTTGATTGAAACCAGCGCAATATTTTCGACCCCAACGTAAAGGAATATTGACAAGGCACCAAGTAATAAATGTGGAAATTGAAGGATGCTGGTTTTTGAATTGGTATAGTCCGATTTTGTTTCGGTACTATCATCTTCGCCAGTAGCTTTTACCTCGGGTAGCGGTGCAAAATACGAGAGTATTCCTAGTAAAACTAAAATTCCCGTTATTACATAAAAAGGGATAATTGCATCGCTAAGTTGAATGTTTACCGTATCCATAAAAATGGCAAGAACCACAGGGGCAAGACCAAACGAGAGTTTGTTGCAGGTTCCCATTATACTAATTCTTTTTGCAGCACTTTTTTCCGAGCCAAGAATTGTGATGTAGGGATTAACGGCAGTATTCAGCAAGGTTTGTCCCATACCATTTATAAACAAAGCAAACAGAAATACGGGAAAACTAATCCATATAGAAGCAGGCACAATTAAAAGCATGCCCAAAGCCATTAAAAGAAATGAAAAGAACATAGATCTTTTGTAACCCGCTATCATTAAAATTTTACCCGATGGAATACCAAATAACATAAAAGCTGAAAAGGTTGCGGTGGTAACCAGGTACGATTTTGCAGTACTAATATGGAAGGCAGCTTTTACAAAAGGAACAAAAAATGCATTAATCCCAACGGCAAAACCTAATACCGAAAACATTATTCCAATTATTATCATTGGTAGAATATAACTATTCCACTTCCCCGACTTATTATGAGTGTTCATGCTACGGTTTTTATTTCGATTGAATGTTTTTTATTACCTCACTTAAATCCCAATCTGCATTCTTCAGTTGAGTTAGCGCCTCATTCTTATCCATATCGTATAGTATTCCAAGAATTGATTGAGCACGGTCTATCAATTTGTTGTTTATACATGCCACATCTATCATGTAAGAACCTGCAACTTTCCCCATTTTTATCATTACCGAAGAAGAAATGAAGTTTAATATTTTCTTGGTTGCTGTTCCTGCTTTCATGCGTGTAGAACCAGCTACCACTTCGTAACCCGAGTTTAGCGGAATTACATTGTTACAAAATGGCAGAGTAGTTTTGGGTTCTTCGCTTTGAATCATTACTGAATATGCACCCCGTTCTTTTGCAAAAGCAAGTGCCGACTGCACATAATAGGCTGTACCGCTGGCTGAAATTCCAATTACCGAATCGTTTTCAGTAATATTCATCAGTAACATTTCGGGAACCGAGCTGGCATCTTCTTCAAAATCCGATTCAATTTCAATGGCAGAATCAGCAATTCCACCAGCAATCTGACAGAGTATCCTGTCTTCGGGGAAACCATAAGTACATGGAATCTCAACGGCATCCATAGCTGCAATTCTACCACTGGTACCCGCACCAACATAAATAATTCTTCCGTCTTTTGTTATTCTTTCTGAAATAGTATCAATTGTTTGTTCTATCGACGAGAAGCTTTGCTCCAATAGATCTCCGGCTTCCTGTTCGGCTTTCCACAATAGTTTTACAATTTCCGAAGTGGATAAATTCTGTAACTGAATATTTTTTTGATATGGAGTTTCAGTTGGAATTGTCTTGTAGTGTTTTCGTATCTGATTGGCTTTTGCAACTGCTTCTCCTTTTGCTAACGAAACTGCACCAATTAGTTGCAATTTGTTACCTTCTTTTAGAACCGAAGCCTTAATTACTTTATCCAACTCAACCTGCTGTTCTGCTAATCGTAAATTTAGCTTAGTTTCCAGTGGATAGTTGCATGCATTTGCAGCATCGGCCAAACCGCCACAAATCATCACTTCATCGAGATTATAAATAATTGCAGCAGTATTGATAATTTTCACCAGATTATTCAGATATTCATCTCTTGCTTCTTTATGTATATCCTGAGTTAAAACTTCAATAAGGTTATTTTCAGTATCTTCCAATGCTAATTTCGATGCACTGGCAATGCCGTCATAAAATCCATTGGGAGTTCTGATACTTCCAAGTAAATTCAGCATTTTTCCAGGTCTCCAGCGTCGACCGTTGCGCCATACCGAAAATCCAAGTCCTGTGCCAAGTGGCATAATTCCCACTGTTTTATTTCCTTTAAGTAAGCCCAATTCGGAAATTCCAAGTGTGGCTGCATCGGCATCGTTAATTATGGAAATAGTACAGTTTAATTCATTTTCAATTTCAGTTTTCCAATTTTCGGTTTTTAAAACATTTAAATGCGCAGCTGCTTTTAAAACTTTCGAACCATGATAATCAACAATGCCTCCGGTAGAAATTCCAACTCCACTAACATTCTCTTTGTTTGCCCCAAATTTTGTAATAAGTTTTTTTAGAACATCAATTAATTCATTGGTTGTGGCACCTTCATGTAAAGGGCTTTCAATTTTTTTAAGCTGGATATTAAGTTTTCTTTCAGCAGTTGAACCGAAAAAATAAGCTTCATCTACCAATGTTGCTTTAATCCAGGTACCACCAATATCAATTCCTATGTATTTCATTAAAATAGTTCAATTTTTAAGTGTAGTATATGTACTCTTCTACTTTGCTTAGTGTCAATACTTTTTCAATATGATCTGTAACGCTTGGTATAAAAAACTTGGGCACTTTATTGCTCAAAGTTTCCAATCCGTTATTATTTTTATTTTAGTAACAATTGCACTTGTCCAAAAGAGCTTTTACCATCCTTCACTTTTACAAGTGCTCTAATTGAGCAACCATTATTACCTTTTGCATTTGAAGGAATTTTAAACAAATAACGATTTAAGTTATTTGGCTTTCCTGCATATCCAACGTGTTCATCTTTTGCTACAACTTTTCCATCTGCAACAACTGATACTTCTTTAATGTCTAAACGATGATTACCTTTAGTATAAATAAATCTTATACCCTTTAAATTTCGCAGCTGTTTAGTCGAAATTGGAAATTCAATAACCGACCAGTTTTCTTTTGTATTAGCTGGAGTCCATTCTCCGACAATATTTGCATTAGAAGTCTTTATTATTGGGAGTTTCTCATTAAAAGACTTATCAATTAATATAGTCGCTGTTTGTATTGGATTTTTAAAGGGTTTTACTGTGCTTATACCAGAACCATCGACCCAGTTTTGTTCCCACGATTTTCTGTCAAACTTCTTATTGGCTTTAACTGAGCTTAAAATAGCAACCATTCTCTCATGGTAAAAATCACGAACTAGACCACTCCAAATACGACAAGAATAATCATTTACCGGAGGCCCCCATGTGGTAATTAACTGACGAGCATTTGATTCATAAAATAACTGCAAGTTTTTGTCATTTGAATGAGATTTAGCAAAATCAATCCAAATATCTAAGCGATTTAATGGGTGGGATTCCATTAGATGATCAAGCTCAAGTAAAATTTCTAAACCTCTTTCACCTGCTCTTTCACCTGTTTTAATGTCATCAACTAAATATGCATCTTTTGCAACTTTAAACCATTCATCAGCTTTTAAACCAAGCGCAATAGCAGATATTTCAATGACATCAGCTTCATAATTTTTTGATTCTGACAATTCGCTTTTACAGTCTAAGAATAATTTTACAGCTTCAAAAAATTCAGGATCTCTATTTACACTACCATGACCACACCTTCCTAATTGCCATCCTAATTGTGGATGAGGAATTAAATTATCATAACAACTTTGACGCAACAATTCCCATGCTTTAATCATATTAGCTGGACAGGCACCGTATCTATTAATGCAATATTCTTTTAACCATTTATCTAAATTGATAGAATCTTTTGACCAGGCGACATCTGTCAATAACTCATATACAACATTGTTATTTTCTAATCCCTCACCTGAAATAGTAAAACCGATTAGATTCTCTTTTTTATCAGAGTGTAAAGCTCTTGCTGTACCTGATGCATATAAATTCAAATCACCTGTATAAGCTGTTTTACCGCCCATATTTGGCACGAATCCATAAACCCATTGTTTACCATTAAATGCATTCATTGGTTCCCAATTATTGTTGTAATCATTGGCATAATCCAAGATTAAAACTCGATCATCAGGAACTTTACTAAATAAAGCTTTAACAGTCTCAGGATTCCAAATGTGCCGTTGATAGGCAAACATCCAACCTTGAATCACCCAAACAGCATTTTCATCTCCAGCTTTAATTACATTAAAAGTTTTTTCTCCGTAATTTGCTAGCATTTCAGTAACAGGCTCATCTGTTTTTGGAAGATCCATTTCATTGAAACTATCCACTAAATAATATTTAGTTTCTCCAAATTCATTTTGCCATTCCTGCATGTACATTTTTGTGATTTTAGCAAAAAGATCATCATTTGGCATAATTAACCAGGGCCGTTGTGATTTAGGAAAACCAGCATTCCAAAGAGTTTCATGAAAAGTGGTATTGGGGTATAATCTTTTAAAACCTTTTGGAATAAATCCATTAAATGATTGAATCACAGGATTAATTCCGAGTTCTTTCATTCGCTCTAATAATTTATGCTGTAATGCAATTTGATCTTCATGCCAATCATCAGGTAAAGATCCTCCCACGTTAGCAATACAACCCATACGTGACCAAGGCAAATGAGCGGGTCCGGTATAATGCTCATCTATTTCTTCCTGAGTAAGTCCTAATTGTTTATAAACACGTACTATGATTGCCTCTGATGCAACCGGAGCCATCAACATATTAAATCCGTGCATCGCTTGCCAATCTAACTCCTTTTCCCATCGCTCCCAATCCCAATATGGAGAAGTATAACCAGAAGTTACAGCATTATAAGCATGTCTTATTTGAAAAGGAGTAACTACTCTTGTTTTTGGAGCATTTGGTAATCTTTCAGGAAATCTCCATTCACCACCATTCCAATCTAACATACCAATATGTTGACTTTTAAGAAAGTCATAAACACCCCGGCAAATGGCAGATACACTTGAACCTTCCACATTTAATATTCCATTTGAACATTCATATTCATAGACATCATTTTTATCTTCAGGTTTAATTACCTTAATCTCAATATAACTGGCTTTTTTACCAAGAACACGACTCAATACAGCTTTAGAGGATTGCTTAATTGAATTTTCATAAAATTTAGTTTCTGTATTAACAGAGTAAATACAATTTGTCACTAATATCAACAAAATTGTAATAGAGGAAATTTTATACTTCATTCCTTAGGTTAATAATTGTTACTAATAGTTTTGTAATAATATTTATAAATTCTTAAACTTTCCTTTAAAGCATCTCTCTTAGGTTCACTAGAATAACCTTGATCAGTTTGAAATGTCCACTCTTTTTCAAATGAATAATAGTCTGGCTCTTTCACTGAATCATTATCCATTTTTTCTTTTAGATAATTGACAAACATCTCCCATCTTGGTTTGTAAAAATCTAATAAAAGCCCTGACCATTCTCTATGTGCATATTCATGCAACCTACAATTTTTAAAAGACCATGTAGTAATTTGAGTTCTGGCATTAAATTCGAAAAGATCTTTTTCTTTTGGATTTGTCCCTTTCTTTCTTGCTTCGTCAATCCATTTTCCAAGCATAAAATTTTGATGAGAACTTAAAAGTCTATCCTGATCATCAATTAACTGAATAAATTGCTTGGAAGCTTTGTTTAAAGCCTTTTCGTCATGATTTTTATAAGCGAGGATCATTTTCTCATGAAGAACTTGAGCATAATTAGCAAGTACTTGTCGAGTAATGTCCAACAAATCGTAACGGAAACCTTCACTATCTTTTAATTTGTCAGCTTCTTTAATAAATAAAGACCAAGCTTTTAATAATTCTGAAGGTTCATAGTAAAACTTAGTTGTCCCCCACGTTGAAACGCTTCCAATTTCTATAGCTGGACGAGCACACAAAATTGATTCTGTTGTTCCTGGTTGAGGTGTACTATTGATTTTTTTACCATAAACTGTATTTCTCAATATCTGCCATGCATCATTGATATTTTCATTTTCTTTTCCATACCGTCTTTTTGCGTAGTCAGATAACCAATTATTCAGATCAATTTTATTCTTATGCCATTTTAAGTCAAATAGCAATTCGTACATAACGTAGTTATTTTCAATCCCTTCCATTATACCCCCAATACCTTTTAAGCCTTTTGAGTATTCTGCATGGTTTAAGGCTTTGAAAGGTTCTTCAACAACTGCATCCATTCGACCAAACATACCAACATTACCACCAAAATTTAGTATCATGTTCCATACCCATGGTCTTTGATCCCAACCATTGCTAACGGAAGATTTATCCCATTTAAGGCCATCCAATCAATTTCTTCTTCCCATCTGGACCAATCCCAAAAAGCCATCGTATAATTGAAAGCACAATAATTTAAATAGTATGAATAAGTAAAAGGACTTTTTTTAGTTACTGGTTGATCAAGTTTCAGCCAAGTTGAAGGATGTTGTATTCTCTTATCTTCCCATGAAACATGTGAATTAGCCTGATTCTTCAGAAACCAATTTAATCCTGATGCTAAACTAACTCTATTATTTCCTTCAATAATAATTTTATTATTATTTGTTGATATTTTAAACTCATCAGTGTCACCCGAGGAATTTCTTAGTTGAAAAATAAAATATTTTGCTAATTCTTCACCTAAGACTCTCTCAGATAATGCAAATGCCACTGTGTCATTTTTAATATTTATGTTTTCTGCGGTAGAGCATACAGTAAAAATCATTAAACCGATTACTGCTATGAATGCTTTGTGGTGGTTGTTTAAAATTTTTTTCATCATTGTGTTTTTAGTCCATTCTTTATTTTATAATGTTTTAATGTAGACTCCCGGATTTAATTATTTCTAATTTTTCTTTTAATTCATTTGCTTTTCTAATAGCAAACATTCCAATAATTGTTGTTGATTTTCCCAGATAACACCATTCTTTTATAGGATTACTATTCTCTGTAACATTCGCTTTTTGATCATATATATTGAATATTGCAAATAGTCTGATAAGGTTTGCCAGAATTTTACATTTTAACTTCATCCTTACAATTTTAAAAAACAACAATCCTTTTCATTGAAGTATTATAGGATAGCACTTTTCCCGGAGCAAATGTTAAATGTTGTACTCCAATAATGGCAAATTTATACAGACAAGATAAACCTATGTTAGCAAAGAGATTCACTTATTTCGCAAATAGTTTCATAAATAAATCTATTTATCAACTTGTTAATTGTATATTTAGCAATTATGAGCAACATAAACTACGATTTTCCAATTACGCGTATTTCGTGTCCGGTTGAAAATGTAACTGGTGTTTGGGAATTTATAAGACCACCTTTTTTCAAGTATCTCTGTTATTCTTTGCCAGGCCATTTACTTCATCTTGTAACGAAAGGTTCGTATACGATAAAGATAAACAGTAGAGAATATAATGTTAAAGCTGGTGATGTAATATATTATTATGAGGCTGAAGAAGTTGAAACAATAGGTGATGAGACTGAAGTGATTTTTTATTCCGTAGGTTTTCAGGCTCAAAAATTGTTGCCATTACCTATTGATAGGCGGGTGTTTTCTGTCAATCCAAATACTCAAAAGATGTTTTACGAGCTCTATGAGGGGTTTTCATTAACAAATGAAATGAATCGGAGTTTTCGGGTTTATTCGAGCTTGTTGAATATTTTGAATAGCATCGAAGGTCTGTATAGTGATACACATAGCGGTATTGATGAAAAGGAAGAACTGTGGTGGGCATTGGAACGACGCATTCGTAGAAATAAAACATTTAGGATATCACTTGTTGAACTAGGTAGAATTGCAGGATACAGCAAATCAACAATCATACGCTCATGCAGAAAAGTGACAGGAGGAACACCGATGCAACGTATTCAAAGAATTCGGATGGAAGAAGCAAGAGGGCTATTAAGCTTTGCTCATCTTAATGTATCTCAGGTGGCAGAATACCTTGGTTATCCAAGAATTAATGAATTTTCGCGGGAGTTTTCAAAGTATTATAACAAACCACCAAGTGTGTTGATAGTTAAATAATATATTTAGAGCTTGTTAATTAGGATGTTTTATTGTAAAATTTTTAAATCTAACATATTTATTAATGAAATTTAAAAAGAGGCTGCTCAAAAAGTATCGAACAGCCTCCAATTAGCAAGTTTTTAATATCCATAATTCTGCTTTATTTTTGGATTCTCATCTATTACCTCTCTTTTCAGCTTCACTAAGAAATTTTCCATGACGAATAAGATCTTCTCTTCTATGACCTTCCATCCATAATTCCCTAAAGCGTTCGTGTCAGGGAGAAGAGTTGCAGAAGTGGAAATGCCAACGCTACATGCGTGATTACCTGGTTTGATAAACGATTCATGTATGAGCAATCGATGCGTACACCTCTGTTAATGTTTGCCTGGCCGAATTAAAGAAGGTGTTAAATTCGATAAACTGGTGCAAAATATATACAGTGCTCCTGAGAATAAAGCACTGATTGAACAATTGAAGTCTCAATTATTGAAATTGCAGGAGACCTATTAAGGATACTGATAGTAGTACTTATTAAATTCATGTTCTGGATGAAGATTTTCCTGGAAATAAGCCAGAATCAATAGTTATATTTTAATATCAACACAAAAAGCTGATTGAGTAAGCCGTGAGCTTACTTTATTTAGAGCGTTTGTTGAGGTATCCTTTTGATAAAAAGATAATTATAGTCGTTGATTCTTGAAAAGAGACTTGGGCAATTAGACCTGGGTCTCTTTGTATATTGGGAGGCTGATCCAATCAAATTTCTGAGGAGAGTATATCATTTAATAAGATTTCATTAATTTTCACCTTGTTAAATTCTAGTAACAGGGATTCAAAATGGATGAAAACGATCTAATTTCCAGACTTAAAATGGGGGATGAGCAAGCCTTTGAATTGCTGTATCATAAATATTTCAGGCGGCTGTGTGCTTTTACGAATAAGTATTTGCATGACTATGAGTCAACACGTGAGGTCGTGCAGGAAGTATTTTATACCATCTGGAAAAACAGATCTCAACTTAAAACAGAGAAACCCATTCTTCCTTTTTTATTTCAATCAGCTAAAAATAGAAGCCTCAATGTTCTCGAGCACTCTAAAGTTGAGGATAAATATCAGGAAGTTATTAAGTATGCCTACCTGCAAGGCGATTTCTTTGATACTCAAGATTCCTTATTGGCCAAAGAACTGGAGGTGAAAATGGGGTCGATTATTGAATCCTTGCCAGAACATTGTCGGAAGATATTTTTGATGAGCCGTCATGAAGGGAAAAAATACAGAGAGATTGCTGACGAATTGGAAATCTCAGTAAAAACTGTGGAAACCCAGATGAATCGGGCTTTAAAGGTCTTTCGGACAGAATTGAAAGAATACCTCTCCATTGTTTTAATTGTACTTATTTAATCTTTTTTACTTTTTTTAAGAATTGTTGTAGGGGTAAAATGCACTCTTCCGGTATTACCTATTAGAAGGTGAAAATATGGAACGAGAGAAAGACTACAACAAAATACTTATTCGCTTTTTTGAGAAGACTGCTAATGATGAGGAACTGACTCAGTTATCAGAATGGCTGAAAGTTTCAGAGGAAAACCTGAGGTGTTTTGATGAATACAATGAGAGCTATCAATTGGCAGATATAACAGCCAAGAGTTGGCTGTATAATGTGGAGAATAATTATAAGGAACTAAAAAGTAGAATTCAAAATGAGGATCGAAAACCTATTGTTAGAATGATTTCCAATAGGCAGCTTATGTGGTGGAGAAGTGTGGCTGTAGTGGCATTGCTCCTTGCATTTACATTTTCAGGTTTACTGTTTTGGGGTGACCAATCTTTACCGTATGAAAGCCAGGTTGTACAGGTTATCACTCCACGAGGTGAGAAGAGTGAAATTATCTTACCAGACGGAACTATAGTATGGCTTAATTCGGGCAGTAAATTGGAATACGTCTATGACCCGTACGCCAAACGCCGTATTGCCAGTTTGAAAGGAGAAGGTTTTTTTGATGTGGCAAAAAATGAGGAAATTCCGTTTATCGTTAATACTGACCAGTTAGAAGTTAAGGTGTATGGTACCCGGTTTAATGTGTGTGCTTATGACGATGATAATGTGGTTGAAACCACATTGGAAGAAGGCAGTATTGGTTTATTGGTTAAAGGCACAGGCGAGCATTTATTGATTACCCCTGGTCAACAGGTTAAATATGATAAAATATCAAATCAAATGGCATTGACCGAGGTTAAGACAGATTTATTCACCTCCTGGAAAGAGCATAAATTGAAGTTTGATAATGCCTCATTTACTGAAGTAGTGAAAAAAATGGAACGTTGGTACGATGTGGATATAGAATTGGATCAGCAACTTAACTACTCCCAACGATACACCATGACCATTAAAACAGAGAGTTTACGTGAGGTATTGGAGTTGATACAATTCACTACACCGGTCAATTATAAGATAAATGAAGATGAAGTGATGATTTATGTGAAATAAACATAGAATGTAAAAAGGAAAGTGCGCTAACACTCTCCTTTCAATTAACTCGTGCGCTAACACGAATTTTTATAACTAAAAGATTTTCAAATTTATGAAAAAAAAATGGATGTTTAACATCAATAGGGATCGAACAGCCCTGTTGAGATGGTTACGGATTATGAAACTAACGACTTGTTTTTTATTAGTAGCTTTTTTCCAGGTGTCAGCCAGTGTCTATTCTCAAAAAACACGGCTCAACTTGAGGGTGTTCAACTCTTCACTGAAAGAGATCTTTCACCAGATTGAACAAAAAAGCGAATTTACATTCCTCTACAACGATGCTAACATTGATGTGACCAGAAAAGTGTCACTGGATGTGAAAGATAAACGAGTAGAGGATATTCTTGAAGAGGTACTGGGAAATTCAGGGATTAATTATCGGATAGTGAATCAACAAATTATCCTGTTGGCTTCTCAGAATCAAGTAAAGTTTGAGACTCAACAAAAGGCATTAAGGGTGAACGGAAAAGTAATTGACGCACAAGGAGAACCAATGCCTGGTTTGAATGTGATTGAAAAAGCCAATCCGACAAACGGAGTGATTACCGGAATAGACGGCTCTTATTCTATTTCTGTCAATTCTGAAGATGCCATATTGATCTATTCCTTTATAGGTTTTGTGCAGCAGGAGATCAAAGTAGCCGGGAGGACTGCCATTAATATAACTATGGTAGAAGAATCCATTAGTCTGAATGAAGTAGTTGCTATTGGGTATCAAACGGTACACAAAAGGGACCTTACCGCTTCTGTTTCCAGTATTCGGGCTGAAGATCTGGAGAATATTCCGGTAACTAGTGTGACTCAGTTGCTTGGTACCCAGTCTACAGGGGTTCAGACGGTATCTTTATCTGGAGCGCCTGGTTCCAGAGGATCAGTTGTTATCCGTGGAAATACAAGTATTTCAGGTAATTTGGATGCCAATTCGGCATTTAGTAATCCCCTTTATGTGGTGGATGGAGTTCAGACATCACTGGAGGATTTGGCCGGATTTGGTGTCTCCAATACCGATTATTTGGCGCAACTCAATCCTGCTGACATTGAAAGTATTGATATATTAAAAGATGCTTCTGCAGCAGCTATTTACGGGTCGCGGGGTGCCAATGGTGTTATTATTATTAATACCAAACAAGGAAAAGCACTGGATAAACCTGAATTTACGTTTACTGCAAATTATGGGGTACAACCCCAACCTGAATTGGTGCCCATGTTGGCGGGGGCGGCTGAAAGACGGGCTAAGATGGACATGATTGAACAGTGGTGGTTACATGATGAGCTGCAAAAAGGATCTGTACCCATCATGTTAACAGATAGTCTGAATCCAGCATTCAATAACAATGTGGACTATCAGGGTATGTTCTATCAGACTGGTGTTACCCAACAATACTCTTTAAGTATGAGAGGTGGATCTGATGCATCCAACTACCGGTTGTCAGTAGGGTACAATGATAATAAGGGAGTAATTACAGCCACGGGTTTTAATAGGTACACATTGACGGGTAACATCAATTCAAAGGTTGGAAAAAACTTCAGTAATCAATTTAGGACCAACTTTGTTTATACAGATACTGAAACCGGACAGGGGAATCCTTATCAGGATTCTTATGATATGAATAATGCACTGCCTGTCAGCCCTGCATCCCAGCAGTCATCTCTTTTTCAGATTACAGATGAAAAACGACAATCCTTAATGGGTGAGTTGGAAACAAAGCTAAACACCGATCGATATATTTCTACCACCTTATCAAATTTAATGAGGTATGAATTCTATAAGGGATTAGCACTGAGTTCACAATTAACTACCGTGTACTCTACAACCAAGAAGAACTTCTATGAGCCGTCAGTGACGCGTCCGGAGGGGGATGGTTTCGCTAGTTATGCCTTGTATACCCGCTTGAATGTTTCTACTGATACCTATTTGAATTACTTAAAGGATGTAGGAGATCATAATTTCACTGCCCTATTTGGTGTGAAAACCGATTATAACCGGTATGAGGACATGGCTTTAAATGCTGTGGGATTTGGTAGTGATGCCATTAAGACAATCAACGAACGCTATAAAAAGGAAGAGATTAATGGTTATACCGATATTAGTGAAAACTCCTTATTATCTTATTTCGGTCGGGTTAGTTATAAATTCAAAGACCGCTATCTTATTGGTGGTACTTTTAGTATGGATGGTTCATCTCGTTTTGGTACTGATGTACGTTGGGCAAAATTCCCTTCTGTTTCAGCCGGATGGGTATTGTCTGAAGAGCCATTCGTTAAATCATTAGTATCTCATTTTGTAGATTATGCGAAAGTTAGATTCAGTTGGGGTGTCAATGGAAAGCAATTCCAGCAGAACTACTTAAGATTTGGTTCCTATAACCTTGGTTATGGAGGTGCTTATCCGTTTTGGAATGGATATAATCAAATGGTCGTCTCTTCTTATGGTGGGACAACGGGAGTTGTACCAAATTATAATGCGATAGGAAATAATAAGCTTTCCTGGGAGAACTCTACGCAATGGGATATTGGCTTTGAGTTGGATATGTTTAACAGGCGTGTCAACTTCACTTTTGATGCCTACCATAAGGAAACTGAAAAACTGTTTTTTGATGTATTATTTCCTGCCTATTCAGGGTATAATACAGCCAAAGCGAATGTGGCAGGTATTTTAAATTATGGTTGGGAATCGATGATCAATTACCATGTTTTCCCCAGGTCGAACGATTTACGCCTGGAGTTCACATTGGGACTGTCCCATAATGAAAACTACATGAATGCACTTCCAAACGGGAACCGTGACTTTACCGGAAATGATTATGGATACGTAGTAGGTCAGCCCATTAACCTCTATAAGATGTTCCTCAATGATTACATCATTGACGACCTCAGCCAACTGCCTGTGAATCCCTATACGGGTGAACCGCTGGCCGGAAAGAGTGCCTGGGCGGCTATCAGACCGGGATTCCCTATTTGGAAAGATCTGAATGGTGATTACATTTTAAATGAAACCCATGACTTGCAATTGGCTCGTGACTACTCACCAATTCCGGACTTCACGGGTTCGTTTAATGTGAATCTGCAATATAAAGGATGGTATTTGCAAGCATATAGCCAATTCTCATTTGGTGCTGATATTAAAAATACGGTATTGCAGAGTTATATGGATGCATATGACAGGAGTGGAACAGCCTGGGCAAAAAATGGATTGGCTGATTTAAGCATGTATTCATTCTGGGAACAACCGGGCGATGGAGCTGCCGGTGTACGATTCCCTGCAATGTATCCTGCCGCTACCGGTTTAGGCCCCTTCTACGGATTTAGGAGCAACCAAACCCTTTGGATTGAAAGTGGTGATTATTGGAAAATTACCAATGCTTCTTTAGGTTATACGTTTAGTAAAAACAGTATTATAGAACGATGGGGATTGAGCCGCTTGCGTTTGTATACTTCTGTTTTGAATCCATGGATGTGGCAACGATCTGATGCAGTAGTGGATGCTTCACTGGTAGATGCTAAAGGGCATGTATTGGGTAACGGTTATCCTCAGGCATCGACAATCTCTTTTGGTATTGATGTAAGATTCTAAATTAAGAAAGAAATGAAACGTATGAAAAAAATAGTCGGATATATCATGGTCTTTAGTCTGTTGTGTACAACAGGATGTGAAGACTTTTTGGAACGGGAACCAGTGAGTATTACTTACCCCAATGTGTACTGGGTGAACCAGAGTAATGCGGATCAGGCCCTGGCCGGTGCCTATGGTCTGTTTAAATATGCGATTAGCGGGCAGGCCAATTTCATCTATTGGGGCGAGATTACCGGGATGACATTTATGAGAAGCAGAAACTGGATATGTAATTATATCCAGAATAGCGGTAACTATGTTCTCGCATACAGGGATGGGTCCCGTAACTGGAAAGATTTATATCGGGCTGCCAACTGGGCCAACACCATTGAGCTTTATGTGAATGATATGCCTGATGAGGTCTTCTCCTCTGTAGAAGATAAGAACCGGATTATTGGAGAAGCTGCTTTTATTAGGGCAATATCCTACTTCTACTTGACACGCTTATGGGGCGATGTACCTATCGTTGAAGAATCAATTGAGACTTCAGACCAGTTAATTACTGAGGATGGTTATATTGTTCGTATTCCAAGGTCAAGTGAAAAGGAAGTTCTGGACTATACATTAGAAGCCGTGGATAAAGCCATCAGTCTGTTGGATTATTCTACTCCGGAAGATTCCAAATGGGCCATTACTGCCAATAAAGCGAGTGCAGAAGCCCTGAAGGCCCATGTTACATTGTGGTATGCCAGCAGGGATAACGACAACAATGAAATGATGCAGAAATGTATCAATGCAGCCACTTCAGTAATCAATAATAGTAATGCAGAATTGATTGACTATGTTGTTGAAGGTGCAGATGGAGTTGAGGACATGTGCAAGGGACAATCGAAAACGGGACTCTTCGAGATCAATTTTAACGCCGGCATGAACGAATCCTTTAGAATGTCTAGCGGTGACGATCGTCATATGGGGCTAACACAGAATTATCCTGTGTTTAAAAATTATAATGGCAGTGGTCCTCTAATTGATCCTGAGTACTATGGGAAAGAGTTCATGACTGCAGATCCTGATCGGGATAATGATGTGAGAAAGGAGCATTTCTTTTATTTGTATGATAATCCAGATGACTCATTCATCTCGAAATACCAATACCAATCGGCCGATCCCAATTCGGAAGACCCGTATGCACAGTTTACGGAATCAAATATCCTGATATTCCGATTAGCCGACATGTACCTGTTGAGGGCTGAAGCCAATGCAAAATTGGGTAATGATGGACCGGCAGTTGCTGATATGAACATTATCAGAAGTAAAGCGAGTGTTCCTGCCTATACCGGTGCTACTGACCGAGCCAGTTTGATGAAAGCCATTTTTGATGAGCGGGCCATTGAATTTGTCGGTGAAGCTCAAGGTGGATTTGATCGGATCCGCATGGATTATTATTACGAAGGTGTACCCTGGATGAATCAGAACAGGATTAGCAAAAAAGGCTATTTCTGGCCCATACACCCATCTGTTATCTCTGTTAATCCATCCATCGTTCAAACAGAATACTGGCGTGGTAAATTGTAATATAAACCTGGAAAAATTAGTAATATGAAAAAAATAATATTGATTGTAGCTGTTGTTCTGGGCATCATCTCTTGCGAGCAAGATGATTATCTAATTGATGGTGGAGTGAGTGATGGCAATGTGGGAACAACAACGTTTGAATTTCTAAAATCACACCATCAATTGGATTCGCTGGCTCTTTTGATAGAGAGAGGTGGATTTGTGGATGAAGTGAATGGCGCAACAACCCTTTTTGCACCTAATAATCTTTCTATTAAAAATTATATAAATAAGATTTTGGCTGAAATGCGCAAACTCGATCCTGAAGCTGAATTTACCTTTGATGATATACCGGTGGATACATTAACCAAGCATCTAGGTAGCTATATTTTTACTGAGAAAATAAGGCGCGAAGACATGACAAAAGAAGGAACGGTTTATACAGCGATTAATGGCGATGAAAGGAAAATTACCTTGGAACCTTACTTAAATGAAAGTGACGATATAAGCTATAGTGACAACTTAAGTACACCTCCTGAGTATGTGTATTATTCCTATAAAGGAGGGGCAGATTGGGATGATTGGGATGCTTTCGGAGACGACACTAAAGTGGATGTTAGAACTTCCAACCTGATTTCTACCAATGGAGTGATTCATGTCCTGCAAGGATCCCATACGCTCTTTAATTACAACCCGGATAACAATTAGAATCTATTGTTATACAGTGAATAATGTTAAATATTTTGATGTGGATTATCTAAAAGTCGACGAGCTAAGCCCTTTGATATTAAAGTGGATAGATCACATAGTATTAAAAAGAATGAATATGAAAAAAATAATAAGTTTTGTAATATTTATGGCGGTTATCACCTCCTGTGTCCCACCTGAAGTTGGATACATTAGTGATAATATCCATGCGTTGGAGGATACAGTCTTTGTTCCCAGGGGAGTATTTATGACATCAGCCGCGCCTGCTGCTGAAGGGTCTACTTATCCTATGAAATGGGAAATAACTTCCGTTACCGATGATGCCGGTAATCCGACAGATGACTTGTTTGATGAATATGAGATATTGATTTGGAAGGAGTCTTTTAATCCGGATACAGATACAACGCTGGCATTGGTTGAGGCTAAGCTTGAATTGGCTGATAAACCTTCTTTGCTAATAAATGATGTAAGTGGAGAGATGGCTTTCACTCAGGCAAGTAAGTTTGTTACTGATAATGATATTTACAAAGTGAATGTGAATGTGGCAAACGTAAGGGGTGAGCGTCAATTGGATGATTTTGTAATAGTAAAATTGCAGGATTTTCAGCCGGTTGAATTCCCTGCTGAAATGAGAGATAGGATCAACCTGGTAAAAAATGATGGTGGCCTAAAAGCACTTTATACTTCGGTTATTACGAATGGTGACGATGATGACGTACCCAGCGTGTTGGATGGAACACATCCTTACATAACCGTTATAAAAACAAGTGATGAACCTGCTCAGGGTGTTAAGGTAAGAATGGTTATCGCTGATAGCTATGATGTGCCTTTTAGTCCTGAAAAAGTTTTGTTTTATCCTTCAGGATCTGGTTATCTTCAGAATTTTCATGACAATTCAGTTGAAACAGTGAATGACGCTACCAGCACAACCTTTTCACTTCCAGCACCTCCATTCCCTCAATATGGCAGGAACTATTCAGGAACCAGTTCTTACCTGATGTATTATATTACGTCCAGAGATGCATTTACTGTTGATAAAGAGGCATATGAGGCCGCAAATGGAGTGCATGACTGGACGCAATACCAAACAGATCCGCTTACTGGTGAAGTACTTTGTCAGGCTTATATTCGTTGGGGAATAAAAATTAATGATTCTGGTACCTGGGAGATAAAAATGAAGATCCCTTACAGTAAAAAAATAGAGTAGGGAAATAAGTTTTTAAAGAACATTTTAAACTAACTCTAAGATAATTAATCAACAGGTTTTTTTCTACATATACAAGAAGAAACCTGTTGATTTTATTCAGTTACTTGTGTGTTTTTGGATGGATATGAAAAGGTGAAAAGCAGGTAGCTCATGAATACCTCTATGGAGAATATCCAGAGTATTGAGATTATCAGGCGATGTTTTTAGAGATCAATCAATTCAGATATAATTCCAATTGAAAAGTATAATTCTACGCTAATGAAACTAAGGAAAAAGCTCAACTACTTGATAGTTATACTAATTTTAGGCACGACGTTTGCTATTGCGCAACGCAGACAAGAGCAACCTGATGAAGATGGCACAAAGCAAACTCCTTCGCGCATAGAAGTCATCACACCAATTCATAAGAATGAATTTAGAAATGCAGATTGTCCGCAGCGTGTTCAGGGAGGGAATCCGAGAACACTAAATGACTATCTTTTATTCGATGGAGCCATGGATGGTAACCGGCAGGTCGATCCGCAAATAGCCATTGGCGGAGGATATGTCTTTCACGGAACGAATTCAGGACTGACAATTTACGATAAAGAAGGTAATTATATTGATGGCGTTTCGCAAAAATGCTTCAATAATGGGATCGATCCGAAAATATTCTTTGATTCACATAACCAGGTGTTTGGTTTTGATTTATGGGTGTATTGGGATAGCCTGAAAGTGAAACCGGTAAACGTTGCTATTTCAGAAACCAATAACCCACTTGGTGCCTGGAATATCTATCCAGTTCCTGCTCCCGGTGGCGTAGATGGAGGTGGAATTGGTTACAGTAAAAAATGGATTGGTTACTCTTTTCCTGGCGGAAAAGAACAAACTTTTGTGATGAAAATGAGTGAGGTTAAGTCTGGTCGACCTGCAACTGCCTACCACTTTAAAGGAAGCCTGGGACACCCTGTATTTACCCAGGATGAGGTTGAAGATCTTTACTTTTTTAAAATAAAAGGAGATAATTTTATTATTACACGTGTTACTGAGGGTGACAATGGATCTCCTGTATGTGAACAAGTAAGTTCAAAAAAACATGGATTGAAGTATATTCATCATCCACCCAAATCACCTCAGAGGAATACGGAACAAGTAACTTCTTCGGGTGATCGTAATCCTAAAAACCTGGTGCTGCAAAGTGGTTGTATTTGGTTTTCACAAGCGGTTAATTGCGAAGGTCGGTCCGCTGTTCAATGGCACCAGATGAAATTAGATGGCACCATTGTACAAACTGGATTAATAAGTAGTAAGAATTCCAATTACATACAAACAACCATAGCCGTAAACAAAAACAATGATGTACTGGTGGGATTTCAGGAAACCAATGCGGATATGTATATTTCTCCACGAATGGCTTATCGTTATGCTGATGATACGCCAGGCCAGTTAAGGGAAATTGTGAAGTTGGGTGAAGGCAAAGGAGCTACCAATGGAGTCGCCTGGGGAGACTATAGCGGCAGTGCTATCGATGGTGACAACTTCACTGATTTATGGACCATTCAAAGTATAGCTAACAGAGAAGGAAAAGGGGAAACGGTCATTGTGAAGGTGCCGTTTTAGTTATAAGTAATGAGAATGTGTGCTCGAAAATAGTTGGATATGGCTGATAAAATATAGTGGATTTTGTAATATATCGCACGGGTTTATTAGCTCGTGCGTTTTTTTTGCGTTGTGTTAAGTGGTTAATATTAAGATGAGTTTCCTGTTGAGTCTTTGCTTGTGTTTTTTAACTTTAAGATAGCCCCTGCAAACACCAATACCCCCCTTCCGAACCCCAACTATTCGTTACCAAGTGATTAAGGGCATAAAAAAAGAGTCAGTTTTTGGCATAAATAGTTTAAAAATCTACCATAGTCACTCTGTTTTTGACTCTTTTTTAGTCGGGTGAGTCAAAAATAGGGTTGGCCTTGTCAGTTTTTGGGAGAAATTCCTCCCTTTTTCTGACAAGATGGAATGAAATTTTGATTGATGAGGATTAAAATAAGGAGATCATCGAAGCAAAAAGGCTCAATTGAGGGCCTATTAAAGAGAAACTGGAGATACATTGGGTGGTCTTCGAAGAAAAAAAACAGAAAGCCGCAGTTCTGGAGCATCGAATTTGGAGCAAAAAGAGTAGTGTTTGGACCTTTTTAGGAAACAGGTGTCAGTTTTTTGAATAAAAACGACAGCAGATGAGACCTGTTTAGAGCAGATAACGTCAAGATCTGTTTATGAACCGCGAATTTTGCTAATTAAACGAATGAAGAACGATGTGTCAGATATTAAAAATTAGAATAATTGGTTGAATTGGCGGTTTAAGTTTCTTTTACGATTCGCTTGTAGACGAGTGAGGTTTCACCAAAATTAATCAATAAACCCAATTTACTACCTGTAGCTTTTAAGTAATTAAATATTTGAGCGACATGTATAGAATCGATTTCTCTTGTCGCTTTTAGTTCAAGAATTATTTTATCAAAACATATAAAATCAGCAACATATACAGTTTTGAGAGAAGTTCCTTTGTAGCTGATAATAAGAGGGACTTCTCTTTGAAAAGGGATATTTCTTATTATAAACTCTAGTTTAAGAGCTTCTTGATATGCTTTTTCCAAAAATCCGCATCCTAATTCCCGATGTACAGCCATCGCTGCTCCAATTATTTTGTAGGCTTCTTCTTTATATATTAATTCCTGTTTCTGATTGAGTAGGTTGGGCATAAGAATTTGTGTTTTTCTGCGGGTAAATAAGTGACCCGCTTTTTTAGCTAATTACGCGAATGGATTTTTTGGGGGAATCCTTTTATTATTTTGTTGAATTCGACCAATTAGCGGTTTTAACATTTTTCTCTATTTATAGTTAATATGTAGAGGCTCAAAGAAAAATCCGGGGCCTGTACCGGATTAAATTTGGTAGTGATTAGTTGTCTTCAGGTTGACGGCGCCGGCCACTACCCGGGAATCGCGCCTTTAGGTCATCATAAATTTCTTTGGCACCCGGCACATTATTCTTAGCCGCCATCTTGGTGTTGTTATAGAATAATAGTGAATGATTATAAGCTTCACTACCGGCTAACATGGTGGTGTCATCCACCTGACTCAGTAATAGGGTCAGGATATCTTTGACCGGGAGTAATCCGGTGGCATCCGCCACATCAATGTCATAATCTTCCTGAGATGTAAAGGAAGGCCGCAGTTCCGGATGTTGACGGCTGTAGTCATTGGAGTTGACCACAAACGTCAGGGTTTTGTCACCCATCTTGGGAATGGTACGTCGTTGATCTTTCGTTAGGGTTGTTAAATACGGTTTCAGCGTATCGTTTACCTCCTTTAATTTCGTCAATACTTCATCTAATGTTTCATTAGGGATTTGTAAGTCATGATCGTTTTTCATCTTTATAATTTTTTATGTGATTTAATGGGGCGGAATTATCCTGATCATAAAGGTATACAGGCCGATGGTGAGGATGATCCGCTTCCTTTAGCTAATAGTAAGTTAGGAATATTTTAGCGGATAATAGATCTTACATTTTTTATTTTGATGAAAGCCTGATTTTTTTTTTTGCTCTATGGTGTAGTGTATACCACGAGCTTATCTGTTATCTTTGAAACGCAGATTGAAACGACTCCAGGAAATTGACACCATCAAATACTGACATAATCATCAATACGGATTTGATCCGGCAGGGGAATCACATTGAATTTGCCCGCTTGGTCGATTTATATTCCCATGATCTGTTTTTATTTGCCAAAGGTATTGTCGCACATACCCAGTTATCAGAGGAAATAGTGAGTGATGTGTTCATCAAAATCTGGGAAAATCGCTCCGAGCTGTTGGCGATTGAATACCTTAAGAGTTACCTCTATACGGCGGTGCGTAACCAAGCTGTTTCGGCTTTACGAAGACGGAAAAAGGACACCATTAGCCTGGAAGATATTCAGGATTACCATTACGAACCGGTAGCAGCGCATGAAGATTCGATCATTGATCAGGAAATATTGGAACAGATCAACAGAGCCATCGAATACTTACCGGCTAAAACAAAAATGGTGTTCTCCCTGGCCAAAATTCAAGGATTGAAATACAAAGAGATTGCTCAATTGCTGGATATTAAAGTGAAAACAGTGGATTACCATGTAGCTGCCGCCGTCGAAAAAATTTGCCAATCCATGGGTCTTAAAGGGAAACAGTCGAAAGCAGATGTACAAAAGATGCTGTTGCTGCTGTTTGGTATCTGATCGTTGAATACTGCTACTTATATGAACTGATTTTTACATTATTCGCACCCTTATCAGGTCAACACTGATTAATACTCTCTTGTAGAATTGACCTAACAAATTTCAATTTACTGAACCTTTTTATCCATCTCAAGTCCTTCATTCCATCTAATGGCCATCATTAAATGACTTCAGAAAACCACATCAGGCCTGTAGGGGTAGTTAAAGAGGTGTGCAAAATTCATTTCCCAATGGTGTTGAATTGAGTTGACAGCTCCCATACTTTTCATCTGCCAATAAATCCATAACAATTTCAGTGTACCATCGCAAATAATATCTCGACAGCAAATAGTAGATATCCAGGGTGATAGTTGCTATTGTGTCAAGGATTGAAGAAAAAAGTAAAAAAAACTTAAAAACTCACTGGGGATTTTCTTTTTCTTGGCGTCATAGTATATGAAAGCTAAGAATATGAAAGAGATTGATAAAAAATATCAGTACATATCCCGGCATTTAGCTGGTGAGGAGACGGTAGAGGAAGAGCAGGTACGAGGGCAGTTGGAGGAGGAAGACGCCAGTATGAAAAATCAGTTTGTTACATTGAAGGTATATTGGACGAATTTTTTTCCAACGAAAAGTTTGAAATCCAAACAAAACATTACAGCCAAAGTCATGCATTCAGTATTGGGTGGCTATCAGCTCCCGCGCCCACGCATGGCACGATGGTATGCTGCTGTTGGTATATTGGCAATAGCTTTGGCGACTTCAGTGTTCTGGGGGCTATATGAAAGTGGGAAACAGATGAATATGATTCATTACCAGGCAGAGGTGGGTGAAGTAAAAAAAATTGTGCTACCTGATGGCACCCAGGTGAGCCTGAATGCCACTTCTTCGCTTGTGGTTCCGGAATCCTTTGAAGGAGATAACCGGCAGGTGATCTTGACGGGAGAGGGCTATTTCAATGTCACCAAGGATGCGGCTCATCCCTTTGTGATTTCAACCAGTCATGTGGATGTCAAAGTTTTGGGGACACAGTTTAATTTGAAAGCCTATGCGGAGGATAATCAGATAACTACTTTTCTGGATGAGGGCAAAGTTCAGTTGACCGGTGCTTTTAATAATCAGGAGCCCATTTATTTAAATCCGGGGCAGGAGGCGGTTTTGAGCAAAGAAGATGGAAATATGGAAGTGTTTGATCGGGAAGATTATCAATCCGGTTTGTGGAGAGAGGGACAACTGGTCTTTTATAACAATAGCCTGGCCGAAATAGTTACGGTTCTTCAACGTAAGTTCGGCGTTGAAATCGTCATACTGAATGAGGAGGTGAAAAATTATAAATTCTCAGGTGATTTTAACGGTAATCAGCTTTTTGAGTTATTGGGTTTCTTAGCGGCTGCACGGCCTTTTACATTCGAACAGAGCGGTGATTATATTGTGATTTCGAAATAGTATAAACTTCAAAAAACAGACATGAACCAATTAAAATGAAATGGAATAAACCATGAGATAGAATAGAAAAAGGAGATGCTACCAACATCTCCCTCCAATAAAAAATTGCTTTTTGTTTAACACGTAAACGATTCAAATGTATGAAAAAAAAGTCGTATGAGGAAGAACTGTATCCAAACAGTTCGTTCCGAAAAATCTGGAAAATAATGAGGATAACTCTTGTTTTACTTGTCTTCTGCGGACTACAAGTTTCGGCCTTGACAAATGCACAAACAGTGAAGGTCAATCTCAACCTGAACAAGGTTAGTATAAAAGAAGTTTTAGAAAGTATCAAATCACAAAGTGATTTAAACTTCATTTATAACAATGACTTAGTGAATGATCAGAATCAAGTCTCCATACAGGTGACTGATTCGAATATTGATGAGGTACTGCAATTGTTGTTTCAAAATACGGGGCTGGATTACCGGGTGGTAGATAATAATGTGATCATCTACCCTGCAAAAGTGACTGTTCAGAATAGGGTGAACCACTCCACCGGTGCTCAGCAAGAACAATTTACTGTTACCGGGAAGGTGACCGATGACAAAGGAGAGCCCTTACCAGGGGTCAATGTATTTGAGAAATCAAATCCTACCAATGGTGTGATCACTGGTATTGACGGAAACTATTCCATTAATG
Organism: Marinilabiliaceae bacterium; assembly: GCA_016342595.1. GTDB lineage: Bacteria > Bacteroidota > Bacteroidia > Bacteroidales > Marinilabiliaceae > JAEINY01. The sequence continues at coordinate 30,953 of JAEINY010000015.1, forward strand.
TGAGTTCCGAGGATGCTGTATTATCCTTTTCTTATATTGGTTTCGAGCAGCAGGTATTACAGGTAGCTGGGCGTAGCTCCATTGATGTGATTCTGATAGATGAAATGACCGGTTTGGAGGAAGTCGTTGTGGTGGGGTTTGGAACACAAAAGAGGGAGAACCTGACCGGTGCAAACACTTATGTGAAGATGGATGATATTATTGGCGATCGTCCTATTACATCAACTGCACAGGCTTTACAAGGCGTGGCGGCAGGTTTACAAGTGGTATCTGCATCAGGCCGACCAGGTGCGACTTCTACGTCCTTTAATATTCGTGGTTTTACCTCCATTAATGGGGCTTCACCTTTGGTGTTGGTTGATAATGTGCCCATGTCGATTGATGATATCAACCCGAGTGATATAGAAGCGGTGTCAGTATTGAAAGATGCGGCTGCAACTTCTATTTATGGTGCCCGGGCAGCTTTTGGTGTCATATTAATCACTACAAAGAAAGCTGGTAAGAACACGCCCATGCGTTTCAATTATTCAACCACCAATACTTTTTCCTCACCTAGTGAATTACCTGAGAAAGCGACAACGCGTCAATTTGTGGAAGCATTGAATGACTGGGGGGTAAATGCCTATTTCGCCGGACAGGAAACAGATGTATGGTTGGACTATATTAACCAGTATGAATCGGATCCTTCTCAACTCAATCTGATCAAAGATCCGGTGACCAATACGAATTATCCCTTAATTATTGATGAGGCAACCGGTACCTATTATCCACTGGCTGATTCGGATGTGATCGGTGATTTCCTGGATGACTCAGGTTTCTCAACCATTCATAATTTTACCATGAGTGGCGGTAGTGAGAAAATCGCATATCGATTAAATGCCGGTTACAGCTCTGAAGATGGTATAATGGTGACCGATAACGATTCTTATGAGCGCTTTAATTTGAATTCCTTTGTGGATGCACAAATTACAGAAACATTAAAATCATCAACCACCATTTTTTATACCAATAGCGAACGCACCAATCCCATTGGCAGCTATGCATCAGCTATTCAGTTGCGCATGTATGACCCAACCGGTCATTATGAAATTATTGCAGGTGATAACATTGGGGATGTATTACCATTTGATACACCAGGAAATATGGAGCGTTATAAAGAGCCTGGACTCACCAATAATGATAAACTACGTTTGTTTGAAAAACTGGAATTTAATCCCTTGAAGGATTTGTTCTTTACGGGTGAATTAACCTATGAGAAAGGTAATACAGTAAGCCGATCAATCAATAACCAGGCGCGTTTTGTAAGCTCATTTAAGTTTACCGAGAATGCTTCCAGTCCTGATAATACAAGGATTTCCCGTAGCAATACTGAATATGTTTATCATGCTTTGAACCTGTATGGTAATTATTCTAAAAGCATCGGATCCCACAACGTTAATCTCCTGGCTGGTTTTAACCGGGAAAAAAGAGTGGGTGAAAATTTCTCTTCAGCCAGAAAGGGTTTGATATCTGTTGATCAACCTTATCTGAATATGGCCATTGGCGAGATGGAAGTGAATGATGGTTACCATGACTGGGCAGTAATGGGCTTCTTTGGACGCCTAAACTATAATTACAAGGAAAAGTATTTTGTAGAAGCGAACGGTCGTTATGATGGATCGTCACGATTTGCAGAGGACAGTCGCTTTGGTTTCTTCCCTTCTTTTTCAGGTGGTTGGAATATTGCCAGGGAATCGTTTATGGAGAATGTTGATCTATTCACCACACTTAAGCTGAGAGGTTCATGGGGTGAAGTGGGTAATCAACAAACCCGTAAACCAGGTGGCGGTGTTGAGTATTATCCAACCATACCCGGTTACCCTTCAGAAGAAATCAGGTACATTGATTTGGCTACCGATTTGCAATATACCACTGTTAATCCGGCCCAGTTAATAAGTCCTTTTATGACCTGGGAAACGGTTCAGACCACTAACCTTGGTTTAGATGTGAGTATTTTAAAGAATCGCTTAAGCACGTCCATCGACCTCTATTCCCGAAAGACACTAGGGATGTTAATTCAAGGTGCTGAGCTACCTGCTGTTTTGGGGGTTAAGGCACCTTTAGAAAATGCGGCTGATCTGGAAACACGAGGCTGGGAAATTGAGATTGGCTGGAAAGATAAGATCGGTCAGGTCAATTATGGCATCAATTTTAACCTTTCCAACAGTCAAACCGAAATCACCAAGTTTGATAATGAAGCCGGTTTGTTATCTCAATATTACGAAGGCGGGATTATTGGAGAGATATGGGGCTACGAAACGGCCGGCTATTATGGTGTGGATGATTTCGTGGAAGGAACGTTGGATGCACACCTTTCTGGTGATAATCGCCAGTTAAAAGAAGGCGTTGTGTATATTGAAAATCAACCAACACCCTATCCGGGAGATGTGAAGTATGTCGATTTGGATGGTAACGGGATGATTAATGACGGTAATAATACATTGGATAATGCGGGTGACCGTAAGGTAATTGGTAATAACCGCAGACAATATCAATTTGGTTTGAATGGTTATGTGAATTATAAGAACATCGACTTTTCATTCGTGCTGAGTGGTGTTGGGAAAAGAGATCTTAATATAAACACAGATCTGATTTGGCCTTATCCATCGGGATTTGATCATATCTACAAGCATCAGTTAGATTACTGGACTCCTGATAACCAGGATGCCTTTTACCCACGGATTTATGGTGGTGCTTTAAATGGAAATTCAGACAGTAACTATGGCCGTAGCAGATGGACGCAAACCAAGTATTTATCCAATGGGGCGTATCTGAGAATTCAGAATATTACCTTGGGATATACTTTACCTAAAGAATGGCTTCAGAAAGCAGGAATTGAGAAACTTCGCATATTTGCTTCGGCCAATAACATCCTGACCATCGATGACTTACCAAAAGGAATTGATCCTGATATTGTACACTCCAACCAAATAGGTAATGGTGGTTATCCATTTATGAAGAGTTTCTCTGTAGGTCTTAATCTATCATTCTAAAAACAAGAACTATGAAATATATACATAAACTATCCGCTTTTTTATTACTTCTGCTTTTGATGGCAGCGTGTAGTGAGGACTACCTCGATCTGGCACCTAAAGATGAGCTGTCAGAAGCGACCACGTTTGAATCCTATAGCAATGTGAAAGTGTACTCGCATGGCTTTTACGATGGTTTCATAGCCTATGACCATCAGGCCACTTTGAAATACGAAGATTATTATTCTAATAGACCTGGCAATTCGCGGGTGATGAGTAAAGATACAGAAGCCGACTTGATGCAGAATTATGCATGGGCCAACGGTGCCAAGTATTTATGGAGTAACTATGAAGTGCCAAGTCGTTCGGAAGAGTTCTATGAACGTCCCTATATTCGGATTCGTCGGGTAAATATTATGCTCGATAACCTGGAGACGTCAAGCATGGAACCAGCGGATAAAGACCATTGGCGTAGTGTGGGTTTGTTTTTCAGAGCTTATGAATATTATAAGTTAATGAACCTTTATGGGGATGTGATCTGGGTGGAGAATGAGCTAACAGATGCTGATGCAGGTATTCTTTACGGACCGCGCACACCAAGAGACGAGGTAGCCGCTAATATCCTGAGAGATCTGACATGGGCGGAGGAACACATTAAGCCGGAAGGTGATGGCGCCAATACGATCAATACCCATGTGGTGAATTTCTTAATTTCGCGCTTTGGCTTATTTGAAGGTACCTGGCGTAAATACCATGCTTTAGGTGATAGTCAAAAATATTTAGTTGCTTGTATCTCTGCTTCTCAAAAGTTAATGGCCGCATTTCCTCAGTTACATCCTAATTTTGATGAGGTGTTTAACAGTGAGTCACTGGCAGGTGTTAATGGGATTGTTTTGTACCGTCGTTACATTGAGGATGTGATGCATTCGCGTATGTCAACTGATTTCCGGTCATCCAACTCAAGTTATGACATTACCCGGAAAGGGGTGGATAAATTCCTTTGTAAGGATGGGCAGACAGTGCATAATAGCCCGTCATTTGGGGGCTATACCGATAAATATGCCGAATTCAGAAACCGAGATGACCGTTTATATTTCACCACACCACCGCCATATAAGGTAAATGTGTCGCAAAATATCAACTGGACGCATACTGGTGTGCCCGAAGAGCAGGAGTATTTTTCTGTAATGGAAGAGATCAGCGATGAATTGCATAAGACTTTGCCTGATCTTAACTGGTCGGGTAATGTAGTGGCAGAAGTGCCTCATTTTGAGCCTAAACCATACAATAAAACCAAAGCTACCGGTTATCGCATCTGGAAGCATTATAATCAATTGAACACCGGACGATCATCAAGTGATTTTGCCGATGCGCCGATTTTTAGGATGGGTGAAATTCTTCTGAATTATGCAGAGGCCATGTTTGAAACAGGTGCTTTCGATCAGTCTGTAGCAGATGTGACCATCAATAAACTGCGTGCTCGAGGGCGGGTGGCGGATATGCTGGTAGCTAATGTAGATGCTAATTTTGATCCTACAGGCGATGCTACTGTGGATCCTGTTTTATTTGAAATCAGACGCGAAAGAGCAGTGGAACTGATGGGCGAAGGTTTCCGTCGTGATGATCTGCGTCGCTGGAAGAAAATGGAATATGCCACTGAAATGAAACTGGGACGATGGGTGAAGCAATCGGATTATAAGATAAATATTAAGATTCAGGATAATGCGGCCGAAGGATTTGCTCAGTTTGTGACAGGTACACCGCCAATGTTCCCAGAGCATTACTACCTATTCCCATTACCAAGCGATCAGATTGAGTTAAATCCTCAATTACTGCAAAATCCAGTATGGGAATAATACAAATAAAATAATGAATCAGTAGCTCATGCTGAGCTACTGATTTAAAAAGTGTTTGAATTAAATAAAGATCAGATGAGAAATCTAAAATATAGAATTGTCAAAATAGCAATGGGCCTTTTTGTGACATTGGCACTTACAAATTGTTCGGAAGGTGATGAGGCTAATTTGGGACCTGTACCGATTGCCGATTTTCAGGCTTCTGAAACGTCGATTATAGAGAAGAATGATATTGTTTTTACAGATTTATCAACGAATGAGCCTACCCTTTGGACGTGGCAATTTGCGGGTGGATCACCAAGTTATAGTAATGAACAAAGTCCTTCTGTCACTTATGATTACCCGGGGATATATGCTGTGACACTCACAGTGCGTAACGCTGCCGGTGGAGATGAAATAGTCAAAACTGATTATGTTGAAGTGACTGGTAAGCCCATTATCTACAAGTCAAAATATGCTTTTGATGGCGATTTAACTGATGTTGGGACCAACGGAATAACTGCCCTTTCTAATTATGGCGATCCGGTATTTGGCGAAGGTAAGTTTGGAAATGCATGGCAAGGACCAGGTGTTACAGGCCAATACTTGACAATTCCTGACTATAAAGGACCTGGTGGTAGTGGAACCCGCACCATCATGGCCTGGTTTAAAACATCTGTGGTCGCGGGCCGAAAAACAATCGTTTCATACGGGGTTAATGCACAAGGCAAGATGTTTAATGTGATGATTGATAAAGGTAAAATCAGAGTGGAGGCCGGTGGTTGTTCATTATTCTCAACACGCGCAGGATTAGATAATGGTGCCTGGCATCATGTGGCAGTCACTTATAATCCTGAGGATGGACCGTTATTGAAAGATGTGAAGATATACATTGATGGAGCATTTGATTATAATGATTTGGCCGGTTCATATAGAGCCGATGTTCAAACTATTGATACGGATGCATCCACTACGGATGTTATGATAGGGCATGCCATTTATAGTAAAACAGGCTACTTCTTCCCTGGAGAGATCGATGATCTTCGAATTCTGGATGAAGTTTTAATTGAGGAGCAAATAGCTGGTATTGTGGCCGGTAATTAATAGTTTGTTAATAACGTGATTTTCTCCCTGGATAGCAGGTGATGTTTATTCAGGGAGATATAGTCACTGAATTGACTAGGTTCAATTAAATTTTGTAATTCTTGCATTCCTATTCGAACGAAAATGAAATTAGATTTATTTTTTCTGCATAGAAAGGTGGACTCTCTATTTATGGGAAGCCTGGTTATAATTGCTACAATTATAGCTTTATATGAGGCTGAACTACCCCCTCAAGCCGAACAGCTGAATGATAACCGCCCCATCTGGATAGACATGATGGAGCAGCCGGGCGTGAACATGGAGCAAGCCCGTAATGCTTTTGATACTTACTGGGACAGGCATGAACGTTATAAGGGTGACCGGCACAAGCAATTTGAGCGTTGGTATGCCATTAATGCCAGGCGAACCGATGAGCTGGGTAATGTTATATCTGCCAAGGCCGTGAGTAGTGCTTACCGTAGTATGATCAATGCGACCAATGTTCCTTTAGAAGGGAACTGGTATTGTTACGGACCGGTTAACGTCGGCCCGCGTAACGGTACAAAACGTGATGGAGGACGCGTAAAAGACATTGAATTTCATCCCACCGATCCCCAAACTTTATATGTTTCCTGTTTCAAAAGTGGCTTGTTCAAAACAGTGGATGGCGGTCAATCGTGGCAACCCTTATCAGATAATATTCCGGAAGAAGTATTTGTGAGTGAGGTGTTAGCTTCTGATCCTGCTACGATATATATTGGTACTGATTTGGGCGTCTACAAAACAACCGATGAAGGAGCTCATTGGAATACCACGTCGGTGGTGACCCAAACAAAGGCTTTGTTGATTCAGCCGGGTAGTGAAAATGTGGTGATTGCCGGCTGTAGCAATGGTATTTATCGCTCGCAGGATGCGGGAACAACCTGGAGTCTGGTACAATCCTCCGACAAAGTGGAAGATTTAAAAGTGCATCCAACCAATCCTTCCATTATGTATGCGGCTACAAATGGAGCGATCAGTCAGTTTTACAGGTCTGTAGATGGTGGCGCAAGCTGGACTGAAGATACCTCTTTTGGTAAAGGAGGTTTCATGAAAATTGCCGTGACATCTGCTCAACCGGATGATGTCTTTGTGTTGAATGCCCGTGATCATGCCGGAAACGACTCTTTTGAAGGGTTCTACCGATCCACTAATGCGGGAATATCCTTTACTAAGTTATCAGGTGACTCACCTTGTATCATAGGTTATAAAGATGATGGAGCCATTTCGCGAGGTCAGCCCAATTATAACTTGTTTGTGGTGGTAGATCCCACGGATGCTTCAAAAGTATGGGCAGGAGGTGTAAAGAGCTGGAAATCGGAAGATGGTGGTGTCACCTGGAGTCCATTTTTTAATGATGTGACCACTGAGGGTGATAACTTGCATTTGGATCAGCTCAACTGGGCGTATTCACCCCATGATAATACCTTGTATGCCGCCAATGATGGGGGAATCTATTATTTGAACAACAGTAATCAGTTTCAGATGATCACGGATGGTCTGCCCATTGCCGAAATTTATGAATGTACACAGAGCCAAACGGTCAAAAGTAATGTGGCCGGAGGTACGATGCATTGTGGGGTGAAGCTCAATAACAATGGTGTGTGGTATACCCCATGGGGAGGTGATGAAGCTACTTGCATTATTGATCCTACAGATGAGAAATACATTTATCACCTCAAATATGAGAAAGTAAGTCGTTCCGGTGATGGTGGATTTACATTCCCCCGTATTAATGCAGGCAATACCGATCGGGGTAATTACACCGGTACCGGTGTTTTGCACAAGGGTGATGTGAATACCTTGTTGGTTGGTTTTACCCAATTGCAGCGCACTACAAATGCACGTGCTACATCTGTGACTTGGTCGGTCATTTCCTCTTTTTCAGGTCCTGCTAAAATTCAAAAAGTGGAACAGGCGGAGGCCAATCAAAATTTGTTGTTTGTGGCAAGAGGGACTGAATTGTATCGAAGCGATAATATAAATGCGACTTCACCAGTGTTTTCCAACATATCTTCCAGTCTGCCATTATCAGCAGTAGCAGTCAATGATATTGCCACACATCCCACAGATGAATCTGTTGTATTCATTCTTCAGGGGAGTAAAATATATCGCTCAGGGGATAAAGGTGTCTCATGGAGTGAGCTGACCGGTGATTTACCGGCTGTGGCTTTATTAGAAATGGTGATTGATAAAACAGTTGATGAAGGGATTTATGTAGGAACCGATATAGGTGTTTTTTATAAAGATGCATCCATGACCCAATGGGTGAATTTCTCCAATGGTTTGCCGGCTGTACGTGTCTCCGGAATGGATATTTATTACGGGGCTACGCGTCAGGAGAGTATATTAACGGTATCTACCGATGGACGTGGTTTCTGGCGATCTTTACTGCAGGGCGTGAATCCGCAGGTTCCAACAGCTGATTTTTCGGCGAATTATACCAATGTAGTAGCAGGTAGTGGCATCATATTTAGCGATCGGAGTACCAATAATCCGGAATCTTATCAATGGTCTTTTGAAGGCGGACAACCGGCAAGCAGTGTCAATATGAATCCAGTGGTGACTTATAATACGCCTGGTACTTATCAGGTAGTGCTGACGGTAACCAACAGTGCCGGATCGGATACGCAAACGAAGACCTCTTATATCACAGTTGCTGATAATGGGGGCGATTTGCAGGTGCATTATAATCTGAAGGGTGATGTCTCGGATGCTTCCCTCTATCACCGCGATGGACAGAATACCGGGGTTGATTTTATGACCGATCCGAAGTATGGAACCGTCGCCAATTTTGATGGGAGTGATCAGATTGTAGTTACCGCTTATAAAGGTGAAACAGGAACCAATGCCAGGACCATCATGGCTTGGATTAAGACGACACAAAAAGGAAAAGCGATAGCTGCCTGGGGAAAGGCTGCAACCTCTACCAAATGGGCTTTTCGTTTGGAGGCCACCGGTGTGTTACGATTGGAGCCCGGAGGTGGAAACATCATTGGTAGTACCAATGTGGCAGATGGTGAATGGCATCATGTGGTGTGTGTCTTTTCAGATGACGGCACGCCTGATGTATCCGATGTTAAGTTATATGTGGATGGAGCGTTGGAGGCTGCAGTGCCGGCAAGTGTAACCATTAATACCATTGCCGGTGGTGAAGTGAAAATTGGTAATGATCAGATGAATCGGAAATTCAGCGGGCAAATGGCGGATGTGCGCATTTACAGCAAGGCATTCGACCAGGCCGGTATTGATCAAATTATAAACCTGGTGAATACATCAGCTTATTCGCATGTATTACCTGATGAGCTGACTATCGTGTCTGAAAAAGGGGCCATTGTGGTTCATAATAAAGATGTGCGAACAGGAAAAGTGAGTGTTTATGATTTAAGAGGTCGGGCTGTAGTCAGTGGTGTGCTGCATTCAGGTACCAACCGGATAAAGGTGGCAGCAGGTGTATATATTGTCTGTTGTGAAAAAGAAGGCGTGCCATATGCTAAAAAAATAGGTTGCAATTAATAAAATAAAAATACAATGTGTAATGGCTTATACAAATATTGTTAGAAAAGGAAGTTCACTGGCAATAGTGGTACTTCTGTTTAATGTTTTGATATTTTTTTGTCAATGCAAAAAAGATGATATAACAGCTGGAGGTGAGGAAGAAGGACCAGGTACTTCTGTAGCTGATACCTTGACTTTCACGACCAATGAAAGTTTTTTTTCGCCTGTTGGGACGCTTACGGCTCATTTGGTTGATAAAACTTCCGGTGAAGAATATAATAAATTTGAGTACTATGATTATATTTATAATTGGAATCAACCCAATGACACCATTTTGTTTGGGGTGACTCTGAAAAAAGAAGGTAACTTGTTTATTCAGCCCGTGATGGGAGTATCAGACACGCAGGAAGGTTCAGAACTATATGCGTATTTAAACAATGAGCGTAAAGCATTCTCATTAATAGCTACCGGAGGCGAAAGTAACTATGAAATTCAGAAGGGAGTCGAATTTACCGATGTTAAGCCTGGGTTTTATGTCGTGAAACTTCAGATAAAATCAGTTAAAAGTCAGGGTGGAAACATAGGGCAGCTTAAAAATGTACACCTCATTGGTTCGGCTGCAAAGGATGCTAAAATTGAAATGCGCAGATATCGGCCATTTGCGGTTCATGGTAAATGGCGGACAGCTAGCTCAAATCCTGTGGAAATCAGTGTGCATGAGCTGACGGTGATGAATAAAACAGCCAATGTGTATCAGCCTGTAACCACTCCTTTTGGGTATACCGGGTCACCATGGTCGCTTAAAACAGAGACTTTTAGTGGATATAATTTTTCATTGTGGTCGTATGGTCAAAACGATCCCGTTCCGCCTTTCTTTCAGGAAAGTCATTTGATTGCCACAGGGCCGGGATTGACCTTTGGATCTTATGGGCACGAGGGAACAGGGGTAAAACCACGCGGTGATCATCCTTATGTTAGTATTGATACAAATACGCAGGTTATTGCTGTTAGAATGAAGCCCGGTGAGGTGTATGACACTTATTGGAGTTACTATTTGGATCCTGTTGATAGTCATTGGAAATTATTTGGTTGTGGAAAAAAATACAACAGTTCCGGCACTATTAAATACCTGGAGACAGGTGCTTTTGTTGAAGTGGCTGGTGGTGCATCAAAGGAAAGAAGTGGACATGAAATCAGAGAAACCCAATATAGAGGATGGCAATTGGATACGGATGGTAATTGGCATTCAGTAAATAAATTAATCGGTAGTTCGGCAGTTAATAATCTTAGTTTTCGCGATTGGCGTGTGGTAGGTAACAAATTTTCCATGCAAATGGGAGGCTGGGGTGAAGTTGGTACACCTGTTAAGACAGTTACCTTAAGCAATCCGGATCCGGCACCCAATTATCTCAAAGGGGCTTATCTGGAGGAACTCTATAAAATGCCTGCCACATTTCAGGATCAGGCACCAATTAATATAACCGCGAATTCAGTTGATTTACAATTGGAAGTCACTGATTTAGGTTCAAATGCTACGGCTCAGTTATTTTGGGGGACTGAAGAAGGGCTCACTAAAGAAGAAAAATGGGGTACTAGCAAGATCATTGAAGTGACGTCTGGAAATCAAACCATCACTTTGGATGGATTAAATGCCAATACAGTTTACTATTACAGAGTGAAGATTGCCAATGATCAAGGTATTACATGGTCTTTCGACACTCAGGTGTTTAGAACGACTAATTAATGTTTATAACAATAGAATGTAAAAAGAATAGGGCAATTATTAGAATTAGGTATATGTGCTTCTGGTGCGTGCGAAGGGAAATAAAAACGTTGTCGAAAGGAGTTCTAATTGTATCCGTAAATTAAAAATGACAGGTTTCTAACTATAAAATTATTAGAGAATGAGAAAGAATACATACAGTATATGTGTTGCAAGTGCATCAATTGGTATAATGGGTTTATGTGGATGTAGCACAACTTTATCAAAACAGAATGATGAGGTTAAAAAGCCAAACATCATCTACATCCTGGCCGATGATCTGGGGTATGGTGAACTGGGGTGTTACGGACAAAAACACATCGAAACACCTCACATTGATCAGTTAGCAAAGAATGGTGTATTATTTACACAGCATTATTCGGGTGCACCGGTCTGTGCGCCCTCTCGTTGCATGTTAATGACGGGTAAACATCCGGGACATGCGCAGATCAGAGGCAATGATGAGTGGGGGGAACGTGGTGATGTGTGGAATTACAGGGCACAGGCAGCTGATTCGACTCTGGAAGGGCAGCGTCCTTTGGCGGCTGATACCAAAACTTTAGGCCGAATAATGAAACAAGCCGGTTACACCACCGGTGTCGTAGGTAAGTGGGGATTAGGAGCACCACATACACACAGTACACCCACAAAAATGGGATTTGATTTTTTTGTGGGGTATAATTGTCAACGTCAGGCGCATACTTATTACCCCTTGCATTTGTATAAAAACGGTGCCCGTTTATATCTGGATAATGATACTGTGGCACCAGGCACAAAATTAGATAAGGGGGCTGATCCGTATGATTTGAGTAGTTATGATAAATATAATTTGAATACTTATTCGGGTACTATCATGTTTGACGAATTGACAGGTTTCATTAACGATAATAATCCGAAAGAAACAGGACAACCTTTCTTCATGTATTGGGCCACGCCAATCCCTCATGCACCCTTACAGGCACCTCAGAAATGGGTGGATTACTATGTGAATAAATTTGGCGATGAAGATCCTTATACCGGCAAAAAAGGTTATTTCCCGCATCGCTACCCTCATGCAGCTTATGCGGCCATGGTGACCTATATGGATGAACAAGTGGGGCAATTGGTGGAGCAATTGAAGGCTTTGGGTATCTATGATAATACACTGATCATTTTTACATCTGATAATGGCCCTACATACAATGGAGGTACCGATTCACCTTGGTTCAATAGTGGTGGTCCTTTTAATAGTGAATATGGATGGGGAAAAGGTTTTACTCATGAAGGAGGAGTACGCGTTCCGATGGTGGCTTCATGGCCCGGGCATATTCAACCGGGTAGTCAATCCAGTCACATTTCGGCTTTTTGGGATGTGATGCCTACATTGTGTGAAATTGCGGGGATTGATGCTCCTGACGATACCGATGGAATCAGCTTTGTAAATGCCTTAACAGGGAAAGAACAAAAAGAACATGAGTATCTGTATTGGGAATATCCGGAATATGGAGGTCAGCAGGCTATACGAATGGGAAAATGGAAAGGTATCCGCAAGAATATTAAAAAAGGAAACATGAAGCTTGAGTTGTATGACCTGGATGTGGATATTCAAGAGCAAAGGGATGTGGCCTCCCAATTTCCGGAAATCATTAAGCAGATGGAAGCCATCATGGTGAAAGAACATAAGCCAGCTGTGCTTGATCGTTTTAAAATGGAAGCATTAGGGGATCAGATATAAGGGCTGTGAGGCTTGAGGATGTCTAAAAATGAAAACAATTGCCACCTTTTGCTAAATTACAAAGCATGCTTAAAGGTTATTCTATAAATAATCAATGCTTTGCGATGCTTAGTGAATTTGAGTCTTTGTGGTAAAAAGTAAAACTTACTCATTTTTGGACCTCCTTGAGTTTTATAAAAATATGGAATGCTACTTTTCGAAACGAGTAAAGTCAATAACATGTAGTAGTTTATAATCATCATTTAAATCAGGAACCGTGAATAACGGAGAATATGATCATGGTTCTGTTTGGTTTAGATAATAAATCCAGAAAGATGCGTATTGTATTTCTTATAGTCTGTTTAGTTCTGTCGAGTGTATTGCAGGCAAAGTCATTAAAAAATAAAAAGCCAAATATCGTATTTATCCTCATTGATGATTTGGGCTGGAAAGATGTAGGTTATATGGGGAGTCACTATTACGAGACTCCAAACATAGATAAACTGGCGGCTTCGGGTGTGGTATTCACCAATGCCTATGCACCCGCAGCCAATTGTGCACCCAGCAGGGCTTGTATCATGTCAGGTCAAAATACACCTCGGCATGGCATCTATACGGTTGGCTCATCCGAGAGGGGAGAAGCTCATACGCGTAAATTAATACCTACACCCAATACAGTTACTTTAGCAGATAGCGTGGTGACCTTGGCCGAATCATTAAAAGCGGCCGGTTATAAAACGGCTCATATGGGTAAATGGCATTTGGGAGAAGATCCGTGTACCCAGGGATTTGATTTGAATATAGCCGGTTCCCATGCTGGTCATCCTAAATCTTATTTCAGTCCATATAAAAATCATCAACTGACGGATGGCCCGGCAGGTGAATACCTGACAGACCGGCTGACCAATGAAGCAATTTCTTTTGTAAAGGCCAATGCATCTTCAGACACGCGCCAACCCTTCTTTTTATATCTGCCTTATTATACTGTTCACACGCCTTTGCAGGGAAAAGAAGCGCTGATCCGGAAGTACAAACAAAAGGAGGGTAGTAAGGGACAAAAAAATGCGGTGTATGCCGCAATGGTGGAAAGTGCAGATCACAATATTGGTCGTTTATTGGATGCTTTGAAAGAGGAGGGATTGACCGGGAATACGATGGTCATTTTCTTTTCTGATAATGGGGGTATCGCTAATATTTCATCTCAGTATCCATTAAGGGCTGGTAAAGGATCATATTACGAAGGCGGTATTCGTGAACCAATGATTATCAGTTGGGAAGGGCAATTGCCACAGAGTAAGCGAATTGATGCACCCGTTTCGGGTCTCGATTTTTACCCCACCATCTTAGATGTTGCAGGCATTAAAAGGGATAAGGAACAAATTTTGGATGGTGAGTCTTTGCTTGCTTTAATGCGAAAAGACAAACCTTTGAAGCGGGAGGCTTTGTTTTGGCATTTTCCCATTTATTTACAAGCCATTCATCCGGTGAATGATCAGGCCCGTGATCCATTGTTCAGAACACGACCCGGTTCGGTGATGCGCCAGGGGAAATGGAAATTGCACGAGTATTTTGAAGATGGTGGTTTGGAATTGTACAACCTGGAAGAAGATCCGGGAGAAGTCCATAATCTGGGGAATAAATACCCTGAAAAAGTGAAGGAATTGCATCAGCTTTTGAAAACTTGGCGACAAGCCACTCAGGCACCGGTTCCAACCATGACTAATCCTGATTATAAAGTGGATTAAAGAATACTGATATCAACAGACCCATTGATTCACGTCCAGGAAAAGAATGAAATAAAATGAAAGCTCTGTTTTCTTTTAAAATGAGCTTGTTTTCGTGAGTGAATCAGGTCGGAAATTATAAAAAGTAATGAAAAAGAGAAAATTATTGACAAGCGTAATTGCAATTCTGGCAGCCTCTGCCGGAATCACTACTGCTTGTGCCCAGAATAATACAAAACCCAATATCATTCATATTTTAGCGGATGATGTCGGTTTTGATGATTTGAGTTGTTTCGGATCAAAAGATATCAATACCCCCAATCTGGATGCTTTGGCCGGAAACGGGATGAAATTCACCAGTTTTTATGCGCCTCACGGTACGTGCACGCCTTCCAGGGCTGCTTTGTTAACAGGGCGGTATGCACCAAGGGTGAACAACGGAACGGGATTATTTGTATTGTTTCCACATTCCAAAACGGGGCTGGAAGACGAACTGGAAGTGACCATCACTGAATTACTCAAGGAACAGGGCTATGCTACCGGATTGTACGGTAAATGGCACCTGGGGCATCTGCCGCAATACCTGCCATGTGTGCATGGTTTCGATGAGTTTCTCGGTATTCCTTACCCCAATGATCATGGACCGGAGCGTATTGGCAATTCAGGTTGGCGGCCCAATGGGGTGAGCGATCCGGCCATTCCGCTCATTGAGCAGGCACAGGTTATTAAGCGATGTGATAATAACGACCTGGCTGAATTGCCGGCCCTGTTTACCCGTGAAGCCTGTAAGTTTATTTACCGGTCTGTTAAGGAGGAAAAAAAGCCTTTTTACCTGCAATATGCCAACATTGAAACGCATACGCCCTGGTTTGTTCCCAAAGGTTTCGAAGGACAGAGTAAAGCAGCTGCTTATGGCGATGCCGTAGAATACCTGGATCGGTCAGTGGGTATCATCATGAATACTTTAAAGCGCTTGAAGATTGAAGACAATACCATTATTGTCTTTTCATCTGACAATGG